>JBKDUV010000209.1:0-6311 GCA_046339335.1 Planctomycetia bacterium | reverse complement strand
CCACAAGGCATCGCTATCCAGGAGCACCCGCAGCACCACCATCTTGTACGACTTGTTGAGATTCGTCGTCTCGAGCATCCCGAGCCACGCCCCGAACCGCTCGACGACGCGCTCCTCACTCGCATCGAGATCCCCCTCGGCCCGGCAAAACCCGAACCAACTGCCGTGCGTCGCTCGCAACGTGTGAGGCAGATAGTGAGCATGCAAAAGCTCCGTCGGCGTCGGCCGCCGCCCGAACTCCGCCCGCATGCCGCGATACGCCTCCTCCACCGCGGCCCGGCCCGCCGGCAGAAACCGCGCGAGCAGCTCCTTCGCCTCGAACTCCACGTCGAGCACGCAGCCGTCCGGAAGCGTTGGCTCCCGGCCGTCGAGATACCGCTTCAATAGAGCAAACCTCGTGGCGTCGGCGGCGGTGGCCGCGGGGACGAGCGAGAGCAGATGCACGAGCCGGCTCGCGAACACGCGGTGATTGCCCACGAAGTCGATCACCTCGAGCTTCAGCTTGCCCTCCGCAGCGCGCAAGCCGCGGCCGAGCTGCTGCAAGAACACGATCTTTGATTCCGTGGGCCGGAGCATCACCACGCGGTCGACCAGCGGGATGTCGACGCCCTCGTTAAAGAGGTCGACCACGCAGAGGGCCGAGATGGTGCCCGCGTGGAAGGCGGCCAGGGAGGCCATGCGCGGGTCGGAGACGGGGCCGCCCGGGCCGGCCGCATCCGAAAACACGGCCGCCGCAGCCACGCCCCACTTCCGGAGCCAATCCCGGGCAAACACGGCATGCCGTCGCGAACAGCAGAAGACGAGCGTGCGACTGGCCGGGGCGGCCTGCCACTCGGCCCAGAGGCGTTCCATGCGGGGAGCATTTTCGAGGGCCGCTTCGAGCACGGCCGGATCGAAGCGGCCGTTGCGCCAGGGGATCTGCTCGAAGTCGACGTCGTCCTTGAGCCCCCGATACCGAAACGGCACGAGCGACCCCTCCGCGATCCCGTCGCCGATCGTGGCCTGGGCCGCGAGGATGTCGTCGAAGAGCGTGGCCACGTCGACGCCGTCTGTCCGCTCGGGCGTGGCCGTGAGGCCGAGCGTGACCGACGGGGCGGCCCGAGACAGCTCCGACAGCCGCGCGAGCACGCGACGGTAGCTCGGCGCCTCGGCGTGGTGCACCTCGTCGATCACGCAGTAATCAAACGGGGCTGCCGCCGCGAGGGCCGCGAGCGCCTCGGGGCGGGAGAGCTTCTGGATCGAGGCGATGACGAGCTGGCCGGAGAGGTCGCACGACGACCCGGCGACGTACGACACTCTCCCGGGCGCGATCGCCTGCCGGAGCGTGGCCTCGGCCTGCGCGAGGATTTCTGCTCTGTGGGCGATCACGAGCACCCGCGGCGGCCGGCCCAGCTCGCGGCCCACGGCGACCACGTCGAACGCCGCGAGCCAGGTTTTACCAAGGCCCGTGGCCACGGCGACGAGGGCTTTTGAGTAGCCATCGCGACGGATCGCGGCGAGGGAGGCGAGGGCTTCCTGCTGCCAAGGGCGGGGGGTGAACGTGGCGGGCGGGGCGGCGGTGGACGCGGCGGGCGCAGGCTCGCCATCCCATACGCGACGCAGCTCAGCCGCCTCGGCAGCCCGGGCCGCATACCGCTCCAACACGTCGGCCGAGAGCGGCGTGGCCTGCTGCCAGAGGTCGTCGAACGCGGCGACGAGTTCGCGGTCGAGTTCGCCCGAGCCCGACGTCTCGCCGAGCAGGTTCCACTCCACGCCCGAGACCAAGGCCGCCCGCGACAGATTGCTCGACCCCACGACCACGATCCCACCCGACGAATCCGCGATCCGCCACGCCTTCGGGTGAAACGAATCGGGCGAGCCGCGGAGCTTTTCGAGTTCCGCAAGCCGTGCCTCGAACGCCCCACCGGCGAGGTCCATCCACCCCAGCAACTGCCGAAGCGCCTCCGGCGACGTGATGCCGAGGTAATCGCCTACGAGCAGCCGCACGCGGGCCCCGGCGGCGATCGCACTGAAGAGCCCTGCTCTGATGATGTCGAGCCCCGACGGCTGCACGAACGACGCGAGCAGGTCGATCTCGCTGGCCCCCGGAAGCCGCTCCGCGAGCTGCGGCCAGAGGGGCCGTTCCGGCCCGGCGGTGAGCGTGAGCCGCGGATCGCCCACGCTACCTGCAGGCGGACCCGCCAAATAGTTCCCCTTCCCCGGAATCACATGCCGCACGCCGCCGCGGGGATCGCCCATGTCGCCGGCATACCGCGGGATCACGTGCACATGCACATGCGGCACGGTCTGGCCGGCGGCGGCCCCGGCATTGAAGCCGACGTTGTATCCATCGGGCTTCGGATCGAGCCGCTCATCGAGCAGGGCCTTCACCTCGCCGACGAGCGCCATGAGCGCCTGCTGCTCCGCGGCCGTGCACTCGAAGAACGTCGGCACGACCCGGCGCGTGATCACGAGCACGTGCCCCGGCGACACGGGAAACGAATCGAAGATCGAGAAGCAGAGGTCATTCGCGCAGACCCACTCCGCTTCGGGGATTTCCAGAAACGGCGAGGGGGCGGCAGGCGTCATGGCCGGCAGTTTACGCCCCTGTGGGACAACCTTGGTCAGAGCCGCTCTATATCTCGGGGCGAACCGCTCCACCGGGCGGTACACTCCCCGGCATGAAGAAACCCGCATCAGCCGGCCGTACCACGGGCAAGAACATTGATTCCTGGCAGACGCTCATGGCCTGGGCGCGCCGGTTTCGCGACGCCCGCGACTGGTCGCAATTCCACACGCCCAAGAACCTCGCTGCCGCCATCGCGATCGAGGCGGCGGAACTGCAGGAGCGGTTTCTCTGGAAGAGCGACAAGGAAATCGCGCGCGACCTGAAGGACAACGCCAAACGCGATGCCATCGTTGAAGAGGTGGCCGACGTCTTTCTTTTTGCACTCCTGCTCGCCGATCGGCTCGAGATCGACGTTGGCAAAGCAATCGCCAATAAGCTCGCCACCAACGAGCGGAAATACCCCGTCGCCCTGGCCCGCGGCAACGCCCGGAAATACACGGAGCTGCGCGAGCTGTGATCATCTACGCCGAGACGAAGCGGCAGTTTCTTGATGACGTGGATCAGAACCGGCTCCAGCGGCGACTGATCGATGGCTTCCAGCAGCAGACGGGGGGTGTGCCCGCCGATCGGCATGTGTGGGCGGACGAATACGCCCGCTTCTCGAGCGCGCTGCGGCGGGCCGACGTCGCCGACGACATGCAAGTGGCCATCGAATACCACATCTCCGCCGCCGGCCGATCACGGGTGGACGTCTTGCTCGCAGGCAATGACGGCACGAACGACAACGGCCTCGTCCTTGAGCTGAAGTCGTGGAGCGACGCCGACAAGTCTGACGTTCCGGACCTCGTCTGGTCGCCCTACGGCGGCGGCTCGCTCTCGCAGCATCCCTGCTTGCAGGCCCGCAAATACAAGGGTCTGATCCTGCGGTTCAACGCCGACATCGCGGAAAAGAGCGTGGGCATTCACTCAGCCGCCTACCTCTTCAACCTTGTCCGTCGAAAGCCGGAGCCGCTCGAGGATCGCCGCTACCGCCACATCGTCGACGACACGCATCTCTTCCTCGCCGACGATGCCGACGCCCTCTCGCGGTATATCGAGAAATACGTGCGACACCGGTCGCGGCACGACGTGCTCTACCTGCTGGAGAAGGGGCGGCTCATCCCAGCGCCCGCGTTGATCGAACGCGTGGGCAGCATGCTCGACGGCAACGAGGAGTTTGAACTACTCGACACCCAGAACGAAGCCTTCCAGATCATTCGGCATGCGATCACGAGCGTGGCGACAGCCGCCAAGCGGCAGGTGTTCATCGTTCACGGCGGGCCCGGCACCGGCAAATCCGTAATCGCCGTGCGGTTGCTGGCCGAGGTGCTCAAGTCAAAGCGGCTGGGGTTTCTGGTTGCGCCCAACAAGGCGTTTCGCGACACGCTCGCCGAGCAGCTCACGAAGCGGCACCGCGACTACCGGGAGGATGGGGAGGCGCTGTTTCAGTCGTCGTGGAGTTTTCACACGGCCGACTTCATGAAAGACAAGACGCACGAGGTCTTGATCGTGGACGAGGCTCACCGCCTGAAGGACGAGGCCTATCAATACAAAGGCGAGAGCATGGTCGAAGACATGGTGCGGGCGGCCCGCATCAGCGTGTTCTTTCTCGACGAGACGCAGCGAGTTCAGTGGATCGACTCGGGCAGCGAGGCACGGATCCGAGAAGCGGCAAAGAAGTTCAAGGCCAACGTCCACACGCCCTTCACGCTCACCGCCCAGTTCCGGTGCGGAGGCTCCGACGGCTATCTCAATTGGCTCGACGACGTCTTGCAGCTGCGGCCCACGGGCAACTTCGACAACTGGGCCGACGAGCAGTATGAGTTTCGGGTGTTTGATGACGCCCAGAAGATGTACGCCGCGCTCAAGTCCAAGAACGCCGCCAACAAGGCTCGGCTGATCGCGGGCTATTCGTGGGAGTGGCCGACGAAAGGCCGGCAGCGGCACGGGCATGTGAAGCATGTGCAGGCCGACGGGCTCTCGCTACCGTGGAACTTCATGGGCGAGAACTGGGCCACCTCGAAGGACGGCATCGAGCAGGTCGGCTGCGTGCACACCTGCCAGGGCGTGGAGTTCGACTGGCTGGGTGTACTCATCGGGCCCGACCTGCGGTACGAAAACGGCAAGGTTGTCGGTGATCCCGCGAAACGCGCGAAGACCGATTCCTCACTCAAGGGCTGGAAGAAGGCCCTGACCGAGACCAAGGGGGACGCGGCCGCGACCGCACGGGTGCACGAGAAGGTGCAGGCGATCATCAAGAACACCTACAAGGTGTTGCTGTCGCGCGGCCGAAAGGGTTGCTTCGTGTGGTGTGCGGATCCAGCCTTGCGGGACTATTTGCGGGAGCGGCTGCGGCTGGCGTCACGGACGTTCGCGCAGCAAGCAGCGCGGGAGACGAAAGGCGACTCAGGATCGGGCACGTTTCGCATTGAGCCGGAGCCGCCCGGCAAGCGATATGCAGAGTGGTTGCCTGTCTACGACCTCCAAGCTGCGGCGAGCGAGTTCGGTCCGAGCGTGGCGGCCGACTGCCTCGGTTGGGTGCCAACGCCCGCGGGCCTCAAGGCGGACGAGGGGCATTTCGTGGCACAGGTGTTCGGCCGGTCGATGGAGCCGTTGATCCCCGACGGCTCCTACTGCGTATTTCGCCGCGACGTGGCGGGCAGCCGCGGCGGAAAGGTGCTGCTGGTTCAGCACTGGGCGATCAGCGACCCGGAGACCGGCGGGTCGTACACCGTCAAGACATACGAGTCGCTGAAACTCGAGAATGTTGAGGCAGGAGAAGATCCTCCTCAGCAGCATGTGGCTATTCAGCTCAAGCCACGCAACAAAGAATTTCCTACGATCTGGATTAATCCCGACCAAGCAGATGAACTCCGCGTGATCGCCGAGTTAGTGGCCGTCATTCGCTGAGCGGCGAAACCAGGAGACCGGTAAGTGACTCCCGACAAATACGACGCGATTCGCCCGTACCTCGACGACATGTCGATGATCCTCGAAAAGATGCTCATGGAGGACACCGACAACGCCAAGCAGGTTCGGTATTCCCTCATGGAGATCAGCAAAGCCTTGGGCCCTGATTTCGCCGTCGATCTCAATGTGGTCGTGCAAGCGTTCGCCAGTCGAGACCAGAGAGCGTTGCCGCTCGTCGAGCTAGGCTTGTCAGCTACGAACGGCGACACCCCCTACTCCCATGCAGCGGACTGCACGCCCCAACGGTACATCGTCGGTGGCTCCATCCACGTCGTGCCGCACGACCGGTGCCCGAAGTGCTGGCAACCGTGGATGAATAAGTTCGAACATCCCACCTGCGAGCACTGTGGCATCACGCTCGGCAGAGACTGCAAGGTGCTGTTGGATAGGGACACCTGCCCGCACTGCGAAGAGGGGCAGGTGTCGATGCGGACGCCCGTCTGCGACGTGTGCGGCTACGAGGTGGATCCCAAGATGGTGACGTGGGGATAGCCGAAGTCATTTACAGGGCGCACGACTGAGCGTCGACGCGGTGCCGGATTGTGCGCCGCCTTCGATCCCTCGACGCCGTTTCTCCGGACACGCACTGCGATGTGCTGATCCCTACCCGGGATCTATTGACGCTTGAAAAAAAGATTCATGGCCGATGGGCCGGGTGGCCGATACCCCATGCATGCCATACAGCGGAAAACGAAAAGACGCGGAAACGCGCAGGCTGAAAGCCATGGAGTTACTGGACTCTGGGAAATCCCAG
>JBKDUV010000208.1:0-11667 GCA_046339335.1 Planctomycetia bacterium | reverse complement strand
TACTCCACCAGCGAGGCCACGAGCGCCGTCACCGTTCGCGGCACCGGCGTGCTGACGAGTTCGCGATCCCCGGCGAGCACGCGGACGGGACTGTCGAGGTCGGCGAGCCGGTCGTCGAGGAGGAGCGTGACCTGCCCGACGACGTGACCGCGCAGATGCAGGCGGCGTCGGTGCTTCTCAATGTCGAGCCCGAGCCGCTTCGCGATCCCCAGGCGGCGCTCCGCCACGCGGAGCGGGCGATGCAGCTCGTCGACGGCAAACATCCCGGGATCGCCGGCGCGCTCGCGCTGGCACAGTTTCGAAACGGCAAGCGCGAGGAGGCGATCGCCACCGTCGAGGCCGCCCTCAAACTCGTCCCTCCGGGCCGGGCTCCCGAGCTGCGGGCCGAGCTCGAATCGAGCCTCAAAACCTACCGCGGCAAGCCCGCGGAGTGACCTGTCGCCGGGCCGCGGGCGGTCCGCTTCACGTCCGCCCAGAGGCTTCTCGGGGCCGGTTGGCCGCTTGACTGGGCGGCCGCCCGTGGTACTTTCTATTTGTTTTACGAATGCTGCACGGCGGCGTCATTCGTTTTATTTATCCAAGGATGGGGTTCCCGCCGCGGCCTCGGGCTGCCGACTCCCGTGAACCTCAAGTCGCTCGCGATCTTTTGCGACATCGTTTCCCGGCGGAGTTTCTCCCGCGCGGCCGAGGACAACGGAGTGTCGCAGTCGGCCGCCAGCCAGGTGGTGGGGCAGCTCGAGTCCCAACTCGGCGTCCGGCTCATCGAGCGTTCCAAGCGGCCCCTGTCGCCGACCCGCGAGGGGCAGGTTTTTTACGACGGCTGTCGGAAGATCATCGCCGGCTACGACGCGCTGGTGGATGCGGTGCGGACCCTGCACGACGAGGTCGCCGGCCGCGTTCGCGTGGCGGCGATCTATTCCGTCGGCCTGCATCACATGAGCCGGTACGTGCAGGAGTTCATGAGCCGTCATCCCAAGGCGAACGTGCGGCTGGAATACCTGCATCCCGACCGCGTCATCGAGTCGGTCGAGCAGGGCCAGGCGGACATCGGCATCGTCAGCTACCCGCGGAGCACGCGGTCGCTCGAGGCGGAGCCGTGGCGCGAGGAGCCGATCGTCCTCGTCTGTGCGCCGGGCAACCCGCTCGCGAGCCGCGTCGAGGTCGCACTCGGGGAACTGCACGGCAGGCGCATGGTCGGTTTCGACAGCGACCTCGTCATCCGCCACGAGATCGACCGGGCCCTCGCCGCCCACGACGCCGAGCCGGAAGTGGCGATGGAGTTCGACAACATCGAGACCATCAAGCGGGCCGTGGAGATCGACGCCGGCATCGCCCTTCTCCCGGAGCCGACGATCGGCCGCGAACTTGCCGCCGGCACGCTCTGTGCGGTGCGGATCGCCGGTACGGAACTCGTCCGGCCGCTGGGCATCGTCCATGCCCGCGGCAAACCGCCGGCCCCTACGGTGGCCCGGTTCATCGAACTCTTGCACGGCCATGCCCGCGACGTCGATCTGGAGATCGACCGGCCGCTGGCCGCCACCCCCTGACATCGTTCACCCGACGATCCTGCACCCGACACTGACCGCGGCACCACGTCGCGGGTTGCCCCGAATCCGACCGCCTTCCCCCGAGCATCGCCCATGACACGCCGTCCCGGTCTTCCCCCCCGCCAGGGTCTCTACGATCCCGCCAACGAACACGATGCCTGCGGCGTCGGCTTCGTCGTCAACATGCACGGCGTGCGCAGCCATTCAATCGTCCGTAAGGCTCTCGAGGTCCTGGAAAACCTCACCCACCGCGGCGCCTGCGGCTGCGATCCGCTCACCGGCGACGGCGCCGGCATCCTCCTGCAGATGCCGCACGAATTTTTCGCCGCGGCGGCGCCGCGGGCCGGCATCCGCCTGCCGGCGGCGGGGGACTGGGCGGTTGGCAACCTTTTCCTGCCGCCGTCGGAAGGGGAGCGCGAGACCGCGGAGCAGTTCTTCGAGCAGGTGGTCCGCGCGGAGGGACTCGAGTTCCTCGGCTGGCGGAACGTGCCCACCGACAACCGCTCGATCGGCGGCACCGCCCGCGAGGTCGAACCGGTCGTCCGCCAGGCGTTCGTCGGTCGCGGGCCGAACGTGTCCCGCGACCATTTCGAATGGAAACTGTTCGTGGCCCGGAAGCGGTTCGGCATCGAGATCGGCAGGCTCGGCCTCTCCGAGCAGGCCTTCTGCTACGTCTGCTCGCTCTCCGCGAAGACGCTCATCTACAAGGGCCTGCTGCTCGCCGACCAGGTGAGCAAGTACTACCCCGACCTGTCCGATCCCACGGTCACCTCGGCGCTGGCCCTCGTCCACCAGCGGTACAGCACCAACACCTTCCCCACCTGGGACCTCGCCCACCCGTTCCGCTACCTGGCCCACAACGGCGAGATCAACACCGTCCGCGGCAACATCAACTGGATGCGGGCCCGCGAGAGCATGCTCGCCCATCCGGTCTTCGGCCCCGACCTGGAGAAGATCAAGCCGGTGATCCGCGATGGGGGAAGCGACTCGGCCACGCTCGACAACGTCCTCGAACTGCTCGTCCTCGCCGGCCGGCCGCTGGAGGAGGCGGTGAGCATGCTCATCCCTGAGCCGTGGAGCGGCCATGAGAGCATGGCCGACGACCTCAAGGCGTATTACGAGTATCAGGCCTGCCTGATGGAGCCGTGGGACGGCCCGGCGGCGCTGGCCTTCACCGACGGCGTGCGGATCGGCGCCACGCTCGACCGCAACGGCCTGCGGCCCGGCCGCTGGTGGCAGATGCGGGACGGTCTCGTCGTCATGGCGAGCGAGGCGGGCGTGCTCGACCTGTCCGCCGGCGAGGTGGTTCGCAAGGGCCGGCTCAGGCCGGGACGGATGTTCCTCGTCGACACGAAGGAAGGCCGGATCGTCGAGGACGAGGAAATCAAGCGCCGGCTCGCCGCCGCGCGGCCGTGGCGGGAGTGGGTGGCGAAGAACCAGGTCCGTCTCGACGCACTCCCCGAGACGCCGGCCGCCGCCGACGTGACGAAGAACAGGGCCGTCGAGCCGGCCGAGACGCTGGGCAACGGCCGGACCGACGCCCATCCGCACGCCGCCGATCCCTGGCGGGCCGCCGGCGTGGCCGGCGAGGCGTCGAGCCTCCTCGAACTGCAGCGGGCCTTCGGCTTCACGCTCGAAGACCTGAAGGTCATCCTGGCGCCGATGGCGACCGACGGCGCCGAGCCGATCGGATCGATGGGCAACGACACGCCCCTCGCAGTGCTCTCCGACCGGCCGCAACTCCTGGCCAACTACTTCAAGCAGCTATTCGCGCAGGTGACGAATCCGCCGCTCGACGCGATCCGTGAGGAGATCATCACCTCGATGATCACCACGATCGGCTGCGAGGGGAACCTGCTGGCCACGACGCCGGAGCAGGCCCGGCTGCTGCGGCTGGAGACGCCGGTGATCACCAACGCCGAGTGCGCCCGGATCAAGGCCCTCGGTGCCGCGGGGAGTCCCGTCGTGCCGGGGCTGAAGGCGGCGACGATCTCGCTCCTCTATCCGGCGGCCGCAGGCGATGACGGCATGCGGCGCCGTCTCGACGAGATCCGGGTCGAGGCGTCGGCGGCGATCGCCGCCGGGGCCACGATCGTCGTCCTCTCCGACCGGGGCGTGTGTCGCGAGCAGGCGGCGGTGCCGGCGCTCCTCGCCACCGGCGGCGTCCACCACCACCTCGTCCGCGCCGGCACGCGGACCCGCTGCGGACTCGTCGTCGAGACGGGCGAGGCCCGCGAGGTGCAGCACTTCGCCCTGCTGACGGGCTACGGTGCCGGCGCGGTCAATCCCTACCTGGCCTTCGCCACGATCGACCAGATGCAGGCCGAGCGGATCATCGCCGGCGACTATCCGCGCGAAAAGCTCCACAAGAACTTCGTCAAGGCGGCGACGAAGGGGCTGCTCAAGGTGATGAGCAAGATGGGGATCTCGACGCAGCAGAGCTACCGCGGCGCGCAGATCTTCGAGGCCGTGGGTCTGGAGAGCCGGCTGGTGGACGAATTCTTCGCCCGGACGCCGAGCCGGATCGGCGGCATCGGCCTGGCCGGCGTGGCGGAGGAGTCGCTCCGGCGGCACGAGCACGCCTGGCCGCGGACGGCGGTGCCGCAGACGTTGGAACTCGACGTCGGCGGCCGTTACCAATGGCGTCGCAAGGGGGAGGCCCACGTCCTCGCCCCCGACGTCGTGGCCTCGCTGCAGCGGGCCACGCAGATCAACAGCCGGGCGGAGTTCCGCAAGTATCAGCAGCTCATCGACGAGCAGCAGACGAAACTGCTCACGCTCCGCGGCCTGCTCGACTTCCGCTGGGCGGCCGCCCCGGTGCCACTCGACGAAGTCGAGCCGGCCAAGGAGATCGTCAGGCGGTTCGCCACCGGCGCGATGTCGTACGGCTCGATCTCCAAGGAGGCCCACGAGACGCTGGCCATCGCCATGAACCGGCTCGGCGGCTGGAGCAACACGGGCGAAGGGGGCGAGGATCCCGTCCGCTACCAGCCCGACCCGTCGGGCGACAGCAAGAACTCGAAGATCAAGCAGGTGGCCAGCG
Source organism: Planctomycetia bacterium (assembly GCA_046339335.1). GTDB lineage: Bacteria > Planctomycetota > Planctomycetia > Pirellulales > UBA1268 > QWPN01. Next base: position 7,077 of record JBKDUV010000208.1, on the reverse strand, counting down.
GCCGGTTCGGCGTCACGAGCCTGTATCTCGTCAACGCCAAGGAACTGCAGATCAAGATGGCCCAGGGGGCCAAGCCGGGCGAGGGGGGGCAGTTGCCGGGGCACAAGGTGGACCGGGAGATCGCCCGCATCCGTCACTCGACGCCGGGCGTGGGCCTGATCTCCCCGCCGCCGCACCACGACATCTACTCGATCGAGGATCTCGCCCAGTTGATCCACGACCTCAAGAACGCCAACCACCACGCCAGGATCAGCGTGAAGCTCGTGGCCGAGGTGGGCGTGGGGACGGTGGCCGCGGGCGTGTCGAAGGGGAAGGCCGACGTCGTCCTCATCTCCGGTCACGACGGCGGCACGGGCGCCAGCCCGCAGACCTCGATCATGCACGCCGGGCTTCCCTGGGAGCTCGGCCTCGCCGAGGCGCACCAGGTGCTCGTCATGAACGACCTCCGCGGCCGGATCGTCGTCCAGACCGACGGCATGATCCGCACGGCCAAGGACGTGGTCATCGCCACGCTGCTCGGCGCCGAGGAGTACGGCATCGCGACGGCATCACTGGTGGTGATGGGCTGCATCATGATGCGGAAGTGCCACCTCAACACCTGCCCGGTCGGCATCGCCACGCAGGATCCCGAACTGCGGAAGAAGTTCACCGGGCAGCCGGAGCACGTCGTCAACTTCTTCTTCATGCTCGCCGAAGAGGTCCGTGAGCTGATGGCCAAGCTCGGCTTCCGCTCGATCGCCGAGATGGTAGGCCGCGTCGACAGGCTCGACACCCGGGCCGCCGTCGCCCACTGGAAGGCCAAGGGGCTCGACTTCTCCACGATCCTGCACAAGCCGGAGGTGCCAGAGCGGGTCAAGACGCACTGCTCGGACCGCCAGGATCACGGCATCGAGCGGTCGCTCGACATGACCGTGCTCCTCGACCGCTGCCGGCCGGCGCTCGACCGCCGCGTGCCGGTCGCCATCGAACTGCCGATCCGCAACATCAACCGCACCGTGGGCACGATCCTGTCGAGCGAGGTCACCCACCGGCACGGCGCCGGCTGCCTCCCCGACGGCACGATCAAGATCCACTTCCGCGGATCGGCCGGGCAGAGCCTGATGGCCTTCGGCGTGCCGGGGGTCGAGGTCACGGTCGAGGGGGACGTCAACGACTACTGTGGCAAGGGGCTTTCCGGCGGGCGGGTGATCGTCATGCCAGACCGCACGGCCCCGTTCAAGGCGGAGGAGAACGTGATCGCCGGCAACGTCGTCGCCTACGGGGCGACGAGCGGCGAGATCTTCATCCGCGGCATCTGCGGCGAGCGGTTCTGCGTGCGGAACTCCGGCGCCGAGGCGGTCGTGGAGGGCACCGGCGACCACGCCTGCGAATACATGACCGGCGGCCGGGCCGTGGTCCTCGGCGAGACGGGCCGCAACTTCGCCGCCGGCATGAGCGGCGGCATCGCCTACGTGTGGGATGCGACGGGCGGCTTCCGTCCCAAGGTCAACATGGAGATGGTGGAACTCGAGGAGCTCGACGCCGCCGACGTCGACTATGTCCACGGGCGAATCGCCCGCCACGTGGAGTTCACCGGCAGCAGCCGGGGCCGGGCGATACTCGATGCCTGGGGGACGGAGCGGAAGCGGTTCGTGAAGGTGATGCCGATCGATTACAAGCGGGCTCTGGCCGAGCTGCGGAAGCTCGCAGAGCAGGATCAGGAAGACGCCAAAAAGGTGCCAGCCACCAAATCTGTGTGATGTACTCAAGCATTGCCTGAGCAGATTGCCCGGATTTGGTGGCAGCCCGGATTTGGTGGCAGGCACCATTATTTTTGTTTGAGGAGGCGATTCGATGGGTGAGCCGCGTGGGTTCATGAAGTACGAGCGGAAGGTGTCGGGTTATGAGCCGGTCGCGGATCGGCTGCGCCACTACAAGGAGTTCCTCACGATCCTCTCCCCCGAGGAGATCAAGACCCAGGGGGCACGGTGCATGGACTGCGGGGTGCCCTTCTGCCACACCGGCTGCCCGCTGGGTAACATCATTCCCGACTTCAACGATCTCGTGTATCGCCAGCAGTGGCACGAGGCGACCCAGCGGCTGCATGCCACCAACAACTTCCCCGAGTTCACCGGCCGCGTCTGTCCGGCTCCCTGCGAGGCGGCCTGCGTGCTCGGCATCAACGAGGACCCGGTGGCGATCAAGCAGATCGAGATGACGATCGCCGACCGGGCCTGGGACGAGGGCTGGATCGTTCCCGAGCCGCCGAACGTGCGCAGCGGCAAACGGGTGGCGGTCGTAGGGAGCGGGCCGGCTGGCCTGGCCTGTGCCCAGCAGCTCAACCGGGCCGGACACCACGTCACGCTGTTCGAGCGTGCCGACCGGCCGGGCGGGCTCCTGATGTACGGCATCCCAGACTTCAAGCTGGAGAAGTGGCGGGTCTGGCGGCGGGTCGAGCAGATGCGCGAGGAGGGGATCGAGTTCCGCTGCGGCGTGAACGTCGGCGTGGATGTCGGCACGCAGCAGCTCGCGGAGGAGTACGACGCGATCGTCCTTACCGGCGGGGCGACGCTCGGCCGCGACCTGCCGATCCCGGGCCGCGATCTCGCCGGCGTCCACTACGCGATGGAGTTCCTGCCGCAGCAGAACAAGCGCAACGCCGGCGATGAGGTGCCGGGGCAGATCTCGGCGGCAGGCAAGGACGTGATCGTGATCGGCGGCGGCGACACGGGCAGCGACTGCGACGGCACGAGCAACCGGCAGGGCTGCCGGAGCCTGACGCAGTTCGAGCTCCTGCCCGAGCCCCCGGACCTCGGCAAGTATCCGCGCCGCCACGAGCGGCCGGCGCACACGCCCTGGCCCGCCTGGCCTGTCATGCTGCGGACGAGCTCGTCGCACGAGGAAGGCTGCCGGCGCGAATTTGGCATCCTCACGAAGGAATTCCTCGGCGACGACACGGGGCATCTTCGCGGCCTGCGGACCGTGCGGATCGAGTGGTACACCGACGCGGCCTCGGGGCAACAAAAGTTTCGCGAGCTGCCCGGCTCGGAGCAGGAGTGGCCCTGCCAGTTGGCACTTCTGGCGATGGGCTTCGTGGGGCCGGAGAAGCAGGGGCCGATCGCCGACCTCGGCCTGGAGCTCGACCCGCGCGGCAACGTCCGCACCGACGCCGCGTACATGACGAGCCGGCGGGGGGTGTTCGCGGCCGGGGACCTGCGCCGCGGCCAGTCGCTCGTCGTCTGGGCGATCCACGAGGGACGCGAGTGCGCCCGGGAGGTGGACCTGTGGCTGATGGGCCAGACGAATCTGCCGAGCATCGCCGCGGGCGAGTTCGCCGTGCACGGCTGAGTCTGCGGACCGGTGACCACCGTGAACGGGGACTCTTTCCGGCTGGCCGTGGAGATCGATACGCCGTCTTTTCGGAATGAGGAGACCGGCCACGAAAGAAGCCGCGCCGCCATGCCATGGGTGCCGATCCGCAGGGCACTTTTCTCGCGCCGCGGGCTGCAGATCGTGGCCGGAGCATGGATCTGTTTCGGGGAAGCGTGGCGGCCAGTCTGCGCCGCGGTGCCGCCGGATGGCATGGCGGTGCCGCTGGCGACGGTCTCGGCCTCCGACGTGGTGCCGACCATCTTGGAGGGGTCCACCCTGCCGCCCACCGACGGCCCGGGCGGGCTGGCGACCACAGTTGTCGGGGGCGGCACGTTCGACATCAACGCGTTCCTCGGAGCGACACGGTACTACGGCAACGTGACGCCGATCACCGGGCAGAACACGATCACCACGAACCTCGAAGCGGGCCACGTGTGGAACGGTCACGAGGCGCTCGCGCACGTGACGACGTTCACGCAGGGGGGAGCGAATTGGGGCGGCGGAGCCGTCGCCCCGCTGTACGACCGGCATGCCACGTGGGTGGGCCTGCTGATCGGCGGCCGGCAGACGTCCGTGAACCCGGCGATCAGGCAGCAGGGGATCGCTCACGGCACCGACCTGCGGAGCGCGGCAATCGCCACGAACTGGTCCGGTGCGGCGTACGCGTCGTCTTTCGACATCAATCCCGTCACCACGCTGATCCCGGCCTACGCGGCCTCGTTCGGTACCGCCGATGTCATCAATTCGAGCTTCGGCGGCACCGACCCGGCCGGCGTCGGAAGCCTTGCGAGGCTCGCCGATGCCTACTCCTTCAACAACTCCCGGACGACCTACGTGGCGGCCGCCGGCAACACCGGGCCGGCAGCGAACTCGGTCGGTGCGCCGGGCTCCGGCTACAACCAGATCACGGTGGCGGCGCTGGGCGACGCGAACGGCTTCGACTCCGCGGCGTCCTTCAGCAGCCGCGGTCCACAGGACTTCGGCTTTTGGATTACGGGCAGCACAGGGTTGGTGTTCTTGGGTGTCCGCGCAGCCGTCGACATCGCCGCACCGGGTGCATCGCTCACCAGCGGCTTCTACGGCGGGCAGACCGGGGGCAACAACACGTCGCTCGTCGGGTCGGTGAACGACGGGACCAGCCCGGCCGCCTATTCGGACACCCTCGCCGGCACGAGCTTCGCCGCCCCGATCGTGGCCGGCGGGGCGGCCCTCGTCGCCAGCGCCGCCAAGACCCTGGCTCCGCTCGCCTCCAATCCCAACGCCCGCGAGAGCATGGTCGTGAAATCGCTCCTGCTCACCGGCGCCGACAAGACGTCCGGCTGGAGCAACGGCCAGCAGAATGTGACCGTGAGCGGCACGACATTCCTCCAGACCACACAGTCGCTCGACTGGGCCGTGGGCGCCGGTCGGATGAACCTCGACAAGACGTTCGACATCCAGGTCAACGGCCAGGCCGACGTCTCGGGCTCGACGGGCCTGCTGGGGACGGTGGCCCGGCGCGGCTGGGACTTCGGCTCGGCCGTGCGCGGCACGCACAACGACTACCTGATCGGCAGCGAACTGACGGGCAGTTCGACGTTCACGGCCACGCTCTCCTGGATGCGGAATCGGGGCTTGTCGGGGCTCACGCTCCTGGAAAACGCCCAGGCCGACCTCGACCTGTCCATCTGGTCGATCGATGCAAACGGTGCCTTCACGAAGCTCGTGGCCCGGTCGGCCAGCGACTTCAACACGGTCGAGCACCTGTCGTTCACGCTGCCTGCCACGGGGCGGTATGGCATGCGGGTCGAGTATGCGGGGAACACGTTCGACAACACGCCCGGCGCGGCGTGGGGCTCGGCGGCGTTTCCGCAGACCTACGGCCTCGCCTGGACTTCGGTGCCGGAACCGGCGGCCCTGGTTCTCGTCGGCGCCGGTGCCGGTCTCGCCATCGCCGCGCGGATGACAGCCCGCCGGAGGGGCACGGCTACCGTGGCTCTAACTCCACCACTAGCCGCCCCCGGTTGTCGGCCAGCTCCCCCGGCGACTCGTTGATCTTCACGAACAGCGGACCGGCGGCGGCCGCGGTGAACTCCCCGGCCGCGCCGGCGCCGAGCACCCGAAAACCGGTCGCGTCGTCGATCCACTGGGCGACCAGCAGCCGGCCCAGCGGCCGGCCGCGATACCAGCGGAGTGAAATGCCATCGGCCTCGCTCTCGATCGGGTGCGCAGCGTGGGGAAGTCGGCCGAGTTCCACCCGGCCGGATGACTTGAATGCGCAGCGGTCGCCGGCCGCGAGGGTGGAGCGCGTGTTCTGCCAGCCCCGATCGGCCGCCACTTCGACCCGTTGCGGTCCGGTGAGCGGCTGACCCGGCGCCCAGTCGACGACGGTTCTCGTGAAGTCGTAGCCGTAGTCGAGGTCGGCGATGAACGCGGCGTGATCGCGGGTCGCCCGCGGGCCGTCCCAGCCGGGCTGGGCGGCGAGCCGTTCCGTGAACCGCGCGTCGAGCGGACCACGCTGCGCGGCGGCGAAGTGCGGCGCATGGGCCGGATGCCCGGCGAGGAAGGCGACGGCGGCCCAGCTCGCCGCGTAGGCCGCGATCTCGTGGTTGCCGACCGGGGCCGCGAAGACCTGGGACAATGTCTGCGTGCGGCCCGCGGCGGCGGTGGCCCGCAGGTTCTCGATCCGGCCAAGCTGCTCCACGTCGGCTGGGCGGGCGGGGATCGGCGTCGGCTGGAAATGGAGCACGCCCGCTCCATCCACGTCGAGCCGATGCGTGGCCAGATACTCGGCGATGCCCTCGGTGTACCACTCCGGCGTGGCGAGCCGGCGGACGGTGATCGTGAAGGCGTGCACGCCTTCGTGGAGGAGCAGGTGCCGCCGAAACGCCGGGTTCGACTGGTCGGCGAACCAGAAGCGGTTCCCGGCGCAGAACCCGTTCGGGAACTCCGGCACGTCGGCAGGGAGCAGTCCAGCGACGCGGAATTTTTCCCGGTCGACGACGAGGCAGGCAAGTCCGCGCCAATCGTCCTGGTCATCTTCATCGAGGCCGTAGTGCCGGCACCACGAGCGAAAGGCCTCGTCGAAGAGCCGTGGCAGTTCGGCGACGCCGTCCCCCGGCCGTTCGGGCCTGTCGGTGACGAGTGAGAGACGACGCGACTCCAGCACCCTCAGGCCCGCCCGGTGCGCCGCGGTGACGAGCGGGCGGATGTCGGCGAAGTCCACCGCCCGCGCCGGCCCGCAGGCGGCGGTGACGGCAGCGACGAGGACGCCGCGGATCCAGGGGATCAGCGTGGAGACCGGCGGGGTGTTCATGCCCCCAGTTCACCCAGTTTGCGTCGTCGCGACAAGGCGCGAGGACCAGCCAAAAATTGCCTGCATCGACGGTGGCGATTATTCCGATGGCTCCCGTCAGCGTCGGGTCAGACACGACCGACCGACGCCGGGAAAGGTGTGCGGTGCGGCACGGAGGCCGACAACCGATGCGATGGCCTGCGCGTGCCGCGTGGATGGCGTTGGCATGTCTGGCCGCCTGCACGACACCGGCCCGCGGTCAGCCTCCCGCGACTGGAGCGGCGAATCCGGTCAATGCGTGGACCACGGGGGGCGGTCCGACGACGTCCACGTCGGGCGTCGCCGCCGGCGGCACTGCCGCCGCCGAACTCGCGCAGGCGACTCCCTGGCCCGCCTACGTCATCCAGGGGGGAACGATTCCCCCCAACTGGCAGCCGCAGCCGATCCCCATG
>JBKDUV010000207.1:0-7952 GCA_046339335.1 Planctomycetia bacterium | reverse complement strand
GCGGAGCACCCGCTCGGGGTCGTCGTCGGGCCGGTCCTCCGTCTCGGCGAGCCGGCGTGATGCGATCGTATGGCGCGGGTGACGGTGGGGAAACATCTGGGTCTCCGGCAGAGGTGTGCGGCCCGGTCAGCCGGGCTGGGTCACTATACGGAATCGAGGCCTGGCCGACCCTTTGATGCGCGGCCGGAGAAAAAGGTTCCCGGGCGCCTGCCGCGGCTGATGGCAGTGATTCAGCCGGTCGGATGGCATGCTCGGCTGCGCCCAACACGCGCGGGGCTGCCTGGGCCCGCTCGCCGGACGTTCGCCTCGGCCCGCTCGCTACCGCGGCGGCTGGTCGTCGTCCATCGTGCTGATGTAGCTGCGCAGCCGCTCCAGCTCGTCGGTCACGTGCCGCAGCTTGAGCATGTTCTCCACCCGCTTCACGAGCTCCACCCGGTTCACCGGCTTGGAGAGGAAGTCGTCGGTGCCCGCCTCGACCGCCCGCTCGATGTCACCGAGCTCGCCGAGGGCCGTGACCATGAGAATCATGATCGGGCTCGTGGCCGGATTCCCCTTGAGCCGCTCGCAGACCTCGAAGCCGGAGAGCTTGGGCATCATCACGTCGAGAAGGATCACGTCGGGATGAAACGCCGCCACCTTGTCGAGCGTGTCGCTGCCGTCAACGGCCGTGGCGATCTCGCAGTCGATGTCGGCGAGGTACGCCTCGAGGAGCTCGCGGTTGGGCTCGTTGTCGTCGGCGATGAGGACGCGGCTGCGCCGCGGCTCGGCCGCGGGCTTGTCGGTCGCCGTTCGGCGTTTGGTCATCGCAGAGTCCCCGGAATGCGTGGATGCACGGGCTGTCTCGGCCGCCGTCACGGCGCCTCGAAGAGCGACTGGCTTTTCACGATCGCCAGGTCGTCGGGAAAAGTGTGGAATGCCTGCACGATCAGGCCCCGCGGCCGGGTCTCGACGTTGATCCAGCTCAGGGCGCCCAGTGTCAGTCGCCCCCCGGATTCGAAACGGTGGAGCAGGCCGCGTTTCCGCCCCTCCCCGGCGAGCTCCTCCTGGAAGGTCCAGAACACCTCCTGGTCCACCGTCTCCAGCTGGAAGCAGGTCTGATAGCAGGCTCCGCCGCGGCACTCCAGGCGGTCGCTCCGCTCCCCCGCGATCCGGTGCGAGATCAGCCGGCGCCGCTGCGGCAGCGGCTGCTTCTGGCTGGCGGCCAGTTCCGTGAGGATCAGGCCGTCCTTGCGCCACGTCACGAGGTGCCCGGCTTCCGTGATCGCGACGCTCGCTGAGTAGGAGCCGCGGTCGATCGTCCGGCCGGCGCGGATCTCGAACAACTCCGGGTGCAGCACGCGGCCGTAGAGCTGGAAGACGAGATCGGCGACGTGGGGGCGAACCGAGAGCACGATGCAGACGACTCCGACACGGACGGTGGGGCGGACGCGATGCCCGCGGCAACCCGCCGCTCCCGAGTCCCGAGTATAGGGGGACGCCGCACACCCCACCAAGCCGCCGGTGAAACGCCGCGGGCCGCAGCGCGAACGATGGCGCACGGCTGGCGACAACGTGCTCACCCAAGCCCTACGAGCATGTCGTAGACGGCGTGCGTGCCGGCCGCGATCCCGAAGCCGCGGCCGAGGAACAGGCCGGCGAAGAACAGGCCGGCGATCGCGCGGAAGGTGAAACTGTAGGGATTGAAGTTGTCGCCGAGCGGGCCGACGTAGTGCGCGGCGCTGAACAGCAGACTCGAGACCACGAGCCCGCCCAACGCGGCCCGCGGCTCTGCCATGCCGACGCGGGCGAACACCCAGGCGATCGCCGGCAGCAGCAGGAGCCGGAAGAGCACCTCCTCGTAGAGACCGGCCCCGCAAAAGGCGATCAGGCGGCTGAAAACGCCCTCCTGGCCCGCCGCGGCGGCCAGCGGCCAGAGCCGGTCCTGAAGCCGGGCGATGGCGATGAGCGCCACGGCCCAGAGCAGGCACTCCGCGGCCATGCCCGCCAGGACTCCCGGTGAAAATCGCCACCGGTCGTGCTCCACGTGGTGCCAGGCGAGGAGCCCGACGACCGTCAGGACGGGAAGCAGGAAATACGAGCCGAAACCGAGGGCGTCGAGCAGTTGGCGGAGCCAAACGTCGGCGCCATTCCGCGGCGAACCGCGGCCGAGCAAGAGCACGCCTCCTTCGTAGGCGAGCACGAGCGGCAGCGTGAAAACGAGGCTCGTCAGCGGCGTGCGCGACAGCCGCCAGTAGGTGTCGGCGGGCGGCTCCGACGACGCACCAGCGGCCGTTGCATCGGATAATTCCGCAGCGGATGACGACCCGATCGTCGCGAGCAATTCCTCGATCGAATCGGAATCGTCTCCCGATGGCGACTGCACTGCTGTCATGAAAAAAAATTTGCCGGCGCGGCCACTGGTTTCACGGCCGGTTTTAGCATGCCGCGAACCGGAGTGGTTCGCGTTGCCATGGCGTGTCCTTGACAAGAACCGACCGCTCCACAGAATGCCCTTTCATCGCGTTGACCGGTCGAGCGGACGTCGGTGTCGGTCACAACGCGAAACCACTGCGAAACGTCGATCACAGAAATCGTACCACTCCCATCCGTTGCCGCGGCATCGGCAGGCTCGGGGGACTTTGACGGCGAATTTGGGGGGCGACGACTTGAGGGATCGACAGTCGACGACCTTGGTCGTGGCCTGGATGTCCCCCCCGCATTTCGCCGTGTCCGCTGTCGGGGGGCTTCGTATCCCGTGATGCCGCGGCGGGGGCCGGGAGTGGCTCCGCGTGGCCGGGAACCGGTAGAATCCTTCGGTTCAGTTGGCGGGCGCAGGAACTCCCATGGCACGATGCCTCATCGGATGCGGCTCGAATCTCGGCCGCCGCCGCGAGCAGCTCGATCGGGCGGTCGAACTGCTGCGGTTCATGCCCGGTGTCTCCGTGCTGGCCGTCAGCCGCTATCGGGAGACGCGGCCCGTCGGCGGCCCCGCCGGTCAGCCGCCGTTCCTCAACGGCGCCTGCCTGATCGAGACGGGCCTGCCGCCGCATGACGTGCTGGGAATGCTCGCCGCCGTGGAGAACACCCTCCACCGCGAGCGGACCGAGCACTGGGCTCCGCGGACGCTCGATCTCGACCTCCTCCTCTACGACGAGGTCGTCCTCGACACCCCGCATCTCACGCTTCCCCATCCGCGGATGATCACCCGGCGATTCGTGCTCGAACCGGCCGCCGAGATCGCCGCCGACCTCCTCCATCCCGTCGCGGGCTGCTCGGTCCAGGCCCTGCTCGACAACCTCTCCCGCCCCCATCCGCTCGTCGCGATCGTCGGCGCGCCGGGCAGCGGGGCGCCGGACGTCGCCGCGGCCGTGGCCGACGCGGTCATGGCCCGCGCGGTGCACGCGCCGCTACCTCTGCCCGCGATCGCGCCGGCCGGCAGCGCCGCCTGGCGCGACACGCTCGCCGCCTGGGAGCAGACGCTCGACGGCCTCGACTGGCTCGACGACCCGCACGGCACAATCGCCGACTTCGCGCTCGACGCGCTCCGCATCGCGGCCGACGAACTCCCGGCGGCGGAGGCGGCCGGGTTCGACGCCGAACTCGACAGCGCGCTGGAGCGGACCGTGCCGCCGCAGGTGGCGATTCTGCTCCGGGCCGACGCGGCCCGGCTCGGCGAACGAGCCCTCGACCACGACCGGCGGACGGCGGCTTTTCTGGCGGGCGGCTCGGCGACGACCGTCGCCACGCGGGCAGCGGGCCCGCTGGTCGATGCGTCACCCGACGCCGTCGTGGCCAGGTTGCTTGCGGTTCAGGACCGCCTGGCACGGGCGCTGCACCGGCCCGACCTGCCGCGGCGGCCGCGGGCCGTGATGACCATCGATGCCACCGACCTCACGCGGGCCACGGCCGAGGCGACGGCTGCGGTCGAGGCGATGCTCTGATGGCCGCGACGCCGCTCGTCGTCACCGAACCGGCAACGATGCGGGCAGCGGTGCTCGCGGCGCGAGCCGCGGGACGGCGGGTCGGGTTCGTGCCCACCATGGGCGCGCTCCACGAGGGGCATGCGCGGCTCGTCGCCGCGGCCGCGACTGACTGCGTCGATGTTGCCGTGTCGATTTTCGTGAACCCCACGCAGTTCGCTCCCGGCGAGGACTTCGACCGTTATCCACGCACGTTCGCCGCCGACCGCGACCTGCTCGCAGCGCACGGCGTGCGCTGGATCTACGCTCCCGACGCCGCGGCCGTCTATCCACCCGGCGACGCCACGCGGGTCGTTGTCGCCGGGCCGGCGCTGGGCGTCGAGGGGGACGTCCGCCCCGGACATTTTTCCGGCGTCGCCACCGTCGTCTGCCGGCTGTTCCTCGCCGTCCCCGCCGACGTGGCCTACTTCGGCGCCAAGGACTGGCAGCAGACGCTCGTCGTGCGCCGGATGGTCGCGGACCTCGGGCTGCCGATCGAGATCGTCGTCCGGCCGACCATCCGCGAGGCCGACGGGCTCGCGCTGAGCTCGCGCAACCGCTATCTCTCCGCGGCCGACCGCGGCCGGGCGGCGGCGCTGGCGGAGAGCCTCGCCGAGGCGGCGTCTCTCTGGGAGCAGGCCGCCACGCCGACCGCGATCGGGGCCGCGATGCGAGCACGACTGGTAGCGGCGGGTGTGGCGGTCGACTACGCGGTCGTCGTCGATCCCGAGTCGCTGGCCGCCGAGGTGAACGACGCGGTCGGTGCCGTGGCCCTCGTCGCCGGCCGGCTGGGCACGACGCGGCTCATCGACAACCGGCTGCTTCCCCCGCGGCGGACAGAGCGACGATGAGATCGACGCTGTTTCACGTGCCGCTCGAGGTGGACGGCGTGCCGCTCTTTGGCTGGGGCCTGTTGGCGTGCGTCTGGGCCATCGTTGCCTGCTGGGTGATCGCGCGGGCCGCACGGCGCGAGGGGCTCGTGACGGCGCTCGCCGGGCTCGGCCTGCCGCTGGCCGTCGCCGGCGCGGTGATCGTGTGGGGACTGCCGGCCATCGCCGACGACGCAGGCCTGCCGATCCGCGGCTATGGCGTCATGCTCCTCGTCGCCGCGGCCGCCGGAACGTGGCTCTCGGTGCGGCGCGGGGCCCGGCTCGGCTTCGACGCCGACACGATCATCGGCTTGGGCATGGAGATTTTCCTCTGGGGCATCGTCGGCGCGCGGCTGTTCTACGTCGTGCAATACCGGGCCGCCTTCTTCGACGCCGGCATCGTGGCCGCGATCCCACGGATCCTCAACGTGGCGCAAGGCGGGCTCGTCGTCTTCGGCTCGCTGCCCACGGCGGCGCTGGCCGCCTGGCTGTTCGCCAGGCGCCGCGGCCTGCCGATCCTCCGCCTCGCCGACTGCATCGCGCCGGGCCTGCTCCTCGGGCTGGCGATCGGCCGGGTCGGCTGCTTTCTCAACGGCTGCTGCTACGGCGGCCCCTGCGACCTGCCCTGGGCGGTCAGCTTTCCGCCCGACAGCCCGCCGTGGCTCGACCAGCAGGCGCGGGGCCTGCTGCCCGCGATCGCGGCCGGCGGCCCCCGGCCGTGGAGCCTGCCCGTCCATCCGGCGCAACTCTACGCGGCGATCGACGCCGCGCTGCTGGCCGCGCTGGCGGTCGCGGCGACGCCCTGGCTGCGGCGCGACGGCGAGGTGTTCGCGCTGGTGCTCACGCTCCACCCCGTGTCGCGGATGCTCCTCGAGGCGATCCGCGTGGACGAGCCGCCGCTGTCCGCCTTCCTGCCGCTCTCTATATCCCAGGCGATCGCCGTCGTGCTCCTGGCGCTGGCGGCGGCGCTGTGGTGGTGGATTGGCCGACAGTCCGGGAACGCGGAGGGGCATGACCGCCGGGACAGGCCGCGGGGGTTTTGAACGCCGCGGCCTCCCCGATACCCTTTGTTTTTCCACGAGTTTTTTCCGGCGGGAACCTTTTTCCGTCCGACTGCATCCATACATCAGGGCAGACGCACGTGGTCCCGCACACCGACCCAACGCGAGCAGCCCCGGTCAGCGGCCCCGCCGCCACCGACCGGGAACTCGTCGCCGAGGCCGTGGCGGGGGATCGCGCCGCGTTCGCGGTGCTCGTCGAGCGCCACCAGGGGCGAATCATCTCGCTGCTGGAGCGGTTCACCGGCTGCCGCGAGCAGGCCCTCGACCTTGCCCAGGAAACCTTCGTCTCGGCGTACCGCAAACTCTCCTCGTTCGAGCACCGCAGCGAGTTCTCCACATGGCTCCATCGCATCGCCTGCAATCACGCGGCCGCGTTTCTGCGCAAGCGCCGCCGGCCGGCGACGATCGATGCCGCTCCCCACGGCGCGGCCGCGAGCGGCGTGCCGGAGCCGGAGGCGGCGGGGACGTCGGTATCGGCGCGGCTGGAGCACGCCGAACTTTCCGCGCGGCTCACGGCGGCGCTCGGCCGCTTGGACGACCGCTACCGCGAGGTCGTGGTCCTCGCCGACATGCACGAGGCGAGCTACGAGGAGATCGCCGCGACGCTCGACATACCCCTGGGCACCGTCCGCAGCCGGCTGCACCGCGGACGGCTCGAGCTGCGCCGGCTGCTGGCCGACTGGATCGCACGCGAGGAGCAGGATGAACGACGAGACTGACGGCCGGACCATCCGCGCCGACGACCCGCGACTGAGCGAATGGCTCGATGGCCGGCTGCCGGCCGCCGAGGCCGCCGAGGTGGCCCGGAGCGTGGCCGCGTCGCCGGAACTCGCGCGGGTCGTGGCCGAACTGCGCCGGGTCAAGGCGCTGCTCGCCGCCGCGCCGACGCGGCCGGCACCGGCCGGCTTCGTGGCCGACGTGCTGGCGGCGCTCGACGCGCCGCCGCGGCTGGCCGCAGGCACGGCCGCCAGATCCGCCGGCGGGCCGGCCGATCCGCGGGTGGACGCCGAGTGGGAGCGGATCGAGTTGGAGCGGCTCGCGGGCGAGATCGCGGAGGCCCGCGAGGACGCGGCCGTGGCCGAGACGACCTCGGAGCCGCGGCAACGCTGGCCGTGGATGACGATGCTGGCCGCGCTCGCCGCCGGCCTACTCGTCGCGGCGCTTGTGAACATGCCCCCCCTGCACAGCGTGCTGATCGAGAAGGACCGCGACGTGGCCCTGCGCGACGCGCTGCACCCCCAGGACGGTCTGACACGGTCCGTGGACGAATTCCTCGCCGACAAAGACCACGATCTGGAGGCGATCGAGTTGGTAGTTGACGAGGCTAGGTCGAAGGATCCCGGGGCTGCCGTGCGGGATAAGGGCGCTGCGAATGCTCCATCGGCCGCAGAGCCCGCCGCCGCGCAGGAAACCCCAAAGCAGCAGCCCAGCCACGGCCCTGGGTTCGGGCTCGTCCCTCCCGTTGAAGAACTTGCTGCTGGAAAAAACGCGATCCGAAAGGGCGAATTGCCGGCGGAATTCGGGGAGGAGGTAGCTAAGCGGCTGCCTGCGACGGCGCCGCCAGCGATCCGCCAGCCGAAGTTGTCCAACGCTATGGTTGATGCGAAGTCAGGCACAACGGCCGCCTTGGAGTCCGAGGCGCGTGAGCAGGGCCGCGAGGGCGACCGCGGGCGAAAGCCGGGTGCGTTGAGTCATGGGGAAGACAACGATAGGGCCATCGGATCGAACGAACCCTACGGTCTTCCCAACGTCGCTTTTGGTGGCCGTGCCGCAGGCTTCGGCGGCGAAGCTGGCACTGGCACTGGCACTGGCACTGGCACTGGCACTGGCACTGGCACTGGCACTGGCACTGGCGGCGGCGGGCAGGCGGCGGGCGATTACGTCGCCCTTGTCGAACCTCTCCGCAATCGCCTTGTCGCGGCCGAACCGGTGGTCGTCGCGGTCCGGGGTGCGGAAGGGCGTGCCGAGTTCGCGGCACTCCTGGCGCTGCGAACGATCAGCGTCTCTGGCGTGGAAGAGCTTCGGAACGCGCCAGAGTTGCAGAGGGGAAGGGGAGCGGGGGACCGGTCGCGGCCCCCAGGAGG
>JBKDUV010000206.1:0-3433 GCA_046339335.1 Planctomycetia bacterium | reverse complement strand
GCGATCACGCACGTCGTGCCGCTGGAGCACTACGGCGACGACTACACGCTCGTCGAGTGCCGACTGGAGACCGGCCGCACGCACCAGATCCGCATCCACCTCGCCGAGAGCGGCCATCCGCTGTGCGGCGAGCGGGTGTATGTCCCGGCCGCGCGCCGCGGCAGGCGGGTCGACGGCTCGCAGGCTCCGCGGGTCATGCTCCATGCGGCCGAGCTCGGCTTCGTGCATCCGGTGAGCGGCGCGGAGCTGCGGTTCGAGAGCCCGCTGCCCGACGACATCCGCCGGGTCATCGCCCGGCTGCGGCGCGGCGCGGCGGATGCAGCGCGGTAAACTCCGCACCGCAGTCACGAGATTCTTGACGAGCGACCACACCGCGGTGCACGTCTCGTGATGCGACGCCGTCAGAACACGACGAGCAGCTGCGTCTGGATGGCGGTGCCGGTGTATCCCGCTCGATAGGGATAGAGGACGTTCTGGGCCGGGTTGCGGTTCATCGAGAGGGCCTCGAGCGTGAGCCGGCCCTGCCGCGACTCGTTGAGGTACCAGTTCAGGCCGCCGCCGTACTCCTGGCCCGTGCCGTAGGGACCGGTGACGGCGCTCGACCGGCCGTAGACCTCGAGCCTGCGGGGCAGGAAGCACCACGAGACGTAGCCCAGGCCCCCCTGGTCGTAGATCGACGACCTGTCGAAGGGACCGGTGCCGACGAAGTCGCCGAGCTGCCGGAAGTAGTACTCGAAATTGACCGACCAGCCGCGGTGCTTCCAGCCCGCGTCGACCGTGGCGAGCTGGTAGCGGTATTGATCGACCTGCGTGCCGGGACCGAGAGCGCCGGGCAGCGCCAGCGGCGTGCCATCGGAGAGGCGGACGATCGTGTCTTCGGGGTTTTGGCCGATGATCCCCAGGGATGCGGTCAGTGCGTAGACGCCGCTCGTGCCGAGGCGGATCACCGGGTCGGCGTGGTGCTCCATGTCGCCCATGCCGAGGCCGAAGGGGCCGAGCGGTTCCCACCAGACGTTGCCCGCCCAGGCCATCGAGGTGCCGCGCCGGAAGACGCCGGCGGAGCCGCCGTCGATCGCGTTCCAGACGCCGGCCCGGTAGTGGAGCTCATCGTCGACGAGCGACCCGGTCGCCAGCACGCCGGGGCTGAAGCCGGGACGAAAGAAGGTGTTGGCCATGCTCCGGTCGATGCCGATGGTCCACGGCTGGGTGTCGACCCATTCGCGGGAGCCCGGCACGATCGTCACGCCGGCGCCGACCGTGGCCGCGTCGCCGAACTTCCAGCCCGCCATGCCGATCGGCACCACGCCCGAGCGCAGCCCGACGTTCGACGTGCCAAAGAAGGCGAACGAGTAGACGAGCCGCTCGTCGACGGCGTGCCCCGAGAGCGAGATGAGAAATCGGTTGAGCGTGAAGCTGTTGATGTTGTTGATTGGAATCACATCGCCGCGGGCGTTGGTCCACGAGGTGGCGGCGCGGGCGAACTCGAACCAGCGCAGCTGGAGATAGCCGCCGATGGCCATGGAAAAGGGAAAGTCGCCGCTGCCGGGGCGGTCGCTGAACAGGATCAGTCCCTTGGGGGGCGCGATGTCGGTGGCGGGGATGTACCGCGGCCGGGGAATGCCGGCGAGCCTGGCTGTGACCGCCCGCTCGACCTCGGCGTGAATGAACTGCTCCTGCTCCGGGTCGCGATGCTCGAGCGACTCCTCGAGGTACTGGGTGGCCTCGACTTCCGCGACGGGGGCGGTGTCGGCGACGGACGCCAACTCAGACGCCGATCCCGCCAGTGCATCGAGCAGGACCGTCGTCAGGGCGATCGCCACGAGTCGCGACGCGGGAGGCGATCGCTCGGCAGGGAGCGGCCTGGGCATAACGCGGACCAGTGGGCAGAAAGAGGCGGAGGACCGTTTTTGGACGCGGAAACTACGCTCTGTTTCGGCTCCGGCTGTGCCGAACGTGCAGCCTTTGCCGACTGGGGAAGGAAAATGGTGCCAGCCACCAAAACTGGGGTATCTGCCAGATTGCCTAAATTTGGTGGCTGGCACCAATTGCCAGAGTGGAGCGGGAGACAACCCATGACGACGAATCGCGCGATGCAGTGCTGCATCATGGTCTGCTTGATCGGGCTTGCCGTCGGCCATGGTGCCAGCGCACAGGAACCGGTCGTTCCGCCGGTGGCCGAACTGCGGACGCTGCTGGCGCGATACGAGGACTATCTGGCCCTCTCGCCCGCCGAGCGGGCGCGGACGAAGCGGCCGGAGGTCGACCACCCGCCACTCTCGAAGGAGGCCGCCGTCGCCTGGAAGGCCGGCCTGCTGGCAGCCTGGAAGGAGCATCTGGTCGCCACGAAGCCGGAGCGGCCGGAGAAGCTGGGGTACCCCGGAGGCTGGCTGAAGCCGGGGAACGGGGTGAGCACGGATTTCGTCCAGACCGACTGGTGGGGGAAGCCGGACGAGAAGGTCCGGGTCACGATGCGGTACGGCGCGCGGACGATCGGTGCCAAGCCCGATCGCGGCTGGCCGGTGTTCATCAATCTTCACGGCGGCGGCAACAACCCGCAGGCGAACGACATCGGCTGGGCCTCGACGATGGGGCAGTACCCGATCAGGCAAGGTCTGTACGTGTGCCCGCGGGCGCCCGTGGACACCGTGGGGAGCTGGAACGATCCGCGGTCGATCCAGGCCCTGGAACGGCTTCTCGTCGAACTGCCGACGCAGTGGGAGATCGACCCTGACCGCGTCTACTTGATGGGCTTCTCGATGGGGGCCATCGGCGTTCTCCACATCGGCCCGTCGCTGCCCGATCGGTGGGCGGCCGTGGCGGCCACGTCGGGCTTCAGTTATCTCGGAGCCGACGCGCGTGCGGCTCCCGAGAATCTCTTTCATCTTCCGGTCATGATACAGATCGGGACGGCGGACGTGGATTTCCAACGCTATCCGCTCGCCAAGGCGTACGCCGAGGCCGTCGCCGCACTGCGCGGGCGGATCGGGGCCGGATACCCGCTCACGTACAAGGAACACGCCGGCAGCGGACATCAGGTGAACGACCGCGACGCGCCCGCCTGGCTGGCCGAGAAACGCCGCGATCCGCTGCCGCAGCGGATCATCTGGCACCAGCCGCTCCTGAAGCCGCCGCTCGGCATCGCGGACATGCCCCGCGTGCTGGAGCAGAGTGCCGGCTATCGATCGTTTCTCCGCCAGCGGTGCTACTGGCTGCGGAACGACGCCCCGCTGGCGTTCCAGCGGCTCGACGTCAGCCGGGCGGGCAACGACTTCCGCATCGACGTGGCCGGCCACGTCGGGCAGGTCACGCTCCTCCTCGACGACCGGCTCGCCGACCTCGACAGTCCCGTCCGCGTGCTCGCCGGGGATCGCGAACTCGTCAGCACGCCGGTGCCGCGAACGGTGACGGCGCTCGTGGCCTCGCTGGTGGAGTA
>JBKDUV010000205.1:0-34523 GCA_046339335.1 Planctomycetia bacterium | reverse complement strand
GGGGGGGGGGGGGGCGGGGGCCCCCCCCCGCCGCCGGCCGGGGGACCTTGCCGGCAGCCGGCCCGGTCTGGCCAACCGTTCGGTGAATGCCGGGGAAAAAGCTCGTGCGGCGTGTTTTTCGCAGGCCGGCGTCCGGGTTCGGCACCGAATCTGCGTCCGTGTTCCGGGGACCGCCGGCCGTCGGGCCACGGCATCCTTCTCCACCCGGACGTTCCTGCCATGAAACCGCTCGCCGCCCCCACCGATCGCCCCGCTCCCCGGCCGGCAGTCCGGCCCGCCGCCGTCCAGTCCCGGCGTCGCAAGGTGACCGCCGCGATCGACGACCCGGTGCGGCTCTATCTGCTCCAGATGGGGGGCATTCCGCTGCTCTCACGCGAGACGGAAGTCTCGAACTCGAAGCAGATCGAACTCTGGCGGCGGCGGTTCCGGAGGACGCTGCTCGCGAACGACTTCGTGCTCGCCGGGGCGGTGGCCCTGCTCGAGAAGGTGCAGGCGGGCACCGTGCGGCTCGATCGGACGATCGAGGTTTCGGTCACCAACACGGCGGAAAAGAAGCGGCTCCTCAGGCGGCTGGGGCCGAACCTGGTGACGTTGCGGCTCATCGAACGGGAGAAGCGACGGCTGTTTCGCATCGCCATGTCGCGGCGCGTGCCGCTGGCACAGCGGCACGACGCCTGGCGGCGTCTGGTGCGGCAGCGAAACAAGGCGGTGCGGCTGGTCGAGGAGATGCACCTGCGCATCCAGCGGCTCTACCCGCTGCTCAAGCAGCTGCGGGACATGGCGGCGCGGTACGAGGCCCTGCGGGCATTCGGCTCCGCTGCCGGCGCGGACGCGGCGGCCGAGCAGCGTCGGATCCTGCTCGCCACCCGCGAAAGCCGGGTGACGCTCGGCCGGCGGCTGGAGCGGCTCTCCGATCTGCAGCGCCGCTACGACGATGCCAAGAGCGCCCTGGCGGCCGGCAATCTCCGGCTCGTGATCTCGATCGCCAAGCGATACCGCAATCGCGGCCTGTCCTTCCTCGACCTCATCCAGGAGGGCAACTCCGGGCTGATGCGGGCGGTGGACAAGTTCGAGCACGCGCGGGGCTTCAAGTTTTCCACCTACGCGACCTGGTGGATCCGTCAGGCGATCACGCGGGCCATCGCCGATCAGAGCCGCACCATCCGCGTCCCTGTGCACATGATCGACACGATGACGAAGATGCGCAACATCGCCCGCACGTTCCTGCAGCGGAACGGTCGCGAGGCCACGGTGGAGGAGTTGGCCGATCTGGCGGGCCTGTCGCTCGAGGATGCCGAGTGCGTCTGGCGGATGTCCCGGCGACCGATGTCGCTCGATCAGCCGCTCGGTGATTCGGACGACGGGGCCGTGGGGGACTTCGTCCGCGACCAACGCGAGGAGGACCCGCTGCGGACGGTCAACCAGACGTCGCTGCGGTCGAGCATCGCCCGGGCGCTCGACGGCCTGTCGTATCGGGAGCGGGAAATCATCCGCCTCCGGTTCGGGCTCGCCGACGGATATTCATACACGCTCGAGGAGGTGGGCACGATCTTCGACGTGACTCGCGAGCGGGTCCGGCAGATCGAGGCCAAGGCGGTGGAGAAACTCCGCCAACCGGGGGCCGAGATCGACCTGGCCGGCTTCGTGCCGGACGCGCTCGTGGATCGCTGGCGGTCGCCGCCGGCCGGCGAACGGTCTGCCGGCGGCCGGGAGGACGCCTCCGCGCTCGTCGGCGTGGGGGCGCCCTGACCGGCCGCGACGGTCTTCGCGTCAGACCGGCTTGGCCTCATCGAGCGCCCGCTGCAGCGTGGCCTTGGGCTGCACGCCCATGTACTGCTGCACGAGGGAGCCCCCGCTGAAGATCATGATCGTGGGGATGCTCGCCACGTTGTACGACATCGCCAGCCGCTGGTTGTCGTCGACGTTCACCTTGCCGACCTTGAAAGACCCCGCGTTCTCCTTGGCCAGGTCCTCGATGATCGGTCCGATCATCCGGCAGGGACCGCACCACGGTGCCCAGAAGTCGACGTGCACGGGAACCGGAGACTGGAGCACTTCGCTCTGGAAGTTGGCGTCGGTGAATTCGAGGGCGGATCCCATCGTCGTGGCGGTCTCCTGGGTTGTCGGCCGGCTGTGCCGGCCATGGTGGTGTGGGCGGTCGCAGGGCCGGACGGACCTGCGGTCCCGCGAAGTATAGCGACCGGGGTTCGAATCCGGCAGAATTCGGTGCATGAATCCGCCCCATCGCATCCATCTCGGCAACGCCTGGGAGCCGGTGCCGGCTGTCGCCGTCCCCGGCCGGCGGGCCGGCTGGCGGCGTCGGTTCGGCCGGCCCGCGGGCCTCGAGCCGGGCACGAGCGTCTGGCTCGTCATCGAGCATCCGGCGGCATGCGCCGTGGTGTTCAACGGCCGCGAGCTGCCGCCCGCCGCGGCGGGGTGCGACTATCGCCACGAGGTCGGTGGACGGATCGGCCTGCGCAACGATCTGTTGCTGGAACCGGTGGTGGCGTTGGATCGGGCGGTGCGGGATGCCGTGCCGACGGCCGTCGGCTCGGGTCGGGTGCCGTTGCCGGCCGCATGCGGCCGCGTCTGGTTGGAGATCGACGAGACGGCGGGCGACAACGGCGCCGACCGTTCTTGACATCCAAGCGTTCCGAGCGGTAGGAACGCCGGGCAGAAGTTGTGTTGAGCGAATTCACCGTTCCTGGAGGGAGTGCATCAGATGTCGATCATTCGCGTGGGCAGTTCCGGCCCGTACGCCGCCGGCTGGGACCACATCTTCGGCGCGAGTCGAACCAAGAGCGTGACAAAAAGCGGAACCAAGAAGTCCGGAGAGAACCGCGCGAAGGCCGGCACGTCTGCGTCGGCCAAGCCTGGCTCCAAGTCAAAGGCCAAGGCGGCCAAGGCGAAGGCGGCGAAGAAGAAGCCGGGCCGCGCGAAGAAAAGGTAGGTCGCCGCGTCGCTGAGGGCGGCTCGCGTGCCCGCTGAATCACGACGCCGGCGGCCGGCCGAGTTCCCGGGCCCGGGCCGCGGCCGCGACCACCGCGTCTCCGACCGCGCCGCGGACCCCGCGCTGCTCCAGCACCGCCAGGCCCGCGATCGTCGTCCCGCCGGGGCTCGTCACCCGGTCCTTGATCTGCGCCGGATGCTCTCCCGTCTGCTCGAGGAGCGCGGCCGTGCCGGCGAGCGTCTCGATCGCCAGCGCCAGCGCCAAGGGCCGCGGCAGGCCGGCGCGGACGCCACCATCGGCAAGCGCCTCGACGAGCACGGCCACGAAGCCGGGACCCGAGCCCGACAGGCCGGTCACGGCGTCGAGCAGCGATTCGTCCGCCTCGTGGACGCTGCCGACCGCCCGGAGCAGGTCGCCGATCCGCGCGAAGCGATCCGCCGGCACGTCGGGCGTGCGGCAGACCACGGAGACGCCCCGGCCCACGAGGCACGGCGTGTTGGGCATGACGCGGACGACGCGGCGCGTGTCCGTCAGGTCGGCGATCGCCGCCAGCGAAAGGCCGGCCACGATCGACACCACGACCGCGTCGGCGGGCACGGCGAGGCCGCGGCATGCCGTGGCCGCCTGCTGCGGCTTGACTGCGAGGATCACGGTGTCGGTACTCGTTACGGCCTCCGCAGCGGAGTCCGCGAAGCGGATCTCCGGGAGGCGGGCCGCGAGCCGCTCCCGCGCCGGTGCGTGCGGGTCGAAGACCGTGATCGCCGCCGCGGAGACGAGCCCCGACCGCACGAATCCCTCGGCCAGCGCCAGCGCCATCTGGCCGCCGCCGATCATCGCGATCCGCTCAGCCGCGTTGTGTCCGGCGACGTTCGCCCGAGCCGTCATCGCGGCACCTCGCCGACCGCGTCGCGGATCGCCGCGTTGTCCGGCCGGCTGGCCCAGAGCTGGCTCGGTGCCGAGCGGCCGCCGCCGTCCCCTCCGCGGCTCGCCGTCCACATCAGCAGGCTGCCGTCGGGAGAGAAGACCGGAAGCACGTCGGCCCCCTCGTGATCGGTGAGCCGGACCGGCGTGCCGATGCGGAAGCCGCCGTCGTCGGCCGAGTAGCGGGCGATCCAGAGGTCGTAGTTGGGCCGGGCGTTCGGATCGGAGTGGTCGGCGCCGGTCCAGATAAGCCACGGTTCGCGCGGGTGCCAGTAGGGCGCCCAGCGCACACCCTTCCCCGCCGTGATCGCCACGTCGCCGCTGCCGTCGGCCCGCATGACGTGGATCTGCAGCATGTCCTTCTCCAGCCGGTCGGTGCGGTAGGTGATCCAGCGGCCGTCGGGGGAGAAGAACGGCCCGCCGTCGTAGCCCGGAGCGTCGGTCAGTTGCCGGACGTTGCCGCCATCGGCGTCCATCACGTAGACGTCGGGATCGCCGTCGCGGTCGCTGACGAACAGGATCCGCTTCCCGTCCGGGGAGAAGGAGCACTCCGCGTCATAGCCAGGCTCACGGGTCAGGCGCACGAGGTCGGTGCCGTCGAGCCGCGTGGTGAAGATGTCCATGCAGGGATCGAAGTCCCATTGATACCGTCGGCGCCTTCCGGTGCGGCGGTCCTCCTCCGCCTGCTCGCGGGCCCGCGTCTCGGTGGCGTCGATGTTCGGATCGAGGTGGCTCGATGCGAACAGGAGCCGGGTGCCGTCGGGTGAGAACCAACTGCACGTAGTCCGGCCGCGGCCCGGGCTCACCCGTCGCGGCGGGGTGGGCTGGATCGCGGCGGCGTCGAAGTCCTGGACGTAGATCTGATAGAAGGGATACCGGTCGGGCACGGCCTGGTAGCAGATCCGGCGGGCGTCGGGCGAAAAATAGCCCTCTCCCGCCTTGGGCATCCCGGCCGTGACCTGGATCGGAGGGGACAGGAACCCGGCTTCGATGGCCGAAGCCGTGGCCGGCTGATCGCCCGTCGCGGCCGCGGGGAGCAGCAGGACCGTCGCGCAGGCGAGAGACAGGCCTCCAAGGGGGATTCCGAACCGGAATCCGAACCGGACGAAGTTGCAGGTTTGCCGCATGAAGTCCAGTATAGCCGCCATAGCCGCAGGGTTTCCGGCCGCAGGAGCGACGCGTGTGAAGATATACACCAAGACCGGCGATGCCGGGGAAACAGGGCTGTTCGGTGGTCCCCGGGTGCGGAAGGACCACGCCCGGATCGAGGCCTTCGGCACGGTGGATGAGCTCAACAGCCAGCTCGGCGTCGTGCGCACGCTCGGCCCCGCGTCAGGCTTCGATCCACTCCTGCGCCGCCTGCAGTGCGAACTCTTCGACCTCGGTGCCCAACTCGCCACGCCCGGCGCCGACGAGGAGCGGATCACGATGGCCCACGTCGCGGCCCTCGAGACCGAAATCGACCGGCACGAGGCCGGACTCGAGCCGCTCAAGTGCTTCATCCTGCCGGCCGGCACCGCGCTGGCGGCGGCGATTCACGTCGCCCGGACCGTCTGCCGCCGCGCCGAACGGCGCGTGGTCACGCTCGGGTTCCAGGAGGGCGTCACGATTCCGGCGAACGCGATCGAATACCTCAACCGGCTCGGCGACTTGCTCTTCGTGATGGCCCGGGTGGCCAATCGGCAGGCGGACCTGGCGGACGACCCGTGGATTCATCCCTGACCCGACCGGCCACAGACGGCGGCCCGGCCGCCATCGCCGCGCCCGTGTTTCGCCCCTCCGTGGCCCGGGCCGCGGCGGCGCTGGCCGAGATCCGCAACCGCATCGCCGCCCAGCACGCGGCCGGAAGTCCCGGCATCCAGGCCTGCGGGCTCGCCGCGGACATGTTCGACGCGGCGATCGTCGAGCTGTGGGAGGCGGTCGTCGCCGACCTCACCGCCGCCGACCGGGCCGCCGTCGCCGACCGCGTGGCCATCGTCGCGCATGGTGGCTACGGTCGCCGGCAGATGGCCCCCGGCTCCGACGTCGACCTGATGCTGCTCCACGACGGCAGTGCGGTCGCCACGCGGGCGGTCGCGGCAGCGGCGAAGCGGCTGCTTCAGGACCTGTGTGACGCTGGCTTCACCGTCGGCCAGAGCGTGCGATCGCTCGCCGAGGCCGTTCAGCTGGCCCGCGCCGACGCGACGGTCCTCAGTTCACTGCTCGACAGCCGCCCGCTGGCCGGTCCGGCGGGCCTCGTCGATGCGCTCGCCCTGCGGGTGCGCAGGGGAATCGCCCGCGGGCGGCGTCGGGCTGCCGAGCGGCTGCTGGCAGCCCGTGGGGAGGAGGCTGAACGCTTCGGCCGCAGCGTCGCCCTCCTCTAGCCGAACGTGAAGCGGTCCCGTGGCGGCCTGCGCGACGTCCAGCTCGTTCGCTGGCTGGGCATGGTGCTCCATGATGTCGGAACGCCCGAGGAGCTGGCGCTGGCGGGGGTGATCTCCCGGGCCGATGCGGCCGCCGTCCGCGAGGCGGAGGAGTTTCTGGTGCGGGTGCGCAACGACCTGCACATCGCCGCGGGCAAGCCGGCCGACGACCTGACACGCGACCAGCAGCTGCGGATCGCGCAGGCCCGGGGCATCGAGTCCACCCCCGGACTGCTCGGCGTCGAGCGGTTCATGCGCGACTACTTCGGCCATGCCCGGCGCGTGGCCCGGGTGGTCGAGGCGCTCGAAGCGGGCGTGCGTCGGCCGGCGCGGCTGCGGGCGCTGACCAGCGGCCTCTTCGGCCACGAGGTGGACGGGCTCTATCGCGTCGGCCCCGGCGGCGTCGCCGCCCTGCCCGGCCGGACCGACCGCGCCGTCGGAAGCATCCGTGGCGTCATCCGGCTCGTCGAACTGGCCACGCTCTACGACCTGCCGATCGATCAGACGACCTGGGAGAAGGTGCGGGCCGCGGCACCTGCGCTCGTGCCGAAGTGCGAACGGGCCGACCGCGACGCCTTCCTCGCCCTGTTCTCCCGGCCGGAGGGGCTGGGCCAGGCCCTCCGCCGGCTCCACGAGGTGGGCGTGCTGGAGATGCTGATCCCGGGATTCAGCCACGCCCGCGACCTGCTGCAGTTCAACAACTATCACAAGTTCACCGTCGACGAGCACTGCATCGTCGCGGTCGAACGGGCCGTGGCCTTCGCCTCCGACCCGGGCTGGCTCGGCGCGACGTGGCGCGAGCTCAACCGCAAGCGGCCGCTCCTCCTCGCACTTCTGATCCACGATCTCGGCAAAGGCTTCGAGGAGGATCACTCCCTGGTCGGAGCTCAGATCGCGCGGGACGTCGCGGCGCGGCTCGACCTGCCGAAAGACGAGGCCGAGATCGTCGAGTACCTCGTGCTCCGCCATCTGGCCATGGCCCATCTCGCCTTTCGCCGCGACGTCGGCGACGCCGGGCTCGTCGTGCGGTTCGCCTGCGACGTCGGGTCGCCCGAGGTGCTGCGGATGCTCGCGCTGCTCACCGCGGCCGACGTCTCCGCCGTCGGACCGGGGACATGGACGAAATGGAAGGCCGACCTGCTCGGCGACCTCCATTATCGCGCTCTCGGCCACCTCGACGGCGAGGCGCCGTCGGTGGCAGGCGACCGCGGCCGCCGGGCGCTGGCACCGTTGCTCGAGGGACGTGATCCCGACGACCCCGTGGTGCGGATCGCCCGCCGCCTGCCGCCGGCGGTGCTCCGCGACACGCCCCTGCCGCGGCTCATCGAGGAGATCGGCCGCCTCGCCCGGCTTCCCGCGGACGGCGTCTTCGCCGCGGCCCGGTGGCAGCCGGAAACCGGGACGGTGGCGGTGAGCGTGGGCACCCGCGAGGAGGTGGCTCCCGGCATCTTTCACCGCGTGACCGGCGCGCTTGCCGCCCTGCGGCTGGAGATCCTGGCCGCCGACATCCACACCCTCGACGGGGGCCTGGTGCTCGACCACTTCACCGCCCTCGATCCCGACTTCGCCGGGGAGCCGCCGGCCGACAGGCTCGCGGAGATCGCCGCCGCGCTGCGGGTGGCCGTCAAGGCCGACCAGCCGCCCGTCTTCAGCCGGGTCTGGAATCCATTCGCACCACTGCCGAGCCCCGCCGGCGTGGTGCCGGTGCGGGTCACGTTCGACACCGAGAGTTCCTCCGCGAGCACGATCATCGAGGTCTTCGCCCACGATGCACCGGGGCTGCTCTACGGCATCGCCAAGGCGGTCTTCGATGCCGGACTCTCGGTCCGCTCCGCCCGGATCGGCACCTACCTCGATCAGGTCGTCGACGCCTTTCACGTCACCGACCGACAGGGGCGAAAGGTCGGCGATCCCGCGGTGCTGGCACAGGTTCGCGGGGCGATCGAGCGGGCAGCCGCGCCGCTCACGGCGCCGGGATGACCTGCCGCAGGGGCGGAGTCCGGGGCCGGAGGTCGAGGATCCTGCGCCGCCAGGCGGGCTCGAAAGCGGCGACGGGCATGCCCACGAGCGTCTCGAACTGTCGCACCGGATCGCCGCCGGGGGGCTCGGCACAAAGTGCGGTGACGGCAGTCGGGGACAGGACCGGCGCGACGATCGCCAGATCGAGGGCCAATGCCCAACTGACCAGATACATTCGTTCCGAGCGGGCGGCGGCCTGGGCGTGCCCGGCCAGGAACTGCTCCGGTCCGGCGCGGATCACGTCGGACACGGCCGGCAGGCTCCCGTCGCGCAGGCCGTGCTGGACCGCGGCCAGCCGGCGCGGGTCGGGATCGCCGAGCCGGATCTCGCCGGCATCGATCGGCGCTCCCTCGAGGACTTGAGCCAGACCCTCGTCGAGCCAGCTTGGCAGGCGACCCTCCCCGCCGGCGCGGAGCCGCGTGTCGGCGTAGGCATGCCAGGCCTCGTGGGCGAGCCGGCCGTAGAACTCGCGTCGCACGGCGGTCAGCCGCCCCACGTTGACACGGTTGGCCGCTTCTATCCGCAGCGACTCCGCCTCACGTTCCTTCTTCCATCGGGCGCGGACCTGCTGGACGAGCTGTTCTCGGGCGGCGGGGAGCACCCGCTCACGCTCCAGGTCGGCGATCAGGGCCTTGAGCCGGTCGGCAAGTTCGCGGTCGAGTTCCTTGAGCCGGCGCATTGCTGCGGCGTTCGCTTCGGCCGCTGCACCCTGCCTGGCGGCCACCCCCGGCAGGTCGCTCGACGAAGCCAGCAGTCGCCGGCCAGCGGCGTACAGGGCCGGGTTTTCCAACTGCACGCCGAGGAGCCGCTGCAGTTCCCGGTATTCGGCCGCCGTGCCGCAGATGCGCACGTGCGGCCGGGCGGCGTCCGCGGCGCGGACCGTCGGCGGGACGAGCACTTCGAACGCCCCGAACACCTCCTCCAGCCGCACGATTGCATCGCGGCTGGAGGCCGCATCGGCCGTGCTTTCGAACGTGAATGCCGCCGCTTCGTACCGCCACGGGCCGGATTCCCCGTCGCGGCGCAGGCCGGCCGGTTTCGCCCCCGCGGCGGCGGCTTCCCGGCCGGCGAGAAAGTCCTCGACCCGGGCGGCGAGCCGCTCGTGATCGGCGGCCGGGAGCGTCTCCAGTTTCCGGATCCGCTCCCGGCTGATCGGTCCCCAGGAGACGATGTACATCGGCCGGCCCGGCGGCCGCTTCACCACGTCGACGAAAATGACGTTTTGGCCGACTTCGTCGATCAGCCCCTCGAGCCGGACGCCATCGCTCAATTCCACCGCTTCGAGCCGCCACGGCTCCATGCCCAGTCCGCCCTGCGCCAGCGCCGGGTCGCAGTGGCACGACGCCACGGCGAGGATCGCCGCGGCCACTCCGCCGACGCCCCGACGCATCGCTGCATTCCTTTCCCGGTACGGTTCAGAGATACGTGTTGATGACGTTCTCGAAGAGTTCCTGCCGGCCGCTGGTACAGGCCGCGGCCTCGCCCTTGGCGAGCATCTCCTTCTCCAGTGACATGAACGACTCGCCGCCGGCTTCGATCCGCTTGCCGAGCGGTCCCGACCAGGAGGCGTATCGTTCCTCGACCAGTTTCCGGATCGCGCCGTCGGCCCGCATCGCGGCCGCGATTTTCAGGCCCCGCGCGAAGGCGTCCATGCCGCCGATGTGGGCATGGAACAGGTCGACCGGTTCGAAGCTCTCGCGGCGCACCTTGGCGTCAAAGTTGATGCCCCCCGGGGCGAGGCCGCCGTACTTGAGGATCGAGTACATCATCTGCGTCGTCATGTAGATGTTGGTCGGGAACTGGTCGGTGTCCCAGCCGACGAGCGTGTCACCGGTGTTGGCGTCGACCGAGCCGAGGAAGCCCTGCATGCCGGCATACTCCAGTTCGTGCTGGATCTCATGGCCGGCGAGCGTGGCATGGTTGGTCTCCAGGTTCATCTTCACGTGTTTCTCCAGGCCATAGGCACGGAGAAAGTTGATGCAGGTGGCCGCGTCGAAGTCGTACTGGTGCTTCATCGGCTCGCGCGGCTTGGGCTCGAAGTAGAACTGCCCGCTGAAACCGATCTGCTTCGCGTAGTCGACCGCCATGTGCATGAACGCAGCGAGGTGGTCGATCTCGCGTTTCATGTCGGTGTTCCACAGGCACTGGTAGCCCTCGCGTCCGCCCCAAAAGGTGTAGCCCGCGCCCCCGAGGCGGTGCGTGACTTCGATCGCCTTCTTCACCTGGGCGGCCGCGTAGGCGAACGACTCGACGTTCGGGCTCGTCGCCGCGCCGTGGACGTACCGCGGATTGCTGAACAGATTCGCCGTTCCCCACAGCAGTTTGATGCCCGTCCGGTGCTGGTGTTTTTCCAGGGCGTCCACGACGACGTCGAGGTTCTTGTTGCTCTCGGCGAGCGTCGCCCCCTCCGGCGCCACGTCACGGTCATGAAAGCAGTAGAAGCCGCAGCCGAGCTTTTCCAGGAATTCGAATGCCACGTCCACCCGCTTGACCGCCATCTTCAGCGGGTCGCTCTCGTTCTCCCAGGGACGGAGCATGGTGCCGGGCCCGAACGGGTCGCCGCCGGTGCCGCGGAAGGCGTGCCAGTAGGAGACGGCGAACCGCAGGTGCTCCCGCATTGGCTTCCCCTCCACGACCGCGTCGGCGTCGTAGTGGCGGAAGGCGAGCATGTTCTTCGTCGCCGGACCCTCGAACCTGATCCTGCCGATCCCCGCGAATGCCTCGCCCAGTGCCGCTGCCATCGAGAGTGCTCCTGCTGAATTGAAAGACGAATCCTTGAGGCTTCAAGATATACCGGCACGCCCGCCGTTTGTCGCGGGGGTGTCGCGGTCGGGGGCCGGGCCGCGGGCAGCCGCCCGCCGGTCAGCCGATCCGCAGCATCCAGAGCGCGACCGCTGCCCGGGCCGTCCAGACGGCCGTCCGCAGCCAGTTCGTGCGGACGAGGCGGGGCACGAGGGCGGGATCGGGAACTGCCCGGCCGAGCCCGGCATGCAGCGGCATCTGCACCGCGGCGGTCGACCACCAGGCCACCGCGACGAGCAGCAGGCCGAATACCGCGGGGCCTCGGCCGATGGTCGGCGGTGGAGCGATCGCGAGCAGGATCGCGGCACACCCCTCGACCAGCATCGGCGGCAGGACGCACCGCGGCGTGACGCGCCGGTTTTCCAGGCAGTAGGACGGCGCGATGTCGGCCGGCAGGCGACCGAACAGGGGATAATGGACGAGCTGCACGAACCAGATCAGCCCGCACATCGTGCCCGAGGCGGCGGCCTGGGCGTAGAGAACGGTTTCCATCGTCACGGCTTCGCCGTTCCCGTCGCGTCGGGCCGCTCCTGCCAGGCGCGGACCAGGATCAGTCCGAAGGGGATCCACCAGATCAGGTCGTTGGTCGGCAGCGTCCAGCCAAAAGCCGGCGGCACGTCCCCCCGGGCGACACCGAGAGCGTATCCCACCGGGCCGAAGACCTTGCCCAACAAGCCGACGAGGACGATCGGCCAGTGCCGCAGCGGATCGCGGGCCGCGGCCAGGTAGCCGATGCCGTAGACTCCGACGATCATCCCGACGCACTGCCAAATGAACGGATAGTTCGGGTGGTCCATGCCCGTGAGATCGAAGAGCCAGTCCGGGACAGCCACGGTGAGGGAGCCCCAAGCCAGGTTGTAGATGCCCGCGGCGATGAGCGCGTGCCGCATCCACGGTGCCGCGGATCGTCGCGGGGGAGAGGCTGAGTGCTTCATGCGGACGACCGTCGATGGAACGTTCCCGGCGAAACCATAGGCTGTCCATCGGTGGTGGACACCGCCGGCTGAACGAAATGGCCGCATTCAGCCGGTGAACCGGGCGAGGATGCGGCGGCCGAGATCGGGAAACCACTCGATGAATCCCGCCAGCAGCCCCGCGGACCGGGGTACGACGAGTTCGCAGCGGCGCCGCCGGCAGGCCGTGAGGACGGCGCGTGCAAGCTGGTCGGGGTCGAGGCGGCGACGCCGCGCGGTGCCACCCGGCGCGCTGGCTGCCGCCGGCAGGTTCGCGCGGGCGACGTCGGCCGCATATCGGTCCGTTTCCCGGTCCGCGGCCGGGTCGTCGGCGGCCCGGGCGATCGGCCCTGTGGAGACGAGGAGCACGTGGCACCCGCGTGGGGCGAGTTCCAGCCGTACGGCGTCCGCGTAGGCCGCCAGCGCCGCCTTGGCGACGCCGTACGGCCCCATGAACGGGGCGGCGAGCTTGCCGGCCAGGCTGCCGATGAAGACGACGTGCCCACGCGCTGCGGCCACGTCGGCGGCTGCGGCCCGCGTGATCTCCGCGGCCGCGAACAAGTTGGCGTCGAGGAACCCGCGCAGCTCCTCCGCGTTCGTGTCCAGCATCCGCTGCCGTCCCGACCGTCCCACACAGCAGAACAGGTCGTCGATGCCGCCGAGCATCCGCTGGCACTCGCCCGCGACCCGTTCTCCCTCACCCGTCCGACCAAGGTCGGCGGCGAGGCCGCGCAGATCGAGGCCGGCGACGGAATCGCAGGCGGCGAGGGCGAGCCGCACGCCTTCCGCCGACCGGCCCACGACGAGCACCCTGGCCCCGGCCGCGGCGAGGTGCCGGGCCAGCACGAACCCGAAGCCGGCCGTGCCGCCGGTGACGATGATGCGACGCTTCTTCCACATACTCGGGCCTCGCCGGCGTGTTCCCCGCCGGGCGGGCCGCGGGCCCGACCCGTCGCGGCGGCGGCAGTATACGTCGGTCGCGAGGACGCCGGGGGGCATCGACGCGCTGCGCCGGCGGCGTCACAATGCCCGCAGGCGGATCAGGCCTTCCCACCACGTCCCCCGAGGAGTGTCCGCCATGTCGTTCCCCGCCCCCGCGCCGGTAGTGCGCACGAAGATCGTGGCCACGATCGGTCCCGCGACCAGATCCGCGGAGGCCATCCGTTCGCTGCTCGCCGCCGGCGTCGACGTGTTTCGCCTCAACATGGCCCATGGATCGACGGCCGAGCACCAGGAGACGCTCGACCGGGTGCGGCAGGTCTCGTCCGCCGCGGGACGGCCGGTCGGCGTGCTCGTCGACCTCGCCGGTCCGAAGATTCGCCTCGGGGAGATCCCGGGCGGACAGGTGAACTGCGTCGAGGGGGGAGCGTTCACCTTCGTCCGCGGCACCGTGGCAGGACCGGACGGGTTCACCGTCACCTATGCCCGGCTGCTCGATGAACTCGCCGTGGGGGACTCGGTGATGCTCGCCGACGGCACCGTGAGCCTCGTCGTCGAGGAGGTGCATGCCGACCGGGCCCGGTGCCGCGTCATCCAGGGGGGCGTGGTCCGCAGCCGCCAGGGGGTCAACCTGCCGGGCGTGAAGCTGTCCGTGGCGGCGATGAGCGCCGACGACTGGCTGCATGCCGAATGGGCGGCCGGGGCGGGTGCCGACTTCGTCAGCCTGTCGTTCGTCCGGTCGCCGGTCGAAGTCCACCTGCTCAAGGAACTGCTCCGGACCCGTGGCTCGCGGGCCCGTGTCGTCGCCAAGATCGAGAAGCGCGAGGCGATCGACGACCTCGACGCGATCGTCGAGGCTGCCGACGTCGTCATGGTGGCCCGGGGCGACCTCGGCGTGGAGATCGACGTCGCCACGGTGCCGATGGTGCAGAAGCAGATCATCCGCACCTGCCAGCGGTTTCAGACGCCGGTGATCGTGGCCACGCAGATGCTCGACAGCATGCAGCACGCGCGGCGGCCGACGCGGGCCGAGGCCACCGACGTCGCCAACGCGATCCTTGACGGCGCCGACGCCTGCATGCTCTCGGGCGAGACGGCGATCGGAGACCACCCGCACCTCGTCGTGGCGATGATGCGCCGCATCGCCGAGGCCACCGAACGGCAGTACCTCGCCGACCGCTGGCAGTACCTGGAGGGACGGTTCGGCCGCGACCGCAGCGGCACGGCCGTCGCGGCGGCGGAATTTCCCCCGCCGCCCGAGAAGCTCGTCGACGGGCTCCATCCGATCACCCAGGCCGTGGTCGACGGTGCCGGGCGGATCGCCGCCCAGCTCGACGCCCGGCTGGTCGTGGTGGCGAGCAAGACGGGCATCGCCGCCATCGCCCGCTCCAAGCGGCGCGGTGCGGTGCCGACCGTGGGGCTGAGCGACAGCCCGGAGACGCTCCGGCAGATGGCCCTCTATTGGGGCGTGACGCCGCTGGCCGTCGCGGCCGGTGCCGACACCAGCGGTCTGCTGGAGCAGGTCTGCACGTGGGGTCTGCGCGAGGGACGGCTGCGGCGCGGCGACCGGATCATCCTCGTGGCCGGCGCGGGGTTCGGCGCCGGCGGGCACAACATGGCCCTCGTCCACGAGGTCTGACCGTCGTGCTGCCGGCGTCGGTTTCCGCCGGGGTTTTTCGGGCCGGCTTGCATCCGCCGTGCCGTTCGGCCCGAATGCTGCGGTTCGCGAACATCACAGGGAACATCCCCGGGAACTTTCGAGCCAAGGAGCGACGATGGGCAAGCGGTGCGTGCTGGCGTATTCGGGCGGGCTGGACACGTCGGTGATCCTCGGCTGGCTGATCGAGCAGGGCTACGAGGTGGTGGCCGTGTACGTCGATCTCGGGCAGCCCTGCGAGGATCGCGAGGCGATCCTCGCCAAGGCCCGCGGCTGCGGTGCCGTCAAGTCGCTGATCGTGGACGTCCGCGAGGAGCTGTGCCGGGATTTCGCCTTCCCCGTCATGCAGTGGCAGGCCCGCTACGAGGGCACGTACCTGCTGGGCACGTCGATCGCGCGGCCGCTGATCAGCAAGGTGTGCGTGGAGATCGCCCATCGCGAGGGGTGCTCGGTCTTCGCCCACGGCGCCACCGGCAAGGGCAACGACCAATGCCGGTTCCAGCTCGCCGCGGAGGCGCTCGATCCGGGCATCCGCGTGCTGGCCCCGTGGCGGATCGCCGCGTTCCGCGACCGGTTTCCGGGCCGCAAGGAACTGATCGAGTTCTGTGCGGAGAAAAACATCCCGGTCAAGGCATCGAAGGGGAAGCCCTACAGTTCCGACGAAAATTGCCTGCACACCAGCTACGAGGCCGGAGCGCTCGAAGAATTGACCACCGATGGCTTCGGCCTCGTCGAATTCGGGATGACGGTCGCGCCTCAGCAGGCACACGACGCGATTGAGATGGTGCGGATCGATTTCGACCGCTGCCTGCCGGTGCGAGTCAACGGCAAGACGCTCGCTCCCCACGACGTCGTCCTGACGCTCAACGAGATCGGCGGCCGCAACGGCGTCGGCCGCTCCGACATCGTCGAGAACCGACTCGTCGGCATGAAGAGCCGCGGCGTCTACGAGGCGCCCGGCATGACGCTCCTCTACGAGGCCCACAGGCTCGTGGAGCAGATGACGCTCGACCGCGACCTCGTCCACCTCCGTGACCGGCTGGCGCCGGAGGTTGCCGAAATGGTGTATTACGGCTTCTGGTACTGCGCGAAAATGGACGCGCTTTCCGCGTTCATCCGCGAGGCCCAGCGTCCCGTCACGGGCACGGTCGAACTCAATCTCTACAAGGGCAACGTGCTCGTGAAAAGCCGCGAGAGCGGCCAGAGCCTCTACGACGCGGCCATCGCCTCGATGGAAGGGGGCGGGTCGTACGACCAGACCGATGCGGAGGGCTTCCTGCGCATCCTCGGCCTCCCGCTTCGCGTGCAGGGGAAGGTTCGCCCGCGGGGCAAGGCGTAGGTTGCAGTTCGGGCTTCACCGATGTCGTCGGTCCGGACACGACCGTCGTTCTGGAGAGACCCTACCATGGCTGGCATCCCTCCGCCGCTCGCCGTGCTGCGGCTCCTGGTGCGGATGCACGCCCGCACCGCGGCGCCGTGGATTGGAGCGACGATCGCCGCCGGGGCCGTCTTGACCCTGGCGTCTGCCGGCCACGAGCCGGCGGACGTGGGTGGGGCCCGGTTCGCCGCCGCACTGCTCGCCGGCGCACTTGCCCAGGCGGCCACGGGGGCGTTCGTGTCGCGTCCAGCGGGAGACGGCGGCGTGCCGGGGGCATGGCTGACGCGGACCGTCTGGCCGCTCGGCGGCGCGTGTTTCCCGGCCGTCGTGGGTCGATGGGCCGGCGGACCGGGGCCGTGGGAGATACTCGCCGCGGCAGCGTGCGCCGCGGCACTGGCCACGGCTGCGGTGGCGAAAGCCTGCGAGCGCCGCGGCATTCCGCCTGCTGACGCCATGAGCATCGGCCTGTCGACAACGGCCGCTGCGGCAGCCACGGCAGGCGTCTGCGCCGGGATCGTCCAGACGGTGTCAGGCGCGGTTGCCGCCTGGGGCGCGGCGGCCGGTGCAGCGTCGTTTCTGCAGGGTCGTTCGTTGCCCGGTTCAGGGCCGGGGACTCCCGGAGATCGCCCCTCCCTGGCGGCAGCGCTCCTGACGCACGGTTCCGCCCGAGCGGCCCTCTCGACGCTCGCGATGGCGACGGCACTTGCGGGCATGGTGGCCTGGTTCTTCCTCGACCCGGTCCGCGGCTCGTGGTATCCGCTTCTGGCCGTGGCCTGGTTCGTGGCGCTGGTCGTCCCCCAGGCGACGAGCTTGTCTGCCGCCGGGCGCGCCGGCGTGCTGGTCCGCTCGGCTCCCGGTGTCGACGGAGCCTGGACCGCGCCCCCCGTCCGGCGCGCTCGCGTTTCGGCGCTCACTCACGCACTGGTGCTCGGGTGGCCGGCGGTGGTGTCTCTCGGCCTCTCGGGGGGCGTGACTTCGTCGCGCCGGGACATGGCCATCTGGCCGGCGCTGACGCTCGTCGTGCTCGCCGTTGCAGCCGCCTCCGTGACCTGGCTTTCCTGGCTGGCCAACCGGTTCCGTCTCCGGTCCCAGACCAGTCGAGCGGTCGCCTGCGCAGTGGCTGCGATGGCAGGACTGCTTCCCTTCGCCAGCCTGCCTCGCCTGCCTGGGCCGCGCGGTTCGCCGGCGGCCGGCGTCGCGGTCGCGAAAGCCGTTGCCGGTGTCGATGCGGCTTCCGGACCAAGGAAACCGCGGGCCATTGGCACTGGTTCCGCCCCGAGGGGTTCCCGGGCCGAAACCGCGGTTGAGAAAATGTCGCGTTTGGAACGATAACTAGGTGGTCCTGTCGGGATGCCTCCGTTCCCCGCCCTCCGCAAGGATTTCTGACATGCCGTCTTGCTTCCGTGGGTCGATCGCCGGCCGGATCCGGCGGCGCATCGCAGTCGCCGTGGTGCTGGCCGCACTCGGCATCGCCGGGCCGGGGAATGGCGCCGGGATGGCGCCGAGCGAGCAGGTGCTGCCCGAAACCACCAGGGCGTGGGTGAGTGCGGGCGACTTTCGTGCGGCCCGTGAGCGGTTTGAACGGTCTTCCTACGGTCAGTTGCTCGCCGATCCGACCATGAAGCCGTTTCTCGACGGCCTGCGGGAACAAGTGGCCAAGAAGGGCAGGAATCGGCTGGCGAGCCTGGGCGTGACGCTCGAGGATCTGGAGAAGGTTCCGGGGGGCGAGGTGGCCCTTGCGGCGGTCGAGGCACCGGGAATCGAGGGGCGGCCCGGGCGGCTCTGCACCGTTCTGCTCGTCGACACGACCGGGCATGAGGCCGAGGCCAGGACGGTCGTCGACAGGATCACGAAGGGATTGGTCGAGAAGATGGCGACACGGGTGGACATCAAGGCCGCTCCGCCGCAACTCGTGGTCTACCAACTGCCCGCGGACGACAAGGAAGTCGGCGGCCGACCGCCTCGGCAGGTCGCGCTGGCTCTGGCGCCGACGGCGCTCGTCGTCGGCGACGACGCGGTCCAGGTCGGACAGGCCTTTCAGTCCTTGGCCCAGGGCCGCAAGGACTGCCTGGCGACGAATCCGTCGTTCGCCAAGGTCGCCGAGACATGCGGCGGCAAAGTCACGGCAGCCGAGGCCCCGGCCCGCTGGTTCATCGACCCGTTGCGGTTCGCAAAGGCTTACCAGGTGACCAATCCGCCGCGCGAGAAGCGCAAGGGGCCCGACATGGTGGCGATCCTCGGTCGGCAGGGATTCGACGCCATCAAGGGGGCCGGGGGCACGCTCGTCTTCGCCGCCAACGGCCAGGCGATCCGTCACCACACGCTCATCCACGCCCCCGCCCTTCCCGGCCGTGATCCGTTCGGGCCCGACCGGTTCGATCTCGGTGCACGGATCCTGCGGTTCCCGGACGCGGCCGGCGTCGCGCCCCCCGCCTGGGCCGGCGGCAGCCTCGCCGGCTGGACGGAGATCCAATGGGATATCCGCAAGGCATTCATGTCGGCCGACGGGCTCGTGGATGACGTCATCGGCGAGAAAGGCGTCTTCAAGGACGTCGTCGACTCGATTCGCGAGGAGCCGGACGGCCCGCAGGTCGACCTGGAGGCCGACCTGATCGGCGTGCTGGGGAGTCGGGTGGTGTTCCTGTCGGGTCACACCGAGCCGCTCGGCACCGACTGCGAACGGATCGTGATCGCGATCGAGTCGACCGATCCAACACGGCTCGCCAAGACGATCGACAAACTCATGAAAGCCGACTCGGACATGCGTCGCATCGAGGTGGCCGGACACGGGGTCTGGGAACTGATCGACCGCTCCCACGATGAACTCCAGGTTCAGGTCGAACTGTCGGGCGGCGGCGTCAACCACGCGGACGGACACGAGGGGGACGATGACGCGGCGCACCGGCGCCGGCAGCGGATGCGGCAGAAGGAGGAGCGGCTCCTGCCCCACTCGACGGTGACAGTGGCCCACGGGCACCTGCTGATCGCCTCGCACCGGGACATCCTCGAGAAGGTCCTCGCGCCGCCCGCGGGCGGTCCGCTCGC
Source organism: Planctomycetia bacterium (assembly GCA_046339335.1). Taxonomy (GTDB): domain Bacteria; phylum Planctomycetota; class Planctomycetia; order Pirellulales; family UBA1268; genus QWPN01. The sequence continues at coordinate 15,457 of JBKDUV010000205.1, read as the reverse complement.
GGCGGCGGCCGACTACCGGGCCGCAGCCACGCTGCTCGACGGCCTCCTGCCGGGGAAGACGGCCGTCCGGACGTTCGTCCGGGAGGAGGACTCGCTGCGTCCCTCCTACGAACTCCTGCGGGAGGGTTCGATGCCGAAGTCGAAGAGCCTCCTCGGGCAGGTGCTCAACGGGGCGCTCGGCGAGGCCAAGCCCGGAGCCGTCCGCGAGCAGCGGCTCGACGGCGAGACGCTGCCGCCGTTCGAGGCAATCCGCCGGCATCTCGGCGTCTGCTGACTGGTCCTGCAGACGACCGTCGATGGCTGGTACGTCGCCGGCGCGGTCATCCCGCGGCAGGGGCAGCAGCCGAACGTGGCCGTTCAGCCGGATGATCCTCCGGCACGCCAGTGACCCCGGCCCGAATCGGCGCCGTCATCCTCGAGCCCGGTCATCCGGCTGGAACGATCGCTTCGCGTGGGGCCCGGGTCGGTGCCCGAGCCGACGCCGGCTCCCGGGGGCACGGGCCTGCCGTCCCGATACGATGGCTCAGCAGGATCGTGGTGTGCGCGGGGATCGAGTGGGCCATCAGTCCCGGCCGCGGCCGGCAGCGGCGGGCTTTTTCTCCACGACCGTCCAGAACGGATGCTGCCGATCGGCCCGCAGCCGGAGGTCCTCGAGCATCACGCGCAGGTCGGGGATCACCTGGCCGGAGAACAGCTTCGTGCCGGCCAGTTTCACCGTCGTCGGCAGTGAGAAGTCGATGAGTTCGGGACTCAGCCAGATCCGCACGCTCTGCGCACCGCACTGGACGCTGACGATGTTCCCAGGCTTGGCGGTCAGTGTCTTGGCCTCGACCTCGAAGGCGGTCGTTCCCTTGACGGGTGGCCACATGGCCGGGAGCACGACGGTTCGTTCCGGCGGGCCGTCGTACTCGACCCACCAGAAAAAACGGTCCCAGGGCCGCAGCGACACGGCCTCGATCTTCTGGGGAAACAGCGACCGCTTCTTGCGGCCCAGCCAGTCGAAGATGCGCAGTTGCTCGTCGGCGAAATGCTCGTGCCCGCGTCCCCGGTACTCCACGTAGGTGACGTCGAAGTCTTCCGGACTGCCCGCCGGACCGCTGCGTTCGAAATACTCGTCCAGTTCGACCGCGTTCCGCTTCAGCGTGCCGCCGTCGAGTTCACCTCCGACGAGGTACAGGGGCAGGCGCCGGGCATTCTTCATGGAGAAGCGGACGTACTTGTCGGCCGTGGCCGAGATGCCCACCATGCCGGCCCACGTGTCCGGATGGGCGAGGGCGATGTCCCAGGCCGCGTTGCCCCCCTGCGCGTGCCCGGCGATGAACACCCGGTCGGTGTCGATGGCGAACCGGCGGCAGGACTCGCGGACGGCGCCGAGCACGACCGCATGTTCGCGGGCGGAGTACTCGTAGCCCACCTGGTCAGGCCGGGTCCAGGCCGGAGCGATCACGATCACCCCGTGGCGGGTTGCCTGGCCGGCCCGGCTTCCGTCGCGGGCGGGCATCCCGGCCCACCACTCGACCTGCGAGAGCGGCGTCATGCCGGCGGCATGCAGGGCGACGACAGCCGGGTAGCGACGCAGCGGATCGTATTCCGGGGGCAGTTGCACCAGGCAGGCCGCCGTGTCGCCGTGGGGGAGGCCGGAGAGGGTCAGTGAGTGCAGTCCCGGCGACACGGCCGCAGGGGCGTCGAGTGGCGGCCGCATGTGCGCGGCGATGGCGGCGACGGTCGCCGGCTCGAACGCCTCCTGCTCACGCATCCGGGCAAACAGTTCGTCTCGGTTCGCCTGCTCGGCCGCGCGGAGGTAGTCGCGGATCAGCCCCCGGAGACGAAATGCCGACAGGGACAACTTGAGGTTTTCGGTGCCTCCCCCGACCCCCAGCAGCCAGCCGCCGATGGCGATCGCCACGAGCCGGTCCGCCGGTGCCCCCGCGTCGGCCGAGAGCTGCTCGAACGTTGCCAGTCGTTCCACGGTGGCGAACGTCAGTTGCTCGCGGATCTCCGCCACGACTTCGGCGGCGGTCCGCCGACTGACTTCGTCTTCGATGCCCGCCACCCGCTCCTCGAGCCGGGCGACGAGCCGCTGGGCCTGCGTCTGACGTTCCTGGTACCGGTCGCGGGCCTCGCGGATCGCCTCCAGGGTCTCGCCACCGAGGTTGTCGATGGGGAACGCATCCAGCAGCCGCATGGCCAGCCGGTCCTGACCGGAGCGGCCGCGGAGGGAGAGTTCGGCGAGGATCTGCCGGGCGGAAAACTCGGCCAGTTTGCGGCGCTGGTCCACGATTCCTGAGAGTTCGGGAAAATCCCGGAGCACCTCGTCGAGCTCCCGGCGGGCCTCGTCGTACCGCTCGCCCTGGATGAGCAGCCGCACGACGCGCAGCCGTTCGTCGGAATTCGTTCGCGCCGTGCCCTGCACGATCACCCGACGCAGTTCCTCTCGCGGGATGATGTTCGTGGCCAGCCGCATGTCCAGCAGGATCGGCTGCTCGGTGACGATGCTCTGGATGCGCGTCCAACGCGGCGTGATCTCGGTGATCCCCTGCACGACGTCGACACGGCCCCCGGCCGTGTCGAGCGAGAGGATCCGGCGGCCGAACTCGTCGAACGGCGTCGCCCGGATGGCGCCGCCGATGCCGATCACGGCCCTGCCCTTTTCCGGCACGTTCTGCTGGATGCGGATTCGCTCCAGCCCGAGGTCGACCGGTCCCTCCTCCACCTTGACGACCTGGCGCCGCGCCACCATGGTCCGCGTCAGTTCGTCGTCGCAGACGAGGATCGTGTTGCCCGCCTCCGCTGCCTGTCTTGCCGCCTGCAGCGGGTCGACGAGAACGCTCGGCAGATACGTGAATCGTCCCGCCAGCACGCGGCCGTCGCGCAACTGCACCTCGTCGGGACTGGCCGGGCCGGCCAGCAGCGCGATCCACGCCGCGGCGTGGACCGCGCGGGATGTGACACGGCGATACCCGTGGTCGGGGGCCCGAAACGGTGGCGACACCGCGGCCGCCGGCCGTGCCGACCGCGCGGGGCGGTCCGGGCGATGGCCTGCGATCATGCCGCACGACGCTCGAGCCATGATGCAGCCTCCGGGGCGCTGACCGAAGAAAACATCATTCTGCCCTAGGCACGCGAAAAGAAAAACGCCGGGAACGCGAGGCGGCGAAGGTGGTTGCCCGGCCGTGCAGGGAATTCCTTGACGCTGGGCAGCGCCGGACAGGACAATCCCGTTTCCATGTGATCGCCCCGTCCGGCGTTCCAAGGCCGGGCGATGCCCCCGCGACGAACCCTGCGGAAGTTTCATGACGCGCGATGGTCTGCGGCGACTGCTGGCGTGGGGAATCGTGGCGGCCTTGCTGCTGCCCGTCCTGCTCGTGGTGCTGCTCGGTCTGGCCGCCCTGCTCGACGTCCTCGGCGACCGGACGGGGGCGATCGCCTGCGGCCGGGGGGCACTCATCGGCGGCATCGCCTGGATCGGGTCCCTGGTCGTCTCCGTGGCCGCCAACGCCGTGCTGACGCTGGTTGGCCACGATGCCCGTGCCGGCCGCCGCCGCCGGTTGCGCGGCAGGCGTCGCCGCGTGCGGCCGGAGCCGGCGGTTCAGGAACAGACGCCAACGTTCGCCGCCGTGCGTTCCGCAACGGAGCGGGCCTCTGGAGCGGGGTAGCCCATGACTCGCGTCAAAGCCGCGGAGCGGACTGTGCTCGTTGGCCGAGGCGGCGTCGGGCTTCGCCTGACCGGCGCGGTGGCCATGACCGCAGCCCGGGCGATGGCCCTGCCGCCGGCCCGCAGTCAAGACGCCGCCGCCGGCAGGGGCACGTCGTTCAGCCGGCACGTCGCACCGATCCTGGCGACCAAGTGCGGTGCTTGTCACGTCGCCGGCAACAAGGGCAACTTCGCCATGCCGTCGCATGCGGCGCTGCTCGCCTCCGGATTCGTGCAACGGGGAAATCCGAGCGGCAGTCGTCTGTTGGAGGTGATCCTCACGGGCGACATGCCGCGGGGCGGTGGCAAGGTGACGGCCGACGAGGTCGCGGTGATCACGAAATGGATCGCCGCCGGCGCCCCGTTCGACGGCCCGGATCAGACGGTGTCGATCGACGTCCTGGCCCGGGGTGCGGCCCCCGCTGCCCCGCCTTCGGCGCCGGTGAAGGCCGCCGTCGTCCGCCCCGGCGAGGTGGCTTTCTCGACCGACGTGGCACCGATCTTCATCACCCATTGCGTCACCTGTCACGACGACCGCGACCCCGAGGCGAACCTGCGGATGACGAGCCTCGACGCCCTGCTCGCCGGGGGACGGTCGAAGTCGCCGGTCGTGATCGGCAAGGGGGCCGAGAGCCTGCTGGTGAAAAAACTCCGCGGCCGCGGCATCGACGGGCAGCGGATGCCGCTCAACAAGAATCCGCTCGCCGACGACGTCATCACCCTGATCGAGCGCTGGATCGATGAGGGAGCCCGCATCGACGTGCTCACCGGCAAGAGCCCGCTCGATGCGGTGGCCGCCGCGGGCCGGGCCCGCCGGCTCTCGGGCAAGGAACTCGCCGCGATTCGGTTTGCCGCGGCCGAAAAGGTCTGGCAGCGGGCGATTCCCGACGAACAACCGCTGGTCGCGAGCCGGGAGCAGGTCTGCCTGATCGGCAACCTCGCCGCGGAGCGGATGGAGGCGGTCGACGTCGAGGCCGCCAGTCTACTGGACCGGGTGGCAGGCGAACTCGGAGCCGAAGACGGGCAGCTGCTCAAGGGGGGCGTCGTCGTCTTCGCGTTCGCCAAGCCGTACGACTACTCGGCCTTCTGGCAGGAGGTGGTCGGCGTCGAACGGCCGCGCGGCATGCTCGGTCATGCCGGCGTTTCCGGGGACGTCGCCTACGGGGCGGTCGCGATCGGGGCGGGGCGGGTTGATGAACCGGAGACCAGGCGGCTGCTTGCCGAACAGAGCGCCGCCGCGGCGCTGGCGGGGCGTGAACTGCCCCCCTGGTTCGTGCGCGGGGCGGGCCGGGCCGTGGCCATACGGATCGTTCCCAAGGCACCGCTGGCCCAGGAGTGGAAAAAGGAGATCCCGATGGCGGTCGGCAGGGTCGGCCTGCCGAAGGACTACTTCAGCGACCAATCCGATCCGGTCGCCGCCGCGGTGGTCGGGGGAGCCTTCGTGGGGGCGATCGCCACGGGATCCCGGCTTCGCCAGGTCGTAGCGAGCGTGGAGAACGGGGCCTCGTTCGACGACGCCTTCACGCAGGTCTTCAAGATGCCGCCAACGCAGGCTTTCGATGCCTGGGCCACGAAGGCTGCCCGCAGCCGGGGCCGTTGACATGTCGGGGAACTTCGCGGGCCGCCCGAACAACGGTCGGGACCGGGGGCGATAAGTCTTCCACCGCGATGCCGTGGTGTCGTGTGATGCGGAGAGCTCGTTTAGGAAAAACGGGGGTGCCTTGGATTGCGGGGCGCGTGATCCGGAACGAGCCGGCGTGACGCGCGACAGCAACCATCGATCGGCCCCCAACGAGCCTCGTTAAGAGCTCACCGGCATGGATCGACAGCATCACGAACATGGCAGAAAACTTATCGCCGCCGGCCCCCTTTCCCATCCGTGACCAATCGTGGTCGTGCGACGTCAGTACTCGCCCGAGTCGCGGCCGTAAGGTTCCATGGTCTTCGTATTGCGCTCCACCGCACGGACGACCGTCCTCCGTCCGCCGGCTTCCGGGGCGCTGGCAACGATCGGGATCACCTGCCGCCTGTTCGGCATCTCGACCCGCACGCGGAACGTCCCGTCGGCCGCCAGTTTCACCGGCTCACCATGGAGGGTGACATAGGCGTCAGGCCGCGTCGCTCCGTAAATCACCATCTCCGCATCGACCTGCAGTTCGCAGTCGCAGGCCACCGCCTCGGGTTCCTCGGGCTCCACGACCGCGTGCCGGGAATTGGGCGGGCTCATCGGCCGTCGCAGTCGCTCCTCGAACAGTTCCTGGAGTTCGGCCGGGCCGTTCTCCGCGGCGAAGCCGCCGCTCAAGGAGTAGATCCGGTCGCAGTCGCCGGCGATGTCTCCCCAGTGGGCATCGAGCGTGTCCCCCTGCGAAGCCACCGGCGTGTTGACGGCATTGCTGCGACCCAGGGCATGAAACCGGCCGCTCGCCGCCCGATATCCGAGTTCGACCCGGCACCGCAGCGGGTCGCGCACGTCGATGAACCAGTTCTTGACGCCGCCAAGGACCTCGATTTCGCGGATCACCTTCGCCGCCGGCGAGTTGGGCACCTCGTTGTCGAGTTGCACGACCCGGAGCACGGGCCTGGCCGCGTGCCATTCTTGACCGAGCGCGGCCCGGGCACGGTCGATGCTTCGGGAGGTGACCTCCCAGAAGGCGTGCAGCCAGTGCGGCCCGCGGACCATGAGCACGAGCCGATCGCGGTCCCGCCGCGCGCCCCGCGCCTGCTCGGGCCGCGTGGCGAGATCCTTGACCCGCGACAGCCGGTCGCGGGCCTCGGCGATCCGGGCCGCCACGCGGGGATCACACGAGGGAGCGGTCCGTACGGCAACCGCCGGGGAAACTCCCTGCCGGTGCTCGCCGTCGCCGGAGGACCGCGGCAACGATCCCTTCGCCTTGCGAACCAGTGCCTTGATGAGCTGATCCTTGCGCATCGAGTGCCAGCCTGAGACGCCGTGCTGCTTGGCCAACCTTGCCAAATCCCTGACCCGCTTGTCCTTGAGGCTCGCCGTCGTCATGCGCGTGAAATTCCTGGGAGATGCGTCTCTGCTATCCCGGCAAGGCTACCGACGAAAAAGCCTCGCGGCAAATTCGAGACGCCAGCAGTCGTGTCGGAACACGTTGCTCGACAAGGGTTTACGAAACGGGGGGAAAGCCTTTCCTGGCCGCTTCCGTGGAGCGACACCCGGGGCGGATCGCAGGCCGTTCCGCGCAGGTCCCGGACCCGGGTCCAGATGCGGGCGTGCGTCACTCTCCGCGGAGCTTGAGGCCGCGCTCGGCCAGTTTTTCCCGGACTTCGTTGAGGCTCGTGACGCCGAAGTTCTTGCATTCCAGCAGATCCTCCGCCGTCCTCCGAACGAGGTCGCCGATGGTGTTGATGCCGAGTTTCGTCGTGCACTTCCGCGCCCTGACCGACAGATTCAGTTCGGTGATCGGCAGGGCGTTGATCTCCTGATCCACGGCCTCGGCCTCCAGCGGCTCCGGCTCAGGCTCCCCGACGGCCGTGGGCCGGACCGCCTGCCCGAGCGACAGGCCTTTCGAAGCCAGCATCTCCCTGATTTCCTGGAGGCTTGTCTCGCCGAAGTTCTTGCTGGCAAGAATTTCTTCCTCGGTCGTCCTGGCAAGGTCCCCGAGCGTCAGGATGCCCATCTTCTGCAGGCAGTTGCGACTGCGGACCGAAAGTTCGAAATCGCTCACCGGGAGTTGCATCACCTGGTCGAGTCGGTCCCGCTGCCGCTGCTCCTGCTCGTCGAGATGCAGGTCGCCGGACGCCGAGGAATCCCGGAGAAACAGCCGGGCCCGTGGATGATCCGGATAGACCTCGAGAATCCGCCGGTAGCACTGCTGGGCGTGGGTGAAGTCATCGCCATCCTCGAACATGATGCCGAGGTTGAGGAGGGCGCCGACACTCTGCGGATACCGCTTCAGCGACCGCTCGTAGCATTCGCGGGCTTCTGCGTCGTTGCCGAGCCGATCGTTGATCACCCCGAGCGCGAACAGAGCCTCCGAATGGCCGGGATCGATGGCCAGGGCCTTCTCAAAAGCCGCCACAGAATCGGCGACCGGCTGGCCAAGATCGGAGGCAATCAGCCCGCGGGCGGTCAGGGCGGCGGCCGAGGAGTCAGCCTGTGCACCGAGAAGTTCGATTTCCCGGCGGGCGTCCTGTGCCTTGCCACAGGCCCGGAACGCCTCGGCGATGCCAGCCGCGCAGGCGGCGGCGTCGTAGCCGGCCTTGCGGGCCGCCTCGAACGATTCCCGCGCCTTGTCGTGTGCCTGCTGGGCAGCGTGCGCCGACGCCTGGTAGAAAAGCGCGAGCGCTCCGCCGTCGCCGGTCCGGAGCGTGTCCAACGCCTCCTTGCTGCGGCCGAGGAGAAACTGGCAGACGCCGAGTTTGACCGCAGCGGCCGGGCTGCGGTCGGGTTGCGACTCGAGTTCGCGCACGGCGGCGCGGAGATCCCGGTGCACGCCGGAATCTGCCCCCAGACCGTCCACGAGACGACGGATTTCCGCCGGGCCGAAGGGGCCGTTGCCGGTGATCATTTCGCGGATGTCCAGCCGCGGTGCGGCGCTGGTGGCTGCCATCGAGAGACTCTCCTGATGCTGCAAACGGACGTTTCTGGAACCGGAAAGCCAGCGGCGGGAGTCGAACCCGCAACCCCCGCATTACGAATGCGGTGCTCTGCCAATTGAAGCTACGCTGGCGCGGTGGCTGTCAGGCCGGACTGTCCCGGGGGGAATCCGCCAGACAGCAGGCCAGAACTCCGCAGGCTATCGTCGGACCCCATGGACCGTCAAGAGAGCCCTGTTTTTCTAGTCTTTTCGATGGGCTTCGTCGCCACTGATCGGGCCGCGGAGGAGGAGAAAAAAAGTGGGGCCTCTGACCCGACAGGAGCATCCTGTCTGAGGGAATGCGGGTCAGGGGCAAGGCGACCGCACGCCCGGAATCAAGTCGGAGGCCCCACCTTTGCATGTCGATCGGTGGGGGCAACGCGAAAGCCGCGCTGCCGCAACAAACATCTGAGCATCCCGCGTGCCAGCCCGGTTTTTTCGTGAGCCGCAGACACATGAGGGGGTGCGGTACGGCGTCCCATGCCGCTTTTTCTCTGTTTCCCGATCGAATCCGCCGGCTCGCGGCAGCGGGCCGCGGACCTGCCGAGGCGACTTCGCCGTCGCCAGAGTCTGTCCGCAGCGCTCGATTTCGCGGCAGTGCGTTGCATTTTGCACGGCGTGCCTCCGCGGTGAACGAGTGAGCCGACGGACGGCCGCGCGGCAGGTCGCTTCGGGGTCGCGGTATGATTGCCAGCGAGACGGGCGGCTGCCCCCATCCCAATACTGCCCCCATCCCAACACTGCCTCCATGCCTCCTTTTGTTCAGTGAGGTCCGTGCCGTGAATCCCCGCCTCCCCGCCTGCATCGGTCCGCATCGCTGCGGCCCTGACCAGCCGCTGGTGCTGATCGCCGGCCCGTGCGTCATCGAGACCGAAGACCTCTGCCTGCGGATCTCCGACCGGCTGGTCGCGCTCGCCGCGCGGCTGCCCGTGCAGGTCGTGTTCAAGGCATCGTACGACAAGGCGAACCGCACCAGCGGCGCGGCGTTTCGCGGGCCGGGACTCGACGACGGACTCGCGGTCCTCGACAAGGTGCGAACGGTCACCGGGTTGCCCGTCACCACCGACGTCCACCTGCCCGAGCAGGCCGCCGCGGCCGGTGGCGTCTGCGACATGCTGCAGGTGCCGGCGTTCCTCTGCAGGCAGACCGATCTCCTCCTGGCAGCTGCAGCGACCGGAAAGGCCGTGAACGTCAAGAAGGGGCAGTTCGTCGCGCCGGGCGACATGAAACATGTGGTGGCGAAACTTCTTGCCGGTGGTTGCCGCGACGTGCTCCTCTGCGAGCGGGGCACCTTTTTCGGCTACGGCCGCCTGGTCAACGATTTCACCGGCCTGCCGTTGATGCGCGGCTTGGGAGTGCCGGTGATTTTCGACGCGACGCACTCCGTGCAACAGCCGGCCAGCCTCGGCGAGGCCACCGGCGGGGATCGAAACCTGGTGGAACCGCTCGCCCGGGCTGCGGCCGCCGTCGGCATCGACGGCCTGTTTTTCGAGACGCATCCCGACCCGGACCGGAGTCCCAGTGACGGGCCGAACATGGTGCCGCTCGATGCCCTGCCGGCCGTGGTCGAGCGGGTGCTCCTGATCCACGAGGCGCGACTCCACGGAGGGCGGCAGTGAGGGCAGCCACGATCGCGGCGGTCACCTGGACGGTTTCCGTTTCGCTGGCCGGCTGCTCGGGGCGGCCGGCGGCCGTTCCCAAGTCGCGCCTGCCCGCCGGCGCGACGGTGTCGAACAAGACCGCCGGGGATTCGATCCTCGCCGGCGCGTTGGCGGTGATCGAGCGGCTCGACGAGTATCTCGACGACGAGGCCGCCCGCCAGGTGTCCGAGCGGATCACTGAATGGCGTCGGCTGCAGCCGGCCGTGGCCGGCCCGCATCCCGATCCGCTTCTGTTCGCGTTGCCCGAGCGGCTCCGGGTCGACGCCGAGGCTCGACAAGGCGTTCACGGCAGCGAAGACTTCCGGGGCCTGCGCGATCTGTGTTGGCTTGCCGGCGTGGCTCGGCAGGCGCGAGAACGCCGGGCCGGGGAGGACGCGGTCGCGGTGGCCGCGGAACTCTTTGATTGGACCGTGCGTTCCCTGGCGAGCGTTGCCGATCCCCCGGCAGTGCCGACCGCCGACGCACCAGGCAGCCGGTGGCTGCTGCCCGGCGAGATTCTGCTCTCCGGCCGGGCGAGCGGTCCGCAGCGGGCCTGGATCTTTCTCGAACTGCTGCGTCAGGCCGGCATCGACGGGGTGATGCTCGCGACCGGCGGTGACGACGGCCTGCGGCCCTGGCTGCCGGCTGCCATCATCGACGGCGAGGCATATCTCTTCGATCCCGCCTACGGCATGCCGGTGCCGGGGCCGGGCGGTGTCGGAATCGCCACGGCCCGGCAGGCAGCCGCGGACACGGGCATCCTCCGGGCGTTGTCCCTGCCGGACCGACCGTACCCGGTCCAGGCCGCCGACGTCACTCGTCTCGTGCCACTCGTGGCGGCCGATCACTGGCTCGTCAGCGGCCGCGGCGCCGACATGGCGGCGGCGTTCGATCGCCTCCACGGGCCGAGGGTGACGCTCGACACGGCCGGGGTGCTCGACCGGGCCCGGGAGGGGATTCCGGGCGCGGTTCAGGGTCGTGGCGGCTTTTGGGAGTTTCCCTTCGAGACGCTTTCGCGCCGGCGCGCGGATCCGGGCCGCCTGCGGTCTGCCGTGCAGGCCGACCTCGCGCCGCTCGACATCCCGACGCTGCCGTCCGTGATCAGGCAATATGCGAGGCGGCCGCCGGTCGGCACGGGCGCCGACCGCGAGGAATCGCGTTTCGATATCGAGGAGCGGCCGGATGGGCCGCGGTTTCTCCGGCCACTGTTCGCCGCGCGGGTCCGCGAGTTCCGCGGGGACATCGCCGGCGCGCGGGAGGCCTACCTTGCCTCCCGGCCGAGTCCGCGGGAGATCGCCGAGGCCGTGGCGACCGTGCCCCCGCAGGCACGTGACGGCCTGACGCGGACCCTGGAACGGATGCGGGAGGACGCGGGCTACTGGCTCGGCATTCTCTCGCTGGCAGCCGGCGAGGATCGGTCCGCGGTCGATTTTTTGCAGCGCGTGACCCTTGGCGAGCATCCGCAGGGACGGTGGACGGATGCCGCCCGCGTCAATCTCGCCGCGGCCCTGATCGGTCTCGGGAAAATCAAGGAGGCGACGCAGTATCTCCGCGCGGACGAGTCGCCCCAGCGGTTCGGCAGCCGGCTGCAGGCGAACGCCGAGCGGCCCTGACGACGAGCGGTTGCGGCGTTCCGCGGTGCTCCGGGCCGGCGACCGGAGGCCGCGTCCCGGTGAATTCGGCCCCGGCCGCGGTTCGCGTTGTCCTGCGCTGCCCGGCCGTGTATCCTCGGGAATCCGCGGAGCGATGACCGGAGGGCGGTTGCACGCAGCGGCTCGGTTGTGTTCCCGATCGACGTTTTGTTTCTCCCAGCCAGTTTCCCAGCAGGTTCGAGGACCATGAAGGACGACATTCATCCCCGCTACATCGACACGGTCGTGCGCTGCGGCTGCGGCAACACCTTTGCCACGCGGAGCACCGTGCCCGAGATCAAGGTGGACATCTGCAACCTCTGCCACCCCTTCTTCACCGGGAAGTTGAAGTTCGTCGATACTGCCGGGCGGATCGAGAAGTTCAAGAGCAAGTTCGCCGGGGCCGGCTACGCCAGCCTGAAGAAGAAAAAGGCGGGGGCCGCGACGGCAGAGCCGTCCGCCTCCTGATCCATGGGCGAACACCCGGCCGGCGGGGTCCGCGAACTGCTGGGCGAGCGGCTCGCACGGTTTGAAGAGCTGGAGCGGGCGCTCGTCGACCCAGTTCTGCTCTCCGATCCGCAGCGGCTCTCGACGGCGGCCCGCGAGCACGGCACCCTGGCCAAGCTGGCACTGAAGTACCGGCATTTCGTCGCCCTCGAGCGGCAGATCGCCGACCTCCGCGGGCTTGTGGCCGGCGCCGACCGCGACCTGCGGGATCTGGCCGAGGCCGAACTTCCCGATCTGGAACGCCGCCGCGAGGCCGAGTGGGACGCCCTCCTCGACCTCTGTTCCGCCGATGCCGATGCCGATCGCACCCGCTGCATCATGGAACTGCGGGCCGGCACCGGCGGAGACGAGGCGGCGCTCTTCGTACGGGACCTCTACGAGATGTACCGTCGGGCCGGCGCCGAGCTCGGCTGGGATTTCGAGGTGCTCGATGCCAGCCCCACCGAACTCGGTGGCTTCAAGGATCTCGTGCTCGGCGTTTCGGGGGACGCCGTCTACCGCCGGCTGCGGCACGAGAGCGGCGGCCATCGCGTGCAACGGGTTCCGGACACGGAGACGAAGGGCCGCATCCACACGTCGGCTGCCACGGTCGCGGTGCTGCCGGAGCCGGAGGACGTGGAGGTTTCGATCGCCCCTGACGAATATCGCAAGGACCTGTTCTGCGCCAGCGGCCCGGGCGGGCAGCACGTCAACAAGACGGCCTCGGCGGTGCGGCTCACGCACCTCGAGACGGGGATCGTCGTCCAGTGCCAGGACGAAAAGAGCCAGCACAAGAACCTGGCCAAGGCGCTTCGCGTGTTGAAGACGCGGCTTTATGAGCACCGCCGGCAGATCGAGCATGACAAGCGGTCGGCCGAGCGAAAGACGCTCGTCGGCTCGGGAGACCGCAGCCAAAGGATCCGCACCTACAACTACCCGCAGAACCGCGTCACCGACCATCGCATCAATGAAAGCTTCACCCTCGACCAGGTGATGGCCGGACGGCTGGGGCTGGTCATCGACGCGCTCGAGGAGCATGCCCGTCGCGAACGCCGGTCGGAGATGGAGCGGTCCGCCGCCGGTGCCCCAGCCGGCTGACGCCCGCCCCGCCTTGGCTCTCCAGGAGAACGTTCGTTGAGCGACCAGGAATCGACCGCCGCCGAAGGCGGCAATCAGCAGCCCTGGACCGTCGGCAGGCTGCTCGCCTGGACGACCGAGTGGCTCGCCGCCCGTGGGGCGGAGTCACCACGGCTCGACGCGGAGGTGCTCCTGGCGCACGTCCGCGGCTGCCCGCGGATCGCCCTCTACACGGCCTTCGACGTGCCGGTGTCGGACGACGAGCGCGACCGGTTCCGCGCGCTCGTGAAGCGACGCGGCGGCGGTGAGCCCGTGGCGTATCTCGTCGGGAACCGGGAGTTTTTCTCGCTGCCGTTCGCGGTCTCGAAGGACGTGCTCGTGCCGCGGCCCGAGACGGAAGGCCTGGTGGTCCGGGCCCTCGATCTGTCCGCAGGCACCGCGGCGCCGCGGATCCTCGACGTCGGCACCGGGTCGGGCGCGATCGTCGTCACGCTCGCCCGTCGCCTGCCGGCGGCCACGTTCGTCGCGACCGACATCTCCCCCTCGGCGCTGGAGGTGGCCCGCGCGAATGCGGCCCGGCACGGCGTGGCCGAGCGGATCGCGTTCGTGCTCTGCGACCTGCTGGCCGCCCCGGCCGCGTCCGGCCCCTTCGATCTGATCGTCAGCAATCCCCCCTATGTCCGCGAGGACGAGTTCGCGGCGTTGCCTCCGGATGTGCGTCTGCACGAGCCGCGGACCGCGCTCGTGGCCGGGCCGACGGGCGTGGAGGTCATCGAACGCCTCGTGGCGGCGACGCCCCGCGTCCTCGTGCCGGGCGGCTGGCTCCTGGTGGAGATCGGGCCGAACGTCGTGGCGGCCGCCGAGGCTGTCGTCGCTGCCGAGCCGGCCCTCGAGGCCGGGCCGACGCTCCGCGACATGGCCGGCCTGCCACGGGTGCTTCAGGCCCGCGTCCGGCCAGGGTGAGTGGCACCCAGGCCCGACGCTGGCCCGACGACACGCCGGACGAGACGATTCCTGCCCGGGGCTTGCTGCGCGAGGATCATGGGTGAGACGTATCAGTTCGGCGGGGACTGGTCTTCGGGATCGGTCTTCCCGCGCCGACGGGGCTTGCCCGAGTCGTGGCGGCGGAACACCGCCACGACGTCCTCGATCGGCACGACATACAGCAGGTTGTCCTGCTCGAAGTCGACCGGGATCGAGTTCTTCGGGTGGAACAGCACCTTGTCGTACTTCTCGATCGGGAAGTCGGCGTCACGCTCCACCTGCAGGCTGACCTCGACGACGCGGCCGGTGATCGTGGGGATCTCCGCCTGGTCCGGAAGCACGATCCCTCCCCTGGTCTTCTGCCGGCTCTCGTCCTTGCGAATCAGCACCCGCATGCCCAGCGGTTCGACGAACTCGTCCATGAACTGGTTCCCTTCAATGCGTTTGCAGTCGCGGTGGCCTCCGCCACGCCCGCGGGTCGATCAGAGTGTTGTACGCGATGCGTCGCTGCATCGCCATCGAGGCTGCCCGAGCCTCCGCCGGGATGCTGCAGCATGCGTGATGGACGGTGTGGATGCGGGCCGGTTCCGCTTTCCGGAGGTCGTGAGCATGCGGTCCGGGTTGCGGCGGGTCGCGGGGAATCTTCGAGACGGTCAGCAGGTCACGCCGCTCGGGCCACCTGCTTCGTGGTACTGGCCCTCATGTCGGCCTTGGCCTTCCGGCGGGCCTGCTGCGCACGGGTATAGAACGGCGACCGGAAGCCGCCGTCACCGAGCACCGCGTCCCAGTCGACCGTGCCCGTTTCCGGGAGATCGACCAGCAGCACGTCCAGCAGGCACTCCGGGTCCAGATCAGAGCCAGAGTCTTCGGGGCCGGTCAGCACGAAGCCCCAACGCCGAATCTCGTGGGAATCCTCGCCGGTCTTCAGGGCCACGGCGTCGAACAGGTCAGAGTCACTCATGGGTTCTCGATCTCCTGAAAGGGGGAAACACAGGGACACAAACACAGACACCGGCCGCCAACGCAGCAGGCCGGTAGAAGGAAAAAATGCCCGGTAGCCAGAGGGGCCGACGGGGAGGACGGGAGAGGGTAGGGCAGCCAGTCGGCGGTCAAAGCCGTACGGGTGGCAGGCCTCGTCGGACACGAGGCTGGGGGCGATGGCCTGTCGGTATGCTGTTACTGAGCACGCACCACACAAACGTCCATGGATCGCGTTTGTGTGTCTTTATTGACGCTTGAAAAAAAGATTCATGGCCGATGGGCCGGGTGGCCGATACCCCATGCATGCCATACAGCGGAAAACGAAAAGACGCGGAAACGCGCAGGCTGAAAGCCATGGAG
>JBKDUV010000204.1:0-8562 GCA_046339335.1 Planctomycetia bacterium | reverse complement strand
AAGGATAGCCCGGTCAATGGCACCTCCGCACCGGTCTTCCGGCTGATGAGCGACTCGTGAGCCTCGGGAGGAGCGGCCCGGGCGTCGGGAACGGGTTTCTCGAAACGCCCCGCATCCGCTTCGGTGGCGTTTTTCTAGCGTCCGCGCAGACCGCGGCCCAGTTGGCCGTTCCCGGGGCTTCGACGCCTCGCGTCTGACGCCGATCAGAGGCTTTGGATGTCGATCACGGGCAGCTCGTCGGGCGACGGATGCTCGGCGATCGCGGGGCGCTTTCCATCAGCGCGAACGCCGCCGGCTATCAGGGCGTACTGCCTGAGAAGTTCCTGCTCACCGGGGATCGCACGGGCGGCGGGTTCGCCGCCGAGGTGGCCGCTTTCACCGTCGATAACGGCGCCGCCGCCAACCTGCTGGGCGTGGTGATGGTCGACGGGGTCGCTGCCCCGGACCAGTTCGCGATGTCGCTCGCCAAGCTCGATTCCCTGGGCATCCCGCTGTACCAGATCGCCTCGCCGCCGCAGGCCACGAACAACTGGGGCAACACCACCGAGCAGCTCGCGCTCCTGCATCCCGACCAGTTCGTCGGCGTTCAGTTCGACGACGGCAGCTCCCTCGATGCCGTGATCACGTTCGCCACCGGCTGGATCAACGACTTCTACTCGGGGCTCTACGGACCGAGCGATCCGTTCTACGGCATCTACGGCAATCCCAACGACGGCACCTACGTCCAAAACCAGCCGCTCGTATTGGGTGGGGCGGGGGCCAACACGCTGCCCGCGCCGCCGCTGGTTGACGTCAATCAGTTCGCAGGCACGTGGTACGAACAGGGCAGCGTGAAGCAGGGCTCCTCCATCGGGCTGGTGAACACCACGATGAAATACACGCCCAACTACGAAGAACCGCCAGGCGGTACCTCTGTCTTGATCGACATCACGGTGGAGAACTCCGGCACCTTCGGACCCGGCGGACCGGAGTGGAAGATCACCGGATCCGCGGTTCCGGTCAACGCCGTCAACACTCGCCTCAGCGTGAACTTCTCCGGCGCGCCGTCCACCGACGAGCCGGGCAACTCATGGATCCTCGACTACGCCCCGGACTACAGCTGGGCGATCATCAGCGACCCGACCGGGACCTCGGGAACCATCCTGACCCGCGATCAGTTCCCCTCCGAGGACGAGGCCGAGTACAACGCGCTGGTGGCCCGGGCGTATCAGCTGGGTGTGAAGGGCACGATCACCCCGACAGCGCAGTACCCGACCACCTGACGGATGGCCCGCTGCCGTGATCTGCCACGGCTCCGACGCGCAGTGCTCGAGCGGGGTCCGCTCCCGAAGGCCCGGTGCCACGGATGACGAATCACCCAGCGACCGGAAAACGCTTGTGAACGTGTCATGGACCGGGCTATCCTCCGCCTTCCTGTGGAGGGCATTCATCCCGACCTCGACGTTCGCCGTCCCATGAGCAACACCCCCTTCAACGACACCGCTTCGATCCTCAATCAGCCAAGGGTGATCCCGGGGCCCGGTCCCGCGGCCCACAGCGACAGCCGCCACGGCTGGCCCTATGAGAAACCGCTGAACGACCCGGCGGTGGCCGAGATCTGGACCTACACGCCTCGCTCCAGCTACCGCGCCGGCGAGACGATCGACTTCCACGTGCACAGCACGCGGCCCACCTTTGAACTCGAGATCACACGCGACGGGCCGAAGCCGGAACTGGTGTTTGAGCGCAGTGGCATCACGGCCAAGGCAGTGCCCACGCCGTCCAACGCTCATGTCGTAGGCTGCCACTGGCCGGTCGCGTTTCAGCTGCAGGTGCCAGCGACCTGGCGGAGCGGTTTCTACGTGGTTGTGGTACGGGTGCGCGACGACGACGGCGCCATGTTTGAGCGCGAGCACTTCGTCGTCATCAATCCACCCGAAGCGGAGCCGCAGAGCCGAGTCGCCTTCGTCGTTTCGACGTGCACGATGAACGCCTACAACGACTGGGGCGGCGGCAACAGCTACCACGGCGAAGGCGGGTCGCCCCGGTTCAAGAAACCCAACCCGCGCACCTCGCTCCTGCGGCCGTGGAGTCGCGGGCTCGTGAAACTGCCCGCCGGCGCGCCCCGGGCCGTGTCGCGGGAGGAGCTCAAACCGTTTGCCCATCCGGTGTTGCCGTCACACCCCTATGCCCATCACTTCGGCTTTGCCCGCGACTACGGCGATGCCAGCTGGGCGTTGTACGGCAAGTTGTTCATCGAGTGGGCTGAAGCCAATGGCATCGTACTCGACTATTTCACGCAGCATGATCTGCACGCCGATCCAAAGGTGCTCGAATCCTACCGCCTCTCGGTGGTGGTGGGCCACGACGAGTACAGCAGCTGGCCCATGCGCGAGGCGATCGAGAACCAGCTCAAGGCCGGTGGCAACCACGCCCGTTTCGCGGGGAACAACATCTGGCAGGTGCGCTACGAGGATGGCGGCACCACCTTCGTCAATCACAAGGACGAATCCACTGACCCCGTGCTGGGCACCGATCAGGAACGGTTGCTCAGCAATGCCTGGGACCTGCCCCAGGTGGGCTGGCCTCTGGCCGAAACCTTCGGGCTCACGGGCACCGCCGCCATCCATGCCATGTTCGGCGGTGCGGCCCCGCGGGCCAGTGGCGGCTTCACGGTCTATCGCCCCTGGCACTGGAGCCTGAAGGGCAGCGACCTCTACTACGGCGATGTGATCGGTGGCCGGCCCGACTGCGTGGCCGCCTATGAGGTCGATGGCTGCGACTTCACCATGCGCGACGGCCTTCCCTATCCCACCGGCAAGGATGGCGCCCCGGCCAATCTTTCGATCGTGGCGATGGCCCCGGCGCTGATGCATGAAGAGGACCACTTCAATGCCACCATGGCCAACCAGATGAATTCGGTGTCCACGCCTGAGATCAAGGGGGACGGCATCGCGATGCCTCATCTCGAGGAGCACGAGGGCGTGCGCCATCCCAAATTTGGGGCCGGCATGATCGCCAGCCATGACCGTGGCGTCGGCCCTGGCGACGGCACCGTGTTCGTGGTTGGCGGCACCGACTGGGTCGTGGGACTGCAGAACCGCAACTGGTTCGTCGAGACCATCACCCGCACCGTACTCGATCGGCTCTCAGGTCCGCGGCCCGCGCCTCCGCCGTGATCCGGTCACCGTAAGGGTCCTTATACGGATCACACTTGATCCTCAGGCGTGACCCAGCTGGTGCGGCAGATTGACCGGATATCCTTCCGGCAGAGTGTGCGGTGACTCCGAATGGCCTCAGCGACGAGTGCATGCTCGTCAGCGTAGGTGCGATTGCTCCAGTGGTGCTCTCGAAACCAGTGCCACAGCCGTTCGACCGGGTTGAGTTCTGGTGAGTACGGAGGAAGGAACAGCGGGGTGATCCGCCGAGGCCATCGCAGCTTGTGTGAGCGGTGCCAGCCAGCTCCGTCGAGGATCATCACGGCGTGCTCGCGGCGGCGGAGCCTTCTCGCTGCCGCGTCGAGGAACGCCTGCGTTGTCTCGGTGTTCACTTCACGGTACGGAATGGCCATCGACCAGCCTGTCGCCGGTTCGACGGCCGCGAACACCCATATCGATTTTCGCCCGTGTTGACGAACGACGGTCGGTCGCGATCCTTTGATCGCCCACACGGCGGTCAGCGTTCCCTGCTGGCCGAACCGCGCTTCGTCCTGGAACCAGATACGAACTCGCGTGCGGGGGCGGGAAGCCCGCACACGATTCACAAAAAGGGGGCGCGTCGCTTGAAAGTCTTGGCTGCGGCCGGATCCTGCCGGGGATGTCTGGGCCGAGGATCGAGGCATACGAACCCGTGCCGCTTCAGCAGCTTGTAGATCCCAGCGAGCGAGAAGGCCTTGCCGAACTCGCGATCGAGAATCCCCTGGATCTGCCGTCCACGAAGCGAAGCGACGCCGTCTCGTGGTGTGGCGCCAGCCTTCACTCGCTCGACGAGGCGAGCCTCTTGCTCGGGCGTCAGCCGTCGCGTGCGGCCTGGTGCCGTGCGTCCACACACCGCCCCGATACCGCCGTCACGATACGCGTACGCCCAACGCTGTACGAAGGCTCGACTGCGGCCTACGGTGCCGGCGATTTCAAGCGTCTCCCGCCCCTGCAATGCGAGCAACACGCTTCGAAGCCGATCCCGCTGTATCGCGTCCGATTCCTTGGCGATCAAGCGAGCGAGCCTGCGCCGATCGCCGCGACTCCGTTCGGTGACGTCCATGGGGCCTCCTTGGTTAGAGGCCGAATCATGCCATCAGAAGGCAGATGGCGCAATATGGGGAACATGGCAGAGGCGCGCGAGGCTCAAGTGTGACCCGTATTAGGTTCTGTCTGAGAACGCCATTTTGAGGCAGCGTTGGATCATTGCGAGCTTCATCATCGCGAGGAAGTTGATGGCGAGCTTCTCGAACCTCGTGCCAATCCGCCGGCATTCTTTCAGCCAGCCGATCGTCTGCTCGACGATGCTGCGACGCCTGTAGGCCTGCTTGTCGAACACGGATCGGCCGTCATGCCTGAGCTTCTCGTTTTCCCTGCGCGGGATCAAGGGTTGGATGCCGTACTTCCGAAGCCAGTCCCGCACACGGTTGTAGCTGTAGCCTTTGTCACCCGCCAATCGCTTTGGCCGCGTGCGTGGCCGCCCCAGCGGCTGCGGGATGGCGATCTGATCCATCACCGACTCAACGCACGTCGATTCATGCGCTTGGCCGGCGGTCACTTCGACCGTCAGCGGCAGGCCGCGACCGTCAGTAACCAAGTGGAACTTGCTGCCGAATCCGCCTCGCGAGCGGCCCAAAGCGTGGTCTTTCGGCTCTGCCGCGTGGCGACGGCAGCTTTTTTGGAAGCCCCGGCGGCGGCGCGGCTGGCCCGCACGGATGAACCGTCGATGCACCACAGATCCCAGTCGATTGTGCCGTCGGCATCGAGCCGGATGTGCAAGGCTTCGAGAATGCGATCGTATGCACCCCAAGCTCGCCATTTGGCAAAGTGGTCGTACACGGTCTGCCATGGACCGAACCGCTCAGGCAGGTCCCGCCAGGGCGAGCCTGTGCGGAGAATCCAGAGGATTCCATTGAGCATCAACCGCGGATCCGATGGCGGGCGGCCCGTCTTCGCTGTACGTTTGGGGAGAATGGGTTGAATCACTTCCCACTGTTCGTCTGTGACTTCGTGTCGTTTCATGGCAGTCGGCCTCCTTGGCGGGAGACCAACTACAGAACGACTTGTCCGGCCGCCAGACCGTTTTCAGACAGAGCCTAGGACCGGTGTGCCCCGAACACCCCGCGTCTTACCCGGGAAAAACGGCCGGCGTCCAGAGGCGCGACGCGCCAGACGACGCACTGGCGGAAATCTCCCGCCTGTGGCCTTGGCCTACACCGAACCGCAGAGGTCGAAGTCGGCGGCCCTGAAGCGGGAGGCGACCATCAAGAGGCTGCGCCGGGCCGAGAAAGACAGGCTGGTGGCGAAACGGTGACCAGCCGGGAATATTTCTATCTTTATCCTCGCAGCATGAATACAGACTCCCTGCTCTCCGTCACGAAACGCAGGATGTCATTCGCTCGCCCGCGCAATACTTCTGCGATCTGCCGCGTCGACACGTTGCCAAGGCAAATCTGAATCACCTGCGGAGGGTGACCACGAACCAGCGCCCGGGCCAAAAAGTCATTGTCCTTGGTGATGATGGCAAAGCCTTGATCCTTCGCGAACTGCCATATCCGCTCGTCGTCTTCGTCCGCGAGTCCTACATCGCGAACGTGACAACTCCCGGGGAAGTCCGGCAGCAGGACGTCAACGAGCCGAAAAGACAGGTTTTGGTCGATCAGCGCTTTCACGCTACCGACCCAAGAAGCCGCCGCTCTCGTTCCGCCGCGAACACCAAGCAGGCGCGGATGTCCTCGCTTGTCAGTTCGGGGAAGTCAGCCAGAATCTCCGCTTCCGTCATTCCGGAAGCGAGGTATTCCAGCACGTCGGACACGGTGATACGAAGCCCGCGGATGCAGGGCTTTCCGCTGCGTTTTCCGGGTGCGATGGTGATTCGTTCGAGGAGCGTAGAAGTCATACCAAAATTCTACGACTGTTCTGCGGACACTGCAAAACCTGTCCCCTGCGGCCACGACCACCGCCGAAGTCGTGCCGATTGCGAAGAATCACGGCACCTAAATCCCCGCCAAAACCCGGGCATATTCCCTAGCGGACTTCTGCTTGCACTCGGCAGCCCTCGCGCGTCTTCTCCCGGCCGCTGACTCTTCTCGGCCGCTCGTTTTCCAGCCCTTGCGGCGCCCCTTCTCCGCGCCCATCTGGAGGTTCTGCATGCAAATCCACGTCACGCTGATTCCCATTTCCCACTCCGACCAACCCCCTCCCAGCCTCGATCCACCCGAGTCCATCTACCACTACACGACCGGCCTGAAACTTCGCTCGATCATCAACTCGGGACACATCAAGCCCACGACCGCCAAGATCGAGCTACACGAAAAGCCCGTCGCGTGGTTCAGCACCCAAGACCAATGGGAGCCGACCTGCACGAAGGTCCCAGTACCGGGCATGCAGGGCCAGATCATGACGGCGCAGGCCCAAGGCGGTCTGGTGCGCATCACGGTGCCCGGGACCAGCGCACCGTATATCTTCCCGCAACTGCCCCTGATAGCCGGCACGAAGCCCAGCGTGTGTATCGGCTTGCTGCTCGCCGGCCTCGAACTCGGCAGTGACCCGGACACGTGGAGGTTTACCCCTACGCCTGTTCCGACTGCCCTGTTCCGCGAGGTCGAGTTCTACGACTTCGCGAACGACAGGTGGATGGCCGTCGATCTGGCCGAACTCGCCTGCCGCAACTGACTGTGTTTTCCCTTCCCCACCACCATCACCTCAAGGAGACGCAACGTGAGCGTCCTCGAAACGATCCTGTCCCTCGGCTTCACGGGCTTGTTCTGGCTCCTGAAGTCCCTGTTCTTCGGCGGCTGGTTCTTCTCGCGCTGGCTGATCTGGGACATGAGTCCAGTGTGGGCCGTCGTCGCTGCGTTCGGTGCCATCTGCGGCTTCCTGTTCGGCCAATGAATGCGAAGCCCCAGCCAAGCCAAGCCAGCCAAGCCCACCACCACCCTCTACAGGAGACCCCCGATTTGTCCCACATCGTCGAGATCAAGACGGAGGTGCGCGACGAGGCAGCCGTGAAAGCCGCCTGTGTCCGACTCCAGATTCCCAACCCCGAGCACAAGACCGTCCGTCTGTTCAGCGCGACGGCAACGGGCCTGTGCGTGCAACTCCGCGGCTGGTCGTACCCGGTCGTATGCAACCTTCAGACCGGCCAAGTGCAGTACGACAACTACGCATCGCCTGTTTTGGGTTCAGACCCAAACCCCTCCGCCCCCAATCCGATCCCATGCCATTGGAAGCCCATCGCAGGGTCTCATGCCCAAGCTGAGATGCCGGGGTAGCGGGATGCGATTCTGCCGTTGACCCATGTACCAAATGTGATACACTCTGTGCATGGTGTCAGGTGGCCATGGACGCGGATCGCGACGGCCGATTTTGGAGGTCGTGTTCTTTCGCACTGAAACCGGCAGTGAGCCAGTGCGGGATTGGCTGCGAGGCCTGGCCCGGGAAGACCGCAAAGCCGTCGGGGAAGATATCAAGACAGCCCAGTTCGGATGGCCGATGGGAATGCCGCTCATTCGCAAACTGGCGGGCGGTCTATGGGAGGTCCGGTCGCGGATCAGTTCTGGCATTACGAGAGTGATTTTCACAGTGGATGGGCAGACGATGGTTCTCCTGCACGGTTTTCAGAAGAAATCGCAACGGACACCCCCGGCCGACCTCATGACGGCGAAGCGAAGGCTCGCTCAACTACGATCGGAGTAACGCATGAAAAAGAAGCACCTAGGTAGCAGTGTCGATAATTTCCTACAGACAGAACGTCTCCTCGAAACGGCGACCGCCACAGCAACGAAGCGAGTCATCGCGTATCAGATCGCCAAGGAAATGAAGCGGCGGCGGCTGACGAAACTTGCCATGGCGAGCCGTATGAAGACGAGCCGGGCTGCACTCGATCGGTTGCTCGACCCGGACAACCCATCGGTGACGATCGGCACGCTCGAGAAGGCTGCGACAGCGCTCAACCGCCGGCTTAAAGTAGAGTTGCGTTGAACGTTGCCGGGGTTCAGACCCAAACCCCTCCACGCCCAATCCGACCCCATGCCTCTGGAGCCCATCACAGGGTCTTATGCTCAGGCTCAGGCACCGGGGCAGCAGGCGAACCCACTACCCAGGCACCCCCACCAGCGAAATCCGGCGACGGCGGAGAGCGGCTCCGAGACCGGGGGGCAGAACTTCGGCGTGATCAGATGCGTGGCTGCGCCGACCCGAAGCCCGCAGCCTCACATGGGCCGCGGGGGTGTTATCCAGCGATTACTACTCCGGGCATTATATAGTTGACTTATAGGCTTTACCCCGCTATGATCGGTGCATGGCACAAAAAGACGCTCGCTCGCTCTCGTCCGAAGCCCAGGAAGACCTTCGCCGCCGCGTGATCGAGGCGGTGCTGACCCAC
>JBKDUV010000203.1:0-11408 GCA_046339335.1 Planctomycetia bacterium | reverse complement strand
GCCTGCCGCTGATGTACACGATCGAAAAGGGCGTCATGCCGCTGGCCGTCGCCGGCCTGTTCCTGCTGCAATTGCTGCCCCTTGCTGATCGCATGCTGATCTGGCTGGCTCCGGTTTCCGGTGGGGCGTGGAAGATCGCCGCTCAGGGCGTGGACGGCTTCCTCGGCACCGTGGCCGTCGATCCGTCCGCCACCGCGACGGCGATTCGCCGGCTTCTGCTGGGATTGACGACCGTGGGAATGGTCGCGGATCTGGCCAGATCGCCGAATTGCCGGCGCGTGCTGGTGGGTTCGCTGGCGGCAACGGGGCTTCTCATCTGGTCTCTCGGGCTCCTGTTTCGCACGACTCCTGAAGAGCGAATCATTCTCGGCTTCATCGACCTCAAGGGGCCGATCGATTACTGGCTCACTCCGCTCGAACCGCCGCAGCGGACGTGCGGCGTGGGGGAACGATCCACGCTCTCGATCGGCGACTGGCGCTACACGGTTGTCGACAGCCGCGCAGGAGACGGATTCGGCCCCTACATCTACAGCAATCATTTTGCCGGCGCGTTGTGCCTGACGGTGCCCGCGATCATGGGCTATGCCCTCGTCTGCTTTCGTAATCGGGGGCCCGCCTGGGTCGCGCAGCTCTGTGCGGCGGCCGTCGGGATCGCCGGCGTCGCGACTGCGGCCCTGGCTGTCAAGTCTCGGGCGGGCGCCGCCTCGCTGCTGATGGGCGTGCTCGTCTTCTTCAGTCTCTCCCTGCCTCTGGCATGGCAGCGGCGTGTGATCGGCTCACTGACGGGCTGTGCGTTCGCCGTTCTGGCAGGCTTCATGCTCATGTTTTTCGGTCCCCTGCGCGGCTGGGAGAAGATGCTTCCATCTGCTGCCCAGCCGGTGGTGTCGGCCATGCTCGCCGATCCCCGCGTGCTGGAAACCGCGGTGGCGCTCCGCATCGCGCGGGCCAGCCCCGTGCTGGGCACGGGACTGGGCAGTTACGGTGAACTCAACGCCGCCCTCCATCCCGGCCGTTTCGTTTCGCACTACGCACACAATGATTACGCCCAGTTCCTGGCCGAAGCGGGGTCGCTCGGCGCCGTCATCCTGACTGCTGCCGCAATCTTCTTCGGCACCGGCCTGCGACGGTTCCTCGCCCAGCCTGCGGCTCCGGATCGCGGGCTGTCCTATGCGAGTTGGGCCGCCCTGGGTGCGATCGCGGTTCACTCGGTGTTCGATTGGAACCTGCACTTGCCGGCCAATGGATTTCTGGCGTCGATGGCCGGCGGGCTGGCCCTGGCATCGGCCGCGCCCGCGGCGGGAGCACCCGCCCGGCCTTCGTCCCGCGCAACCATCGCGCTGACCGGCCTGTTCGCCGTCAGCATCGTGATTTCCTTCGCATATCTCGTGCGCGATGCCGTCACGGAGAGCGTCCAACGACAGGTGCGGATCGCGATCGCAGCCGATCGGCTGCGCATCAAGCACAACAACGCGGAAGTCCCCGAGCGGCAATTGTCGGACGCCATCGCTCGTGGAGAAAAGATGGCGGCCTGGGATCCTCGCAATGCGAGCCTGGCCACACTTTTGGCACAGGCTCATGTCCACAGGGGTGCCATGGCGGCTCCGTCCGAGAACGCCCGGCAGCACGTCCAGGCATGGACGAGCCGTGCCCGTCTTCTGACAGCGAGCGGAGTGCGACTGCCCCAGATGCAGCCTGGCGCAGCCCCCCAGGCCGACCCGCGGCGATGAC
The DNA here is from genome assembly GCA_046339335.1 of Planctomycetia bacterium. GTDB lineage: Bacteria > Planctomycetota > Planctomycetia > Pirellulales > UBA1268 > QWPN01. The sequence goes on along the minus strand of JBKDUV010000203.1, from coordinate 9,680 downwards.
ATCGATGCCCTTCTTTCTTCCAAAACGGCTGCTTGGAGGAGACTTGCTGGACCTCCTGTCGCCGGAGGAGCGACGCTCGGCGACCTTGATCGTCGTCTGGATGGTCGTCGGGATGGTCCTGGAGATGGTGAGCGTGGGCGTGGTCGTCCCCGCACTCTCGGTGATGGTCGGCGGCGGACGGCTCCTCGCAGACGGGAACCTGGACGATTGGCGGACCCGGTTCGGCGGACTCTCACCGGGCCTGATTCTCGCGGCCGGCCTTCTCGGTTTGTTCATGATTTACCTCGTGACGACGGCCGTGCTCGCATTCGCAGCATGGCAGCAGCAGAAGTTCATCGCCTCGGTTCACGCCGGACTTTCGCACCGGCTCTACGACGTCTATCTCAGGCAGCCGTGGACGTTTCACCTGCAGCGGAATTCGGCCGTGCTGATGACGAACCTTGATCGCGTCAACATCGTCGGCGATGCCGTGGGATGGGCGTTGATCCTGCTCGCCGAAGGCTTCGTCCTCGCCGGCATGGTGGCCCTGCTGATGTGGTTCGAGCCGGTCGGCACGTTGGCGGTGTGCGGCGTGGCGGGGGCTGCGGCGGCCGTTCTCGGGCGGCTTACCCGCCACCGTCTCGTGCGCTGGGGCAAACTGCAGGAAGACTACGCGGCCGTTCGCGCCCGACACATGCACCACGGCATTCACGGCGTGAAGGAGTCGTTGCTGCGGGGCTCCGCCGGATTCCTCCGCCAATTTGCCGCTGCCAACGCGCTCTTCGCCCGGATGACATCCCGGCGATCGTTCGTCTCCAACCTGCCACGGCTCTGGTTCGAACTCGTCGCCGTCACGGCGCTCTGCGTGCTGACGGGGGCGATGTATCTGGAGGGAAAGACGCCGCGGACGATGCTTCCCTTGCTCGGGCTCTTCGCGGTCGCTGCTTTCCGCATTCTGCCCTCGGTCAACCGGCTGGCGACCGCCACCCACATGCTCAAGTACCACCGGCCGGTGGTCGACATGATGCACGAGGAACTCGCGCTCGGACGCGACGCCGTCGCGCCGTCAGCATCGAGCACTCCCCTTGCCTTCGACAGGGAACTGGTACTCGACCAGGTCTCGTACCGCTACCCCGGCTCCTCGACCGACACCCTGCGGGACATCTCCGTCCGAATTCCGGCCGGCTCCTCCGTCGGCATCATGGGGATTAGCGGTGCGGGCAAGAGCACGCTGATCGACACCATGCTTGGGCTGCTCTCGCCGACCGCTGGATGCATAAGGGCGGACGGCGTCGACATTGCGACCAACGTCGGCGGCTGGCAGCGGCTCGTGGGATACGTCCCGCAATCGATCTATCTGGCGGATGACACCATCTGCCGCAACGTGGCCTTCGGAGCCGCTGACCACGAGATTGACCATCTGGCAGTGCGGCGCGCGATCCGGGCGGCTCAACTGGATCAGTTCGTCGCCGACCTGCCCAAGGGACTCGACACGCTGGTCGGTGAGCGCGGCGTCCGCCTTTCGGGCGGTCAACGGCAGCGGATCGGCATCGCCCGGGCGCTCTACCACGATCCTCGGATCCTGGTGCTCGACGAGGCGACCAGCGCCCTCGATGATGCGACGGAGCGCGAGATCCTCGCGGCAGTCAATTTGCTTCACGGTGTGAAGACACTGGTGATCGTGGCACACCGGCCATCGACGGTGGCTGCCTGTGAGACGATCATCGAACTCGACGCCGGCCGCGTGGCCCGCATCGATCGCCGGACCGAGACCGCGGCGGCGTCCTGATTCACGGATACAATGCCTGAATGAACGCGGGTACCGACCTCCCCGTCACCGTCTACACGCCGGAATCGCCGCTGCGTAACCCGGGCGTCTTCCTCCGCGGCATGATCGCCGACGTGTGGAAGGGCAGGGAACTCGCCTGGCGGCTTTTCATGCGCGACCTCTCCGCGCAATACCGCCAAACCTGGCTCGGGTATGTGTGGGCCTTCGTTCCGCCGCTCATGGCAGCCGCTACGTTCATCTTCCTGCAGTCCCAGGGGATCGTGACAGTGGAGGGCACGGGCATGCCCTACGCCGCCTTCGCCATGATCGGCACGCTGCTCTGGCAGACGTTCGTGGAGGCGATCCAGAGCCCGCTCGCGGCGGTCGGCTCGGCGCGGCCGATGCTCGCCAAGATCAACTTTCCGCGCGAGGCCATCCTGATGGCCGGCCTGTATGGGGTACTATTCAACCTGCTGGTCCGGCTCATCCTGGTTGCCGTGGTGCTGGCGGGGTGGCGGATCGTCCCAGGCGCCTCGCTCGCCTGGTTTCCAGTGGCGACGCTCGGCCTCATCGCATGCGGTTTCGCGGCCGGACTGCTCCTACTGCCCGTGGGGTCGTTGTATGGCGACGTGGGCCGGGCGGTGCCCATCGTCGCGCAATTCCTGATGCTCCTGACGCCGGTCGTGTATCCGGCGCGGAGCAGCGGCTGGCTCGCCCTGCTCACGGCGTTGAATCCGGTGGCTCCGGTGCTGGTCACGGCGAGGGAATCCCTGACCGGCGTGCCGCTCACATCACTCGTTCCGTGCCTGGTGGTCACGGCGCTGGCGCTCACGATTTGCTTCGTCGGCGTCGCGGCATTTCGGCTGGTGATGCCCATCCTGATCGAGCGGATGGGGGGCTGACCACAGTGGCGGACGACGTGTTGATCTCGTGCGAAGGCGTGAGCAAGAAATTCTGCCGCAGCCTCAAGCGATCGCTCTGGTACGGCGCCGCAGACATGGCGCGGGAGGTCGCCGGGGCGGGCACCCGCCATGACCGCCTTCGCAAGGACGAATTCTGGGCCGTCGACGACGTATCGTTCGAACTACGGCGTGGAGAATGCCTTGGGCTGGTCGGCCGCAACGGTGCAGGTAAGACAACCTTGCTCAAGGTTCTCAACGGTTTGATCAAGCCAGATTCGGGCTCAATCGCATTGCAGGGGAAAGTCGGAGCTCTAATCGCACTTGGAGCGGGATTCAACCCCATTTTGACCGGGCGTGAGAACATCTACATCAATGGCTCGATCCTCGGCCTGACCAAACGCGAGATCCATGACAAGATGGAGGAAATCATCGACTTCGCGGAAATTCGTGATTTTGTTGATTCACCCGTGCAATGCTACAGCTCCGGCATGAACGTTAGGCTGGGGTTCGCTGTGGCCGCTTCGATGAACCCGGATATCCTCGTAGTCGATGAGGTGCTAGCCGTGGGGGATTCCGCCTTCAAAGTCCGATGCTATAACCGGATTCGGGAAATGCTTCCGAGAACAGCGGTCATTCTCGTCAGCCACAGCATGTTCGACATCGTCCGCACCTGCACGCGCGTAATGGTGATGCGAAAGGGAGCCATTCGGTTCCACGGCGGCGTCGCGGAAGGGATTCACATCTACAACGAACTCAATGTGGAAACAGGGGAGAACGAGACGCAGAAACTGGTTATCCACAAGGACAACGGGATCGAGGATGTCCAAGTGGATCACTTCACGTTTGCCTGCCAAGGGCTGGATACCGCAATCGACCTCGGGTTCTCCGTGCACAGCAAAATCGCTTTCGGCGAGTCTCGCATTCGTCTAGTTTTCTTCGATGATTCCGAGACGCCGGTAGCAGAATGGGACAGCGCGTACCACAACGTACGCTACGACGTCCGTGCTGGACGGAACGACTTTCATGTTGTCGCTGACCGCGTTCGCCTCCGGTCGGGAACGTATCGCATTGCCGTGGTGTTGACGGATCCTCTGAATAGAGGCTACACCGTTGGCATCGAGCACGGCCTCCTTTTTCGCGTCCGGAACGGGGCGCTCGCGGGCGCACCGTATAAAATCTAATTTTATGGATGTTGCATCCATCAACTTGACGGTGCCCCAAAGCGATTCGCCTCCACCGCGACGTGCTCTTGAAGACGGTTGTGTGTGCGTGACTAATTAAGGTCGCTTTTCACTGCCTTTCAATATCAGAGATGGCGACGGGTTAATTCGACTGATGGCGGCTGAACGTCGCGCCGCGATCACTAGTTCGTGAAATCATTTTGTTGTTCGGTTTTGTCGGCAGGAGTTCGCTACTTTCAATGGGTTCATTTCGTTGAAATATTGCCGCCACAATCCGAGCCTGCGGCCGACCGACAGGCTCCGCTTGGAGCGTTCCTGCGCCTCATAGTCGATTGGGTTCACTTGGGGGCGATGTGTGCCGTCGGTTTTCTGAACGCCTTCGCGGGCGGTATCAATGCAAGTCGTTGGATCGCCTCTTGCGGTGCAACAACCCGGGAGCGCAACGGGTGTGCGAGATTTTTGACGAACGTTTCCGGCACTTGGAAATAACGGCACAATGAAAGTCGTAGCCATCGTTCCCGCAAAAGGGAGCAGCGAAAGGGTCGCCAATAAGAACGTCCGATCGTTCAACGGTGAGCCCTTGTTCGTCTATACAGTTCGCAAGTTGCTGGCGTGCGACTTCATTGATGAGGTCTACGTTGATTCTGATTCAGAGCACATCTTGCAGAGATCCCTGACTGTTGGAGCCAAGATCATGCGGCGGGCCCCTGCCCTCGCTACCAACGCGACCGACGGCCACAAACTCTTTTTGAACGAAGTGCAGAACATTTCAGCAGATATCTACGTCCAACATCTTTGTACAAGTCCATTCGTTGAGCCGGAAACCATCGAGCGGGCGGTCGATGCCGTCCTGAAGAATCCACAGGTCGACTCGGCTGTACTCTGCCGGTCGGACAAGTATTACTGGTGGCGAGATGGCCGCCCGGCGTACAACATCGATAATATACCGAACAGTGTTGACCTGCCGGCCGAGATGAGCGAGGCTATGGCGCTTTATGTCGTTCGTCGAGAAGCGGCACTGCAAACGGGTCGCCGAGTTGGCGAGCGGCCAGCGGTGATCATCGGCAAGCCGCTTGAACTTGTCGATGTGAACACGGAAGACGATTTAAAACTGGCCGAAGCGATTGTTCGGGGCCATGCCGCTCAGGAGCGAAGGGTATTCCAAATACTTTCGAACATTCTTTCTTCGCCTCTCGTTTCCGACGTGTGCGATGAGTTGGGAATCGAGGGCTTTGTGCCCGCGAGCTTTGTTCCCAACTTTTTAAATGCTAAGTTCATTGGCCGCGCGAGGCCGCTTCACCTCAGGCCATCCGATTCTGATGACCGGCCGGACGCGATCTACGATGCGCTTTCGTCCTATTCCGTCGTTTTCGAAAACGATGTTATTGTGGTGCAGAACGATTGCCCTGGACTCGCATATTTTGGAGAGCTGAACATGAGCTTGGCCATCCGCTCCGGAGCAGTCGGCGCAGTGATCGGCGGAGTAACGCGAGACAGCTGGGCAACGTCTGCCGCGTCGTTCCCTGTGTTCTCGCTTGGTTACTGCGCGAAAGACATCAAGGGGAAGGGCGCAGTCGCTTCAATTAACGACACGATCACGTTATGCGGCCGGAACGTTTCTCCTTCTGACGTTATCTTTGCAGACCGGGAGGGCATTATCGTCCTGCCCTATTGGAAGGCGGAGGAGGTCTTGCGGAGAAGTCTCGAGGCGGCTTCAAAAGAGAAGCGAGTACTCGCCGATATTGCCTCTGGGGAAACCGTGGCAGGGATTCTTGACAGACATGGCTTCTTTTAAGTCTCCGTCCTGTTCAAGCGCGATCGCCTTCGACCGGTTCTGTGATTGCGCGTCCTCCGCAATCGCTGATATCAGCCGGAGCCGCGATGAGATTCTTAAAACGGCTTCCTTAACAAATGAAGCTCGCTGCATTTATTCCTGCGGTGTCGGAAAGATGTCTTTCATTGCTGGAAAGTTCGCAGCGTCCCTCCGCAGTGTCGGGGTTGAAGCGCATTTTTTGGATGCAACGCACCTTGCCCACGGTGATCTCGGCGTCATTCGGAAACATTCAACGGCTGTTCTCTTTTCAAAGAGCGGAAATTCGTCTGAACTGAAGGCGATTGCGCCCTTTCTCAAGGCATTATCGGTCACGGTGATACTCGTAAGCGGATCGCCGCGCTCGCCGCTCGCACAATACGCTGATCTAGTCATTCACTTGCCTGGTGAGCAGGAAGGTGACACTCACAACCTTCTTCCTCTTTGCTCGACGCTGTCAGCAATGGCCGTCGCGGATGTTATTGTTTCGATTGTCGCCGACCAGCGTAAATTCGATGCGAACGTGTTCGCCGCAAACCATCCAGCCGGTCAGATAGGATTAAACCTCAATCGCCGAGTCGAGGATCTTGTCGCCTGGCGAGCACGGACGCCGTTCATTTGCCCGAACGCGACAATTGCGGATGCCATGGAAGCTATCGGCGTGGCTTTGTGCGGCTTGGCTTGCGTGGTTTCTAAGGGCACGCTCGTGGCGATAGTGTCTGACGGGGACCTTCGTCGCGCGCTAATCGGCAACGTCGCGATTACCGACCCAGTGGAAATGTGCTGGAACAGAAATCCGGTCACCGTCGATGTAACATTCACCTTAAAACAGGTCTACGATCTAATGGAACATACGACTAAGAAAGTAAACGCTGCTCCTGTCGTCACTGGAACGGATTGTCTCGGTGTCATGACTATTCATGACCTGTTCTGATGAGAAACGCATTTATCGCTCCCGCTCATGATTGGTCCATCGGGCTTTTCCGTGGGTCGGGGGTGTCCCTGCCATGTCACCGGCCGCTCTCGGCGGGCCTCCGGCCCTCCGTTCACTGCATGTCCGCCGCGCTTCGGCATCCATGCCTGCGCTTGCTTCCACAGCCCGGCGACATGGCAGGAACACCCCCTTCTTGGCTCCTGACCCACAAACCTCCCGGAAGGACCTCATGGGTTCTTCAGGGATTTCCGTGGCACGCGGGCATAGGATTTGAGGCGTCGCATCGTAGAGTGTGGCCATGGATACACTCTCAACCCATTATGCCCGCCTCCTCGGAATCGATGAATCCTGGAAGGTGGAGGACGTGAACCTTCAAGTCGATCAGCGGCGCGTCGAGATTCGCCTCGCTCATGTCGGCCGTGGCGTTTCCTGCCCGGAGTGTGGACGAACCTGCGGGCTGGCTGATCACGCCGAAGAGAGACGGTGGCGGCATCTGGACACCATGCAGTTCGTCACGGAGATTGTCGCTCGTCTTCCCCGCTGCCGGTGTCCCGAGCATGGGGTGAAGACGGTCGTACCACCGTGGGCGGCGAAGCATTCCCGATTCACCCTTCTCTTTGAAGCCTTCGCTGTCGAGGTTCTTCAAGCCTGCCGCACCATCAATGCCGCCGCAGCGATGCTCAACCTTCCGTGGGATGCGGTGCAGACGATCATGGACCGAGCCGTCGCGCGAGGACTGGTTCGCCGCGAAGCCGCCGTCGTCGCTCATGTGGGCCTCGATGAGAAGAGCTTCGGGAAGGGGCAGGACTACATCACGGTCCTCACCGATCTTGACGGGTCGCGCGTCCTTGATGTCACCGAAGAACGCACGGAAACTGCGGCAAAAGCCGTTCTGCAGACCTTGACGAAGGAGCAGCGAGAGGGCGTGCAAGCAGTTGCCGCTGACATGCTGCCTGCCTATGCGAAGGCCGTGGCCCAGGAGCTTCCCAATGCGGAGCTCGTGCATGACAAGTTTTACGTCGCCAAGTATCTCGGAGAGGCAGTTGACCAGGTGCGTCGAGCCGAAAACAAGGCTCTCCAAGCCCAGGACGACGACCGCCTGACGGGAACGCGGCAGTTGTGGCTGTTCAACAAGTCGAACCTGTCTCATCGGCAGCGCCGCAGGTTCGCTGCCATCAGGAAGGGTGATCTGAAAACGGCCAGGGCGTGGGCTCTCAAAGAGGAATTCCGGTGGTTCTGGCGGCATGTCTATGCCTTGAGCGCCGAGGAGTTCTTCAATCACTGGTACGCGTGGGGGGCCCGATGTCGCCTCAAGCCGATGGTCAAGGTGGCAAAGATGCTCAAGAGGCACCTGCCGAATCTGCTGACCTACTTCCGCCACCGAATCACGAATGCCACAAGCGAGGGATTCAACAGTGTGATCCAGGCCCTCAGGTATGCAGCCCGCGGCTTTCGATCCTTCGCGAACTACCGAACGCGAATCCTCTTCTACTGCGGCAAGCTCAGCCTCGTGCCACAGCTACCGTGCCACTGAAATGCCGGAAGAGCCCTTATTTCAGGTTGTGACACTGTTTTGTGATTGGAACAGCAACGAATCCCGAGTACGCGTAATTACATCGCGGCGCAAAAGGCTGATACCAACCTTGTGTCGGTGAAATATATAAGGCGGGAACGCCGCGGCCACAATGCCTGTGTTCAAAGGATACTTAGAGCGGCTAAAACAGTTGGTCCGTGAGCGTTATTTTTTCCCCATGATTCGGCGACGGCAGCGTATTGAATCATTTCGTGCCGTCGAGACACAGGAATTTGGCGTCATAGTAGGAAATGGCCCGAGTCTTCGAATCGCGGACCTGGAACGGGTTTCTCACCTGCCATCGTTTGGATGTAATCATATCGCGCTAATTTTTCAACACTCGACATGGAGGCCCACGTACTATGTGCTCGCGGACCCCAAAGTTGCGGCGCGGGTTAACTTTGATTGGCTTATGGGAGGGCATACGACGGTCGTTGCCACAAGTACATGTGCGCCATTTCTGCCGTCGAAGCTTAATGCTATCGTGGTGAGGGAGCGTTTTACGAACGCGAGGTTCGCTTCGCTCGCCCCTAATCTAGCCGCGAATGACCGCTTTGCGTTCTCGACCGATCTCGCCGATGGAATAGAGGCCGGATGGACAACGTCGTTTACAAGTCTTCAACTGGCGATGTGGGTTGGATGCAGAAATGTTCTGCTCATCGGTGTCGATCACAATTACGGCCCGCACGGACTCGCTCGAGCTGGCGAGAATGCGCAGCAAACGCATTTTTCTGATGCGTATTCCAAATTAGCGACTGGTATGGACGAACCACGGCTTGATCTAACTGAAATTGCTTTTCGTTCCGCGTATTCCCATTACCGCGAAAGAGGCGGGACCGTTGTCAACGGAAGTCGTAAAACCAGCTTGCAGAGTATACCGCGGTGTGAATTTGATGATTTCGTAAGGAACCATGGCGTGTCGGGAAAATAGCGGTTGTGTAGCGTTGGACTTGGTGTGTGCAATGCCAGAGCGGTGGACCGAGGCGTCGCTTCCCTGATGTGCACCGGATGGCTGTGAGCTGCCCGACGGATTTTGCAAACCCGGGCATGACCGATCACCGGCTCCTGGTCATTTCCAGCATCGGCTGTGGACCTCCATACATGGGCAACCGCATGCGGATGCGAACGCTGTTGGCGGAATGTCGAAACCTGGGTTTGGTGATCCACTTTGCCGGAATCGAGATGTCTGCCGAGGAACGGGCGGCAACGCTCCCCTGGGTCGATCGGTGGGTGGCGGATTTTAAGCCCGGCCGCCGGAGCCGCCTGCGCCGACTGCGGGACGCGATCCTGCGGCGGATGCCATTCGGTCGCCGGAATCATGGCACCGACGGAGCCGATTCCGTGGACCGATGGATGGCGCCTCATTGGGTGGAGGCAGTCGCAATGGACATGTGGGAGCCCTACATCCAGTCCACTCTCGAAGCCGTTCCTCTGGCTTCCTCCAAGATCGTCTTCGACCGCTTCCATGTCATGCAGCACATGACCGAAGCTGTAGACGTCGTGCGTCGCCGTGAGAATCGGCTGCTGACAGCC
>JBKDUV010000202.1:0-3917 GCA_046339335.1 Planctomycetia bacterium | reverse complement strand
GCCTGCGCCGGCCTTGAGGGCCTGGCCGCGGAAGGAGGCGAACCGCCTGGCGTGTGAGGCGAGTTGCTCCCAGCCGGCGACGCGATCGGCGCCCGAACCATCCGGGGCCGCATCGCGTGCCCGGCGGACCGCCTCGTCGGCGCGGTCGAAGTGACCTGCAGCAAGCGCCGTCCTGGCGGCGGCGAGCAGGTCGTCGATGCGGCCCGCATCGACGGCGACGGGCCGGGGCGGATTCGTCGCCGTCGTGACCGCTGGACCTGGTGGCGGCGACTGCGGCCCCGGCGTCGCGACCGGCGGCGCCGGATCAGGCTCGGCCGGGCTGACGCGCGGGGCAGGCTGCTCCCGCGGCCCGGTGCCCGGTGCAACGGCCACCGGCTGCGGGGCGGAAGGCTGTTTCGGAATCGACAGCGACGCCGGCGACGTGGTGTCAGGACCGCCCATCCGCTGGAGCGACGCTTCGCGATTCACGCCGGCGTCAGGAACGCTGGCGGTCCGTCGATCGTCTCTGGACAGCAGCTGATCTCGAAATGCAACGCCGAGGGCGGCCAGAGTCGCCAGCGCGAGCAGTGGCAGCACCCAGCTCACGGTCCGGCGTGACGCACCACGGTCGCCGGTCGGTGGGGCCCGCCGTCGGGCCGCCCGGGCGGCACTCGTCTCTGCGCTCTGTCCGGTCGGCACGGTCGCCGACGTGGGCAGGGGCAGTGACAGGCCGGCGGAGGGCGCTGCCGGGACGGCTGAGGGCGGTGCCGGCGGGCATCGCCCCGGTGCTGCCGAGGATCCGGCAGGCCGTGGCAGTGCCCCAGGGGGGGGCGGCGGCGCGAATCCGCTGCCCGCACGTGCGGGCAACGAAGCCAGGAGCCCGTCCCTGCTCTCCGTCACGCGGTTCATCAACGCCGCCCGCGCCAGGGTGAACGGGCCGGGATCGATGTCGCGGAGCATCGCCAGTCGATCATCGGCCGCCCGGATGATCGCTTCGCGATCGAGCTCGGCGGCAGTCAGACCGAGCACGCGCCGTGGGTCGGCAAGATCGACCGCATCAATGCCCAGCCACTCGCGACTCGGGTCGAACGTGGTTCCGGATGACATGCCATCGCCTGCCCTGGCGGGCGGTCCTGCAGCCCACCCCGCGGGGCGGCGCTGCCCACGGCCGCCCACGCCGACGGAGTGTAGCACGTCAGCCGGTCAGCCGTCGCCAGATGCTCATCTCGGCCAGCGAGTGCTGGTGCTTGCGGGCGGTTTCCCGGATCACGAACGGGATCTCCGCGCGGTGCTCGATCGTGAACCGCGGGCAGAGGATCCGCTCGATTCCGGTGAACGTGTCGAGAGGCTCGCCGTGCTCGCGCCGGCCGCCGATCCACTTGTCCCGCGGCGTGTATTCCTCCAGCCAGGTGTACGGGCTCGTGAGCACGAGCAGGCCGCCCGGAACGACGCGGTCGCCGATCAGGTCGAGGAACAGCCGCGGGTCGTAGAGGCGGTCGATCAGATTGCCGGCGAACACCAGGTCGTAGTCGGCGTAGATCGGCTTCAGATTGCAGGCGTCGCCCTGCATGAAGGACACCCGGCCCGCGACCGCCGCGAGTCCGAGCCGTTCGAGGCAGACGGCCCGCGAGACCGTCAGTTCTCCCTCGGTCGGAACCTCGTACAAGACCTCGTCCCCCTCCTGCAGCCGGACCCCCGCCTGGATGAAGCGGGCCGAAAAATCGAGGGCGTCGACGTGGGCGAAGTGGCGGGCGAACTCGAATGCGGAGCGGCCCACCGAACAGCCGATGTCGAGGCAACGGCGACGCCGGTCCGCCGGCACGCGCGGCATGACGGCCTCGACGCAGGCCCGGGGGAAGTTGGGCACGCCGAGCGCCGCGGGCGAACCGTAGTGAAAGTCGAGGTATTGCGTCACGAGCTGGTCGGTCTCGTAGAGCCGCGCGCCGGCCGTCACGGCCTCGTTCCCCGGCTGCTCGACGATCGTGCGAAAGCCGGCATGCTGGTAGAAGTGCCGCCGGAAGGCATAGCGGGCGCTGGCCAGCGTTTCGTTTCCGGTCGAGATCCACGAGCCGCCCATGATGAGGTTGTGGCGGCCGTCGAAGGTCGGCACCGAGAAATCGTCGTACAGCGGATGCACCTCGAAGCCCTGGAAGGGCATGATCGGCGTCCGCGTCCATTGCCCGACGTTGCCGACGACGTCGAAAAAATCCCCCTGCGGAAAGGCGTCCACCGGGCAGCTCGAGGCATGGTGGGCGAGGTTGATGTTGCCGGGAGCGGTCTCCAAACTCGGCTGGTCGCCGGGCACGTGCCGGCGCAGCGCGTGCCAGTGGGCCTCGGTGGGCAGGAGGACGTTCTCGCCGGTCGTCCTGGCGAGCCAGCGGCAGTAGGCCTGGGCCTCGAGGCAGTTGACCTCGACCGGCCAGTCGAGCGGCAGGGGTATTTCCTCGAGCAGGTTCCGTTGCACGTACCCCGCCGCCGTCCGGCGCCAGAACTTCGGATGCTCGGCCCGCGTGTACCGGAGCCAGCCCGTACCCTCCTCAGTCCAGAGCGACTCGTCGCGATAGCCGCCGGCGGCGACGAACCCGTGAAACTCGCCGTTCGACACGAGCTGTCGGGCGGCGCGGAACGGGGGCAGGTTCACCTCCTCGACGCCGTACTCGTTGTCCCAGCCGTAGGTCCGGTCGTCGGCCCGCTTGCCGAGCCGCACGTTCTGGGCGGGCACCGGCAGCCAGGGATTCGGGGGTGAGGCGCCGGTCGTTTGGCAGGAGGCCCAGAGCCGGCGTTCCGCCGCCGTCAGCTCTGCCCCGTGCCGCAGATCTCCCAATGGCATGAGCCGCATGATCACCGAAGACGTCTCGAGGTGGATGCGTTCGTGCTCGATCCCCATCAGGATCAGCCAGGCGGGCGAGTTCCAGCCGATCGGCAGTTCGAGCGGCATCGACCGGATGAACTCGTCGACCAGATCGCGAACGGCCGCCCGGTAGTCGCGGACCGTCTGCACGGAGGGCCAATCGTAATGTGCCGTGTTGAGGTCGTCCCACGACATCTCGTCGACGCCCACGGCCAGCATCGCCTCCAGCCGCGGATCGATTCGCCGCGGGATGAAGCGGCCGGCTGTGAGCTTGTTGACGTAGAAGACGGCGGGGTGTCCGAAGTAGAAGATCAGCGGGTGCCGCAGGGGCTCCGGCCGGTCGTAGTAGGAGGCCTCGTCGCGGATCAGGTCGAAGAGCCGCTCGTAGAGGCCGCAGGTCTGATGGAAGTAGCGCCGCAGTTCGGCCCGCTTGGCGACCAGCGGTTCGGTCGCGGCAGGATCGGCGTCGAGCAGGGGCGTGCGGGTCGGGACGAGGGGGAGTTCGAGGTCGGCGAACCGGCCGCGGGCCGGCGGGGCGGTCTGGAGTGCGGGCACCATGCGCGATTCCGGGGCTACGGGGCGTTCGACAGACGCTCAACCATAGCACGGCCGGCGAGTCCCTCCAGCAGCCGGTCCGGCGGGGCCGAAACGGCCGCCAGCAACGATCCCACGACCGCCGCCCGGTGGCAATTGTCGCCCCCGCACAGGGCGTTGGCCCGGACCCCGGCGGCAAAGTCGCCCGCGTGACGGGCGGCCAGATACAGGGCCGCCGGGAAGGCGTCGTCGATGTAGCAGGCGGGGCTGAGCACGGTCCCGACGACGGCCCGGTCCGGACACGCGGCCGGCCCGGTCGCCGCGCGGCGTTCCCAGGAGGTGAGTTTTGCGTCCGACGCCCAGTCTCCCGCCTCCTCGACGATCGCTTCGCGGAGGTCGCGAGGCCCGTCCGGCCGATCGGGCCGCGTCAGGCGGACGAGAATCCTGGCGAGGGCGTCGGCCGCGGCAAGGACGTCGTCGTCGCGGTGCGTGAGCGAGACATGCAGCCGCACGATCCGGCGGATGTCCGGGTGACGCGGGCCGAGGCCGGCGA
>JBKDUV010000201.1:0-4977 GCA_046339335.1 Planctomycetia bacterium | reverse complement strand
GCCGAGGGCCTCAATAGCAAGATCATGGCCATCAAGCGTCGGGCAGGGGGCTACCGGAACGTCGGCAACTTCAAGGACGTGATCTACTTCTACTGCGGTGGTTTACGGCTCTACCCATGAAGATCCCGGATGGACCCCTTTCCCGATGTCATCGCCTCGATGGGCCGGGCGTTTCCGGACGCTGCTGATGAGGTCGTTGCGGGCTTTGTCGAAATGCTGCTTTTTGATGCGATTGTCGGCAACAATGACCGTCATCCCGCCAACTGGGGTGTCGTCACATCGACGCGCACAAAAGTCAGGCCACGCTTCTCGCCTATCTTTGACACAGCCCGCGGCCTGTTTTGGAACGCAGATGAGCAGTTCATTCGTGCACGTCTCGCTGATCCAGAAGCTCTGGCCGCTTATGTCGCTCACAGCCGCCCTCAAGTGAGCTGGGACGGCCAGAACAACCTGAATCATTTCGACTTGCTGCGAAGCATCTCGGAAACCTACCCTTCCTACCGCACAATGCTAAAAAACAAGGCGGTTGCACTCGACCTTGACCGCTGTGGTACCCTTCTGAGAGTCGAGTTTTCCGCCTTGATGACCAAGGAGCGAGTCCTTCTCATCCTTGAGTGCCTGAAACGCCGATTTTCCGAAGTGCGAAGAGCCATCGGTTAGCAAAACGACTAATGCGATCCCAAATGCTTTCATCGCTGAAACGTGCGTGGCGCGAGTTGCTCGGCGCAGAAGACGGCGGTGCGCCCGCACGCGATCCCGGCCCCGAGCGCGAAGCCGCCTTCGCCCTGTTTCTTGGGAAGGTTCACGTCGGAGTTCTGTCCCTTTCCGAAGGGCAGTGGAAGTTTGTGTATTCCGACGAGTTCCGCCGCCATGAGGAGTTGCGGCCTCTGGTGTCGTTTCCCGACAAGACAGCCGTGTACCAGGCCGAAGAACTGTGGCCGTTTTTCGCGATGCGAATCCCCAGCCTGAAACAACCGGCTATCCGCGAACGGATCGAGCGAGAGCACATCGACCAGCGCGATCGCGTGAAACTTCTCCGCCGGTTTGGAGCACGCACTATCGCGAACCCGTACCGGCTCGAAGACGCAACCGCTCGCCCAGCGCTGTGCGGCGCTTCGTGACCCGCTGAGTTCTGGATTGTGCGTCCGCCGGATGCGCACATTCAGAGGCTGGCGGGTTGACGCCTTTTTCTGGCTCGGCTAAGTCTGACTTGCCGGTCGTGTACGCACCGGCAGACTGCCGCTCCCAACTCAGGCAGCCGGGGTTGCTACCCATGCTAAGGCCAGTGGGGTGCCCTTCACGACACGGGAGAGTGTTGATGGCCTCCGAGGAAACGGACTCCACCGACGAGGATCTTGCAAGGCGTGAAAAACGTGTGGCGTTTCTCGAAAGAGTGGCGGCGACCCATGACAGCCTGCGCAATACCATCGTGGAAATCGCGCTCTATCAGACCTGTCCCGGAGCGTATCGAGTCGATGTGCCGATCGATCACGATGAGCGAGCCGTTGGCCCGATCGCCGACTTTGCTCGTCGAGCCAGCAAAATCCTGAAGTTTCTGAACCACGTCTGCGGGCCGAAGGCCGGGTGGGACCTTCATGCAGACGCCATGCACGCTCTGGCCACCGCCGTCCAAGCCGGATTTCTCCGAGATAAGTCGCCGTATCGCGCCGGCCGGGAGCGGATCTACGAATGGGAAAGTGACCCCGCGGCAGTAGCCGCCGCATCTATCACGGTTGATGAGGCAGCGAACCACGGCAATCAGCACGGACCTGCCTGCGACCTCGCGCCCAAGGCAGTCGAGTGGTACGCGAACATCGTCGCTTATCGCAGGCGGCTACTGGATATCGACAAGCTCGCCTACTTCGCGGGCGTGGAGGCCGTCGCCCACCCGACACTTCCCAGCCAGGCCCACGCCGCGGTGATCGAGCTGGCTCGGGTCATTCGCACTCTGGAATCCTTTACCGGAGCTTTTGGCGACTGGGCCAACGTCGCGCCATCGCTGATAAAGGCCATTCAGGATGCCAGCGTGTTTTCGCACAGCGCTGACGCGACCGAGCGGATCTCTACGCCCGCCCCCGGGGTATCGACGCCCCTCAACGGCGATGATGCGCAATCCGCCGAAAGCAAGCCGCAACCCCCGGTGCGAGAAAAGCGCAGCACGGAGAAAGGCGAAGCCGAGGCCAAGCTCATCGCCGCCCTCGCGGCGCACCACAAATACTCCGACGGAAGCTGTTTGAACCTTGAGCCCGTGAAGAACAACGCGCTTGCGAGACTGGCCGACGTTGACCAGGGCTCGGCGTCGTACTTCTTCAAAAAGCATTTCCGAGGACACCGGCAATACACTGCCGACTGCCAGAAGTCTGGGCGACTGTCTGGAATCTTGGCCGCATTGGTCGGAGACGTTGCCGGCTGGAAGCTCTTCGGGCGTGTTCCCGCCAGCGAAGGCAGCCGGGCCGAGGCCGAGTAGCCTGCCGTTGAATCGTTGAACATCGAATGTTCAATGACCCGGCAAATTGCTCCTGGTTGCAAGTGCTTTCTTTCTGCGGCGACACGCTGCGCCGCTCCCAGCGTTGAAGAAAAAATGTTCAACGCTGGGACAAGCCTATATGCGGGCCGCACATCGCGGGCCGCGAACAGGCAGAGGTTTCAGCAATGACGGCACCAATGGCTCTCCGGCCGCGTGAAGCGGCCCGCGCCCTCGGGGTCTCCGAGCGGTGGCTTTGGGAACAGACGAAGGCGGGCGAGATTCCGTGCACAAAAGTCGGCCGGGTCACTCTGTATCCCCGCGAGATGCTCGAGGAATGGCTTCGCCGGCGAGCGATGCAGCAGCAGCCGGAAGGAGGTGCTGCGTGAGAACGATCGTGAACGGCCGCACCTGGACGATCCGCGCTGCCGATGAGGTTCTGGTCATGGCGCACAGGGAAGCCGCCAGCGGCAATATGGCTTTGGCTGCCGAGGTCGCCCGCCGCGCCGGCCGGCTCTACCGCCGCGCTGGACTCGGCCTGATGTCGTTGAAAGCCTATCGCCTCGCTCGGGCCTTTGACGGCCGGGCGAAGGGAGGGGAGCAGTCATGTAGCCGAATCGAAAGAGATCCGACGCCACCCGCAGGCCAGAGGCCGAGAAGGCATTTCTCGCTGGGATGCTGGAGATGCTCCAGGACGACGTGAACAGGTGCCGGAAGGCCATCCCGCTCGTCGAGCCATCCGCGCTCACCGTTGAGGGTGCGCCGGAGCTGCTGACCGCGATTATCGAGGCCGCAGCGCTCAATGCGCCCTCGTTGGCCGACGTGCTCCGCATCGCCCGAGAGCGGGGTGGTGACGATGCGTCGGATGAGCGGTCGCTGCTGGCCGATCTGGCCTCGGCGTCTGTGCACAGCCCTGGAGGCTATGCGCTCGGGGTCGAACGCCACGCGCGAGAGATCATGAAGGCCGCGACGCGCCGACGCACAATCGACGCCGCGACGCTCGTGGCAGACGTGGCCGCCGACCCCCAGGCGAAGCCCGCCGACATCGAGGCCGCCGCGGCCGCGGTCGCGCAGGCTTCTACGAGTGCCCCTGCGGAGCGGGTTGAATGGCAACCGTTCCCGGTCGAGTTACTTCCGGAGCCGGTCTGCTCGTTCGTCAGGCAGGTGTGGGCCAGTCTCGACCGATCCGCGGATCCCGCGTGTGCGGCGTTGCCGCTCCTGGCGAGCATCGCATCCGCCATAGGCAATCGGCGCAGAATCGAGATTCGCCCGGGTTGGACGGAGCCGTCTGTTCTGTGGTGTGCGATCGTGGCGGAGTCGGGCAGCAAGAAATCGCCCGCTGCCGACAAGTCGCTCTCCTTCGTGCGGGACCGGCAGACGGCGGCCTTCGAGGCGCACAAGATCGCGCTGGCCGAGTGGGAGGAGGAGCGCCGCAACTACGAGGCCTCGCGCCGGTCGAAGTCCGCTGATGCCCAGCCCCCGTCGCCCAAGCCGATCGCGACGCGGTTCATCGTGAACGACATCACGGTCGAGTCGCTGGCCGTGACGCTCGAGCACAGCCCGAACGTGCTCCTAGACCGGGACGAGATCAGCGGTTGGGTGAGCAGCTTTGATCGGTACGCCAGCGGCAAGAGCGGCGGTGACGTGGCTCAATGGCTGCCATGCTACAACGCGGCCCCGTGGGTCGTGGACCGCAAGACGAGCGGCACGATTCACATTCCCAGGGCCGCCGTGAGCGTGTTCGGCGGCATTCAGCCGAAGGTGCTCGTTCGATCCTTCGGGCCGCACGTCGACAACGGCCTGCTTCAGCGATTCATGCTGGCGGCGCCGCCCGAGGGGCCGCAGCAGTGGCCAGACGGCGACGTGGACTTTGCCACGATGGCCGCCATGCAAGCGATGTTCGACACGCTCTTCTCGCTTCATGTCGACGACGATGGACATCCCCAGGTGCTCGACCTGGAGCCGGATGCTCTGGGGGTGTTCAAGGAATGGTGGAACGAGATCGGCCAGCAACGCCTACAGGCGACTGGTCCCACGAAGTCCATGCTGTCGAAGGCGGAGGCGTGGGCGGCCCGATTGGCGCTCGTGTGCCACCTTATCCGGCAGGCCGGGGCAGAGCCGGCCCTGCGCAGCCGGATCGACGCCGACTCGATCACCCGCGGCGTCGGGTTGGCCCGGTGGGCCGCCCGCGAGTGGACGCGTGTGTTTCGGCTGATGGAGCAGGGGGGCGACGACGCGGCCGATGCCCGCCTCCGGGAGTGGATCGTGTCGCGCGGCGGGAGCGCCAGCGTCCGAGACGTACGACGCGGACTCCGCCGCTATCAGGCCCCAGGTCGCGCCGAAGAAGGGCTCCGCCGGCTCGTGGCATCCGGCGCAGCGGAGTGGACGGCTGACTCATCCGGCGGGCGGCCGGCTGATGGCGTGAGGGTGAAATGACACCCCAGTGGCGACGTGCGCCCCGACGCTTCGAGCAACTCAATCTTTTGGACTTTTCAGGACAGCCCACAAACAAC
>JBKDUV010000200.1:0-2600 GCA_046339335.1 Planctomycetia bacterium | reverse complement strand
ACCCACAACCACCCCTCGGCCATCGAGCCCTACGGCGGCGCGGCCACCGGGCTGGGCGGCGTGATCCGCGACGTGCTCGGCCCCGGCGGCGGACCGGCCGACGGCACGGTGGTTCGTGGCGTGCTCGGCCGCGACCGCGGGATCGTGCTCGGCGTCGGCCTGCGGCACCGCCTCGGCCGCATCGATCCCTACCAGATGGCGGCCGGCGGGATCGTCGAGGCGATCGGCAACGTCGTCGCCGCGGGGGCCGATCCCGACCGGATCGCGCTCCTCGACAACTTCTGCTGGGGCGACACGCGCCGCGAGGAGTCGCTGGGGACGCTCGTGGAAGCCTGCCGGGCCTGTCACGACATGGCGGTGGCGTTCATGGCCCCGTTCGTGAGCGGCAAGGACAGCCTCAACAACGTCTTCGCCTGGACCGATGCCGCAGGCCGGCAGCAGGAACTCTCGATCCCGCCGACGCTCCTGGCGACCGCGGTCGGCCAGGTGGACGACGTCCGCCGCGCGGTGTCGCCCGACCTGAAGGGGGCGGGCAACCGGCTGGCGATCGTCGGCACGACGCGGCACGACATCGCGGGCACGCAACTGGAACTCACGGGCCGGGTCCACGGCGGCGGCCTCCCCACCGTCGAGCCCGCGGCCTGTCGCGCCGCCTGGGCCGCGCTGGCGGCGACACGCGCGGCGGGACTGCTCGCCTCCTGCCACGACTGCTCGGATGGCGGACTGGCGGCGGCGGTCGCCGAGATGGCGATCGGTGGCGACTGCGGGGCGCGGATCGATCTCGGCCGCGTGCCCCTGGCCGGCGACGGGCCCATGCCCGACCTGGCGATCGCAGTCGCCGAGACCCCGGGCCGCTTCATCTGCGAGGTCCGCCCCGAGCATGCCGCCGCCTTTGCCGCACAGTTGGACCGCATGACGGGCGTCGCCTGGGGCTGGATCGGCACGGTGGCTGCCGAACCGGTCGTGGAAATCATGGCCAGCGACGGCGGCCTGGCCGCGGTGCCGGTCGACCGCCTCGCAGCGGCGTGGCGCAGGGAGGATCGCTGACATGCTCGCACCGCGTGCCCTGATCCTCCGTGCCCCCGGCACCAACTGCGACCACGAAACGGCTCACGCCTTCGAGCGGGCCGGCGGTCTCGCCCGGCGGCTGCACGTGCGCGCCCTCGGCGAACGCCCGGCGCTGGCCGACGACTTCCAGATCCTCTGCATCCCCGGCGGCTTCTCTTACGGAGACGACATCGCCAGCGGGCGGATCTTCGCCCTCGAACTGCGGCTCCGGCTGGGCGACGCGCTGGCCAGGTTTCGCGATCGCGGCGGCCTCGTCCTCGGAATCTGCAACGGCTTTCAGGTGCTGCTGCAGACGGGCCTCTTGCTCGCCGATCCGCAGACCGGACGGCCGCGGGCGGCTCTGGCACACAACCACTCCGGCCGGTTCATCGACCGCTGGGTGCGGCTCCGCGGGGTTGCGGGCCGCTGTCCGTTCCTGCACGGCGTGACCGACCTCGAACTCCCCGTCGCCCACGGCGAGGGCCGGTTCGTGCCCCGTTCCGCCGCCGACTTCGCCGCGCTCGACGCGGCCGGGCAGCTGGTGCTTCGTTATGCCGTCGACGCGGCCGGCAACTCCACGAACCCCAACGGCGCCGAGGGGGACGTCGCCGGCGTCTGCGACGAGACGGGCCGCGTGTTCGGGCTCATGCCCCACCCCGAGCGGTTCATCGACGCCACGCAGCATCCTGCCTGGACGGGCCATCTCGACCCGTCCGCGGCCGGGGCCGGCCTCGCCCTGTTCACCAACGCGGTCAAGGCGGTCTCCTGAGCCCCGGCGCGGGACTGACTTTCGCCGTTGACGCGGCGGCGGCCCATCCCTATCTGTTCGCGGGAAACGCCGCGCGGTTCGCGGATGCTGGGCAACGCATCCTGCCGGGGCAGCCGCCTTCCACGGACTGCTCCATCCACCGGGATTTTCCGCCTCCGCCACGACGCCCCATGTCACACCCCCGGCACAGCAGCCGCTGGAACGTCAGCCGCGTCGTGACGGCGGCACTCCTGGCAGCCGGCTGTCGCATGCCCCTCCTCGACGAGGCCGGCACGCCGCGCTCCGTCGGCACAGTCAATCGGGAAGGCGGGCAGGCGGTGCTCACGATCCCCGTGGAACTGCTGTTCGTCCGCCATGACGAGCACGACGCGACGCTCGTCGATGAACTCTGGAAGTTCGTCGACGAGCAGGCCGTGCCCGCGGATCGCCGCCGGCGGCTGAACGCCAACGGGCTGCGGGTGGGAATCGTCAGCGGCGATTTGCCGGAGCACGTGGCGGCGCGCATCGCGCCGGCAGATCGGGCAACGTCGGAACCGGCCTCCGAGCAGCAGCTCGTCGAACGCCGCACGCTGCGGCTACTGCCCGGCGGCCGCAGCGAGATCGTCGTCGCGGCCGCTCGTGAGGAACTGGTCGTCCTCGAGCACCGGGACGGCACCGGCACGGGGACGACGTTCCGCGACGCCAGCAGCATGTTCGACATGCGGCTCGGCTCCGCGGCCGACGGCCGCGTCCGGATCACCCTGACCCCCGAGATCAGCCACGGACCGCGCGCGCGGACCTGGGT
>JBKDUV010000199.1:0-15756 GCA_046339335.1 Planctomycetia bacterium | reverse complement strand
GGCTAACGGCCGCTGAAGCAGCGGCCCAGCGGGACGACGAGCATCGCCGGCAGGAGCACGTGGTCGCCGGCCAGAGCCGACGCCAGCAGGACCGCCAGCAGCCGGGCGAAGCGGCGCGTGGGCGCGAAACTGCTCGCCGCGAACACCATGATCCCGAGGCCGCAGACCAGCGTGCTCTGGGCCATCGCACCGGCGCAGTGGCCGAACGCGCCGCGGACGGCGTCGGCCGGTGTCCGCCCGGCATCGCGGCCGCGGCGGAAAAAGGTGAGAAAATGGAGCGTGCCGTCGATCGCCATGCCGAGCGCGATCGAGGCGGTCATCACGCTGCCGATGTCGAGCGGCCGCCGCGTCCAGCCGAGCAGGCCGAAGAGGAGAATCATCGGAAACACGTTGCTGATCATGGCCACGAGACCGGCCGCGATCCCGCGCTCCACGACCATCATCACGACCGTGATCAGCAGGCAGGCCGAGAGAAAACTGCTGAACAGGTCGCGGCGCAGGGTGTTTTGGATCGCGTGCACGAGCGGCATGACGCCGGTGCATGTGATGGCGATGCCGCGGGACGCGCCGCCGGCCGCGGCGGCGACCGGGGCGACCTCGGCCCGGACGCGGTCGAGGAACGCGCCGTAGTCGAGGTCCGCGAGCGCGGGCACGCGGGCCGTGACCCGCCACACTTCCCCCGTGGGTCCGGCGCGGACGTACTTGAGGTCGTCCACGGCGGCGAGGTCGCGGGCCAGCCGGCTGGCACCGATCGCCCGGCGGAGCGTGGAGCGGATGCCGCGGTCGGCGGTTTCCGGCGGCAGAAAGGTCGCCGCCGAGACCACGCCGGAGACATCGGGGAGAGCGGCCAATCGCGCGGCCACATCGCGGGAGACGTCGAGCCGCTCGCTCGCGCGGACGTCGTGACCGGGGGCGAACGTGAGCAGCACCTCGATCGGCACGAGCGGGCCGATGCTCCGCTCGATCCAGGCGTAGTCGCGGATCACCCGGCTCTCGGGGGTGAAGAGCGTGTCGATGCGGACCGAGGTGCGGACGTGCGGCAGGCCGAGGGCCGCGATCGCGATCGCGGCGAGGAAGGCCAGCACGATCGGCGTCGGCCGGCGGATGACCGCCGCGGCCAGCAGTGCGGCCCAGCGCGGGGCCGTCGCGGCCGCGGCTGCGCGGGGGGGCCAGCGGGCGAAGATCCCGGGGAGCACGAGAAACGTCACCGCCAGCGTGGCGAGCACGCCGAGGGCGGCGTGAAAGCCGAAGACGCGGATCGGCTCCAGTTCGCTCACCACCAGTGAGGCGAGGCCGATGGCCGTCGTGCCCGACGACAGGCTGCAGGGAAGCCAGCCGAGCCGCAGGGCGCGGGGCACGAGATCGTGCGCCGGGCCCGCCCCCCGGGCCTCGGCGAGGTAGTTCATCAGGTGGATGCCCCCCGACACGCCGAGCACGAGCACGAGCACAGGCATCACGATCAGCACCGGGTTCATCCGGTCGCCGCAGGCGTGGAGCGTGAGAAACGAGAAGCCGACGCACCACAGCGAGACCACGAACACGAGGCCGGCGTAGGGAAGCGAGCCGAGCGACCACCAGGTGAGCCCCAGGATCACGAGGGCGGCCGGCGCCGCAAAAGAGCGCATCGAATCAGTGCTCGCGGCATCGACGGTCGTGGTGTCGACGACCGGTCCGGCCATGCGCAACGCATCCCGCTCCACGCCGGCGGCGGCGAGCGTGTCGCGGATCCAGGGCACGGCCCGGCGGCGGTCGGCGATGCCCGCGGCGGTGAAGCCGATCACCGCGCAGGTCGTGTCGCCGTCGGGGCCGATGAGCATGCCTCGCATCCGCTCGACGGCCATCGTCCGGTCGAGGGCCAGCGGTGGGGCGGTGAGGTTGTCGACGGCGACCGCGCCGGTGGCGACGGCCGCGAACCAGGGCTGACCCGCGGCGTCGCGGGGGGCGTCCGGCCCGGCGGCCGCCGCGAGGAGTTTTTCCAGGGCCGGATGCCGCAGGCCGCATCCTGGCCAGGACACGACGGCGACGTCGCCGCTCTCGAACCGTCTGGTGAACTCGGCGTAGTCCTGCCGCGGGCCGAAGGTCAGCGGCACCCAGTCGAGCGGCGTGGTGGCGTCGACGGCGAGCACGGCCAGGGCCGCCCGGACGATGAACGGCACGGCGGCGAGCATCGCCGCAAGCGTCACCAGGCTGACGACGAACGCCCGCGTGGGGGGATCGGCGGCGGGCCACGGGGGCGATGGCGGTCGGGGCATCGGCTGGCGCGGCCGGGAAACGGTCGGGGACGGTGTCCGTGGACTATACACCAGGCCGGCGGCCGTGGCCGGGCCGCTCTCCGGCTCGACGAACGCTGGCGAAGTGGGAGACTGGAGTGAGCGAGGCTGCCATACTGACGCGTCACGAGTCCCCTGCCGTCGCTCTCGCCCATGATCCCTGCTCCTCCATCCTTCCGCCCCGACGCGTCGTGGTTCGGTGCTCGGCTGCACGGGCTGCGGGCCGCCGGCCTCGTGCGGCTCGACGACGTGGAACTGCTCGGGCTCGCCGAAGCGCTCGCAGGCACCGAAGCCGATGCGATCGAACTGGTCGGCTCGCGGGTGGATGCCACGGCCCGGGGTGGCGACATCGACCTTCTCGTCATGACGGCGGCACCGTCCCTGGAGACGGCACGGCGGATCAGCAATCGGTTCTTTGCCCGCTGCGAGGAACGGATCGACGTGATCGTGATCGATCCGCTGCGGATGACGGCGGCTCAAGAGGCGTTTGTGTCGCAGCTCCGGCGGGTGCGGGTGGCATGAACGTCGAGCCGCTTCTTGTCGCATCGGCCGAAAAACTCGCTGCCGCCTGCGCGCTCCTGTTCGCGTCCGCCGACGCCTATCGGCCCTTCGACCCGCGGCGGTCCTACACGCCCAAGGAGCGCGAGCCGTTCGACGCACTGTCCGACCGGTTCTTGCGCGGGTTCGAGTCGGCACTGAAATTCTTTCGGACCTGGGAGCGCGTCCGCGAGGCGACCCCGTCCGACACGTTCCGCGATCTCCCGCTGCGGATGGAGAAACTCGGCCTCATCAGCGGCCATGAACGGTGGATCGGACTTCGGGATCTGCGCGCCAGGGTGGTGCATGACTACCTGCCCGCGGAACTGGCCGAACTCTACGCCCTGATCATCGATGAAGCGGTGCCCGAGTTTCGCAGGCTCAGCGCGGCCGTCGGGCAGCGCGTGGCGGGATGAACAACCGTCGACATTCGTGCCCGTTCCAATCCCAACGTCCCGGAGGTGGCTTCATGAGCAGACACGACGTCCTGGCGATCGCGATGCTGGCGGTGACGCTCGCCGGGGCCGGCGTGGCGCGGGCCGGAGACTGGCGGCATTGGCGCGGACCGCTCGGCACTGGCGCCGCCCCCGACGCCACTCCCCCCACGGCGTTCGATGCCACGCGGGGCGTCCGCTGGAAACGGGAGATACCCGGCCGCGGCCTGTCGTCGCCGGTCGTCTCCGGCAGCGACGTGTTCGTGACGACGGCCGTGCCGGTCGAGGGGCAGGCCGGCCAGTTGGACTTCCGGCTCATCTGCCTCGACCGGGCGACGGGAGCGGAACGCTGGTCGCGGTCGTGCGTCAAGGCCGTTCCGCACGAGGGGACGCACGCGACCAACGGCTACGCGTCGGCCTCCCCCTGCACCGACGGCACCCACGTCTACGCCCACTTCGGCTCGCGGGGCACGTATTGCTTCACGCTCGCCGGGGACCTCGCCTGGGAGCGGGACCTGGGGGACATGCGGACCCGCGCCGGGTTCGGCGAGGGAAGTTCGCCGACGCTGGCCGGTGGCGTCTTGCTCGTGCCCTGGGACCATGAGGGGCCGTCGTTCCTTGCCGCGCTCGATGTTCGCACCGGCCGGACGGTCTGGGAGGTGCCACGCTCCGAAAAGACCTGCTGGGCGACGCCGCTCGTGGCGACCGACGCCGGCGGCGTCCGGCAGGTGATCATGAACGGGCAGGTCGCCGCCCGGGGCTACGACCTCAAGACCGGGAAGGAACTGTGGCGGTGTGCCGGACAGACGGAGCGGCCCTGCGCCACGCCGGTCGCCGTCGGCGGCATCGCCTACGTGGGGAGCGGGTATCGCGGTGCATTTCTCGGCGGCTTCGACCTCGCCGGCCGCGGCGATCTGGCCGGAGGGCCGCACGTCCGCTGGACGCTCACCAAGGACACGCCCGACGTCGCCTCGCCGCTGCTCTCGGGCGACCGGCTTTATTTCTACAAGGAGAAGACCGGCCTGCTCACATGCCTGGCGGCCGATTCGGGGCGGCCTCACTACGAAGTTCAGCGGATTCCCGGCCTCGGCAAGACCTACGCCTCGCCGGTGGCGGCGGGGGGACACGTCTATCTCACCGACCGCAGCGGCCGGATCATCGTGATCGCGGACGGGCCGACGCTCGAGGTGATCGCCAACAACGACATGGGCGAGGGTGTGGACGCCACGCCGGCGCCGGCCGGCAACGATCTCTTCGTCCGCGGCGAGCGGCACCTGTTCTGCGTGTCGCGGGAGCCGGGGCCGTAGGGTCTCGTCGCCGGGGGACTTCGCCGCTGTCGGCTCCTGCGGCATGGTGCGTCTGGCGGTGCAGGCGAAGTATGATCGGCATGGCGTGGAAGTAGCCCAATCTTCATCATCCCCCGGGAGATCGGTCATGTCGTCGCGTGTGCTGCGGAGTTTCGTGTCTTCCCTGGTGCTCGTCGCCGCATGCGCGCTGCCGGCCTCTGCCTTTGATCTGTCGGGCTGCTGGACGGGCTCGTGGCAGAGTTGCACCACGGGACACTCGGGCGTCCTCCGGGCCCGGTTCACGAAGTGCGGCGAGACGCAGTACCGGGTCGATTTCTCGGGCCGGTTCTGCAAACTCCTCCCCTTCCGGTACTCCGTCACGCTCGACGTGGTCGAGGACTGCGGTGACCGGGTGGCGCTGGCGGGGAGTTCGTACCTCGGCCGGATGTTCGGCACGTTCGGCTACACTGCCTCGGCCGACGGCAGCACGTTCACCGCGAACTACACGTCGAAGAAGGATGCCGGCCGGTTCGAGCTGCGCCGCAGAGGATCGTAGAACGACGGTCGCTGCGGCGCAATGCAGCGGCCGATCGCCGTGAGGCCGGGAGCGCATGACGGCCCAGGCATTTTTTCAGGCGACCAATACGCTGGCCCTCGTGGCCTGGATCCTGCTGCTGCTCGCTCCTGGCCGCCGGGTCGTGTCGGGGCTCTTGTGTGCGACCGTCGTGCCGGGACTGCTGGCGTTCTGCTACGCGGCCGTGATCGGCTGGAAGCTCAGGGTCGACGGTTTTCCCGGCGCCGACGTCATGACCCTCGCCGGCCTGCGCACGGTGTTTGGCGACGACTGGGTGCTGGCGGCGGCGTGGACGCACTACCTCGTCTTCGACATGGTCGTCGGAGCCTGGATCGCCCGCGACAGCGTCCGGCTGGGGATTCCCTGGTGGCTGCGGAGCGTGGCGCTCGTGCTCACGTTCCTCGCCGGGCCGACGGGATTTCTCATCCACGTCGTCGTCCGCTTGTGGCTGCGCCGAACGGCGGCCGCGGACGACGCTCCGGCCGCTACGGCGGCTGGATAAGGCATGAAGGCGCCCGGGAAATGCCCCGTCTAGGACTCGAACCTAGAACCCTCTGATTAAGAGTCAGATGCTCTGACCAATTGAGCTAACGGGGCGAGGCAGCCAGTTTTACCGCTGCCACTCGGCGGCGGCAAGGGGCCGCCCACGGGTCACGGGGTCATATCGCAGGGCCGCGGTGCCAGACCGTGCCGCGTTGCAGGGATGCGGCGAGTCCGGCTACATTTCCGCTCTCGCCGCAGACCGGTGGCTCGACCTTTCCGTGGAGGATTTCGGCAGATGGGCAGATTCGACGGCATGAAAGGACTCGTGCTCGGTGTCGCCAACGATCATTCGATCGCCTGGTCGATCGCCAAGGAGATCCTCTCCGAGGGCGGGCAGATCGGCTTCTCGCACCTGCCTGACCGGCCCGACGACGACCGGCAGCGGAATCGGCGCCGCGTCGCCCTGCTCACCGACCCCGAGCCGAACGCGAAGTTCCTCGTGCCGATGGACGTCTCCAGCGACGAGCAGATCGCCGCCGTCATCGACCGTGCCCGGCAGGAGTTCGGCACGATCGACTTCCTCGTCCACTCGATCGCCTACGCACCGCTCGAGGATCTGAAAGGGGAGACGACCAACTGCAGCCGCGAGGGCTTTCGGGTCGCGATGGAGACGAGCGCCTACAGCCTGCTCGCCGTCGGCCGCTTGGCCCGCGGAATCCTCGCCAAGGAGGCTTCGAACCTCACGCTCACCTACTTCGGCGGTGAGAAGGTCGTGCCCGGGTACAACATCATGGGCGTCTGCAAGGCCACGCTCGACGCCTGCGTGAAGTACATGGCCTACGACCTGGGTCCGGCCGGCATCCGCGTCAACGCCGTGAGCGCCGGTCCGCTGCGGACGCTCGCCGGCCGCGGCGCGGGTGTGGACGAGATGCTCGGCCTGTACCAGCACATGTCGCCGTTGGGACGAAACGTCACCCACGAGGAGGTGGGCAAGGCGGGTGCATGGCTGTTGTCGCGGGAGTCGCTGGGCATCACCGGCGAGATCCTCCACGTGGATGCCGGCTACAACGTCATGGGCTCGCCGGGCCGGCTCCTCGACCTCGTGCCGAAGCCGGAGTAGACGCGGCGGCACGCGGTGCGGTCAGGGGGGATCGTGGCCGCCGGGATGCCAGGGATGGCAGCGGCAGATGCGGGCCATTCCGCGCAGGCATCCGCGGACCGCACCGTACTTCTCGACCGCCTGCCGAAAGTAGACGCTGCATGTCGGCTCGAAGCGGCAGCGGCGGCCGAGCAGCGGGCTGAGCAACACCTGGTAGGCCGCGACGAGTCCGAAGAGCACGAACGTCGCGGCCCGGTCGCAGACGTGGCCGATCCGGCGGACGATGGCCGAGATGCGGTTCATCGACGCCGCCTCGGTGGGGCTGAGCCGCCCGCAACAGGGGCCGTCCGCTCGTGCCCTGGCCGGGCCACGACCCGTGCGGCGAGCGAGGCAATCCAGTCGGCCACCTGCCGCGTGCCAGCCGCACCGGCGGGGGGCAGGCCCGACCGCACGACCACGACGAGATCGTTGCCCGGCGGCAATGCGGGCCGCGCCGTCCGGTAAGCCTCGCGAAGCCGACGCTTCCAGCGGTTGCGGACGACGGCCGCGCCGATGCGGCGCGACACCGACATTCCCAGTCGCACCGGGTCGCCTGCGAGCCCGTTCTTGGCCGCATAGAGCACGAGCGGTCCGACCGCGGCGCTGCGTCGCGCCGCGTACACGCGGGCAAAATCCGCCGGCCGCGTGAGCCGCGCCGATCGCGGTAGTCCCGCGGCCGGCGTCACCACCGCAGGGCGGCCCGCGGTGACGCGCTGCCGGCCGCATCAACCCCCTTCGCCGCCTCCAGGAGCCGGGCCATGGCGGTCGCATCCTCCCCTTCGGGAAGCACGATCTGCACCTCGGCGATCAGGTCGCCGCGCGAGCCGTTGGCATGCCTCACCCCCATGCCCGCCGCTCGCAGTCGCCGGCCGCCCGATGTGCGCGGCGGTATCCGCAAGGCGATCGTGCCCCACGGGGTGGGCAGATCCACCTTCGCCCCCTCGATCGCCTCGGCGAGCGTGACCGGGAGGGGCATGTGGAGCGTGTCGCCGTCGCGCCGGAACACGGGATGCGGTTCGACGTGGACTTCGAGAAGCAGATCGCCCGCCGGGCCGCCGCCCGAACCCGGCTGGCCCTGTCCGCGGAGCCGCATCCGCGCCCCGTCGGGCAGACCCTGCGGAATCGTGACACTGATCGTTTCGGGCTTGCCGTCGCGCTGGAGATGGACATCGGTCTTGCCGCCGTCGATCGCCAACGTGAAGGGGACCGCGATCCGTGCGGTGACGTCGGCGCCGGGCTGCTGCACGGGCTTGCGCCGATTGCGCCCCGTTCGGGCCCGCCCCGCGCCGCCGCCGCCTCCAAAAAGACTCTCGAAGCCGCCGGCGCCGCCGAACAGGCTCTCGAGGTCGATTTCGCCGCCTCCCGGGAAGCCGCGGCCGGATCCCGGAAACGGTCCGCCCCCCCAGCCGCCGGCCGGGCCGCCGGCGCCGACGCCTTCGAAGGCGCTTCCGTAGCGGTCGTACATCTCCCGCTTGCCGGGGTCGTTGAGGACGTCGAACGCCGACTGCACCTGCTTGAACTTCGCCTTCGCAGCCTCGTCGTCTGGGTGCAGGTCGGGGTGCTACTTGCGGGCGAGTTCCCGGTACGCCTTGCGGATGTCCTCCGCCGAGGCGGTCCGCGGCACGCCGAGCGTCTGGTAGTGATCCTCCGCCATCGATCGATACGGCTTCCGGGGGCAGCGTGCGCTTCGGGCGCACTCCCCGGATTCTAGGAATCGCGAGCCACCGTCTTCAAGAACCGCGACGGGCGCGGCCCGCTGCGCGTGCCGCCGCCGCGTCAGCACGTCGTCGGGCGGGGCGGGACGGTCAGGCTGCCGAGAGCCGCGGCGGCCTGGCGTCGGCCGCATCCTCGGCGGCGATCACCTCGACCGCCCGCAACAGCAGCGTCTCGCGGCACGCCAAAGCGGCCGGCTCGTGACCGCCGAGAAACACGCCGTCGATCTGCGCGCGGACGCCGTCGGCCACCGGGTCGCCGAGCCGCACCGTCGAGGCGGCATGGTCGAGTCCGGGGTGGGTGGCCACGATCTCCCGAAGCCGCTCCAGCCTGCTTTCGAGTGCCGCCGCACCACGGGTCGTCGGCAGCGTGAGCACGATGGTCCGGGGAATGCGGCTCCGGCTCGAGGAGTTGACGAGCTGGCTCTTGGCGAACTCGGCGTTGGGAATCGAGATCAGCGACTGATCGGTGCCCCGGATCCGCGTCGAACGCAGGCCGATCCGCTCGACCCGCCCGCGGATCGTCCCGTACTGGCACTCGTCGCCGATCCGCACCGGCTTGTCGGCGAAGATCACGAGCCCGGCGATCAGGTTTTCCACGGTGTACTGCGACGCCAGGGCGATCGCCAGGCCGCCGGCACCGAGCCCCGCCACGAGCGGCGTCACCGGCACCCCGAGCGAGTCGGCCGTGGCGATGAGGATCCAGACGACGATCAGGAACCGGCCCACGCTGCTCCCCAGCCGCACGAGCTGCCCCTCGATGGAGTCGTGGCCGATCCGCCGCCAGCCCAGCAGCCGGTCGGTCGCCCAGGCGACGAGATCGAGGACGCCGATGACGACGCCGACGAGCGTGATCAGCCGGGTGACCACCTTGGCGGCGACGATCGTGTCGCCGGTCAGCCGGATCTGCGCGCGGCCCTGGGAGTCGATGGTCGTGCCTGCGGCCACCAGCAGCGCCGGCAGCAGGAGCCGCTCCAGCGTCCCCGGCGTCGTCGCGTCGCGGGCGGCGCACCGCAGTCGCCAGCCGGCCAGCGTCAGCGCCACGGCGACCGCCGCCACGACGGCCGTCGCCAGCCACTGCCAGATCGTCTCCCCGCCGACCACGGTGTGTGCCCAGGAGGGCAGCGCGCGGATGAGCCTTTCCGGGATCATCGAGCCGCCCAGCTGGATGTAGGCGTCCAGCAGCCCGGGACTGCCGGCGTCGGCCCGGTAGGGCAGCTGTCGGGCGGCGGCGAAAAACTCCTCCGCCCGGGCGACCGTCTCGGCCGAGAAGACGAACTCGCCGCTCCGTGGGCCGGAGGCGAGTCTCACGAGCACGATCTCCGTGCCCGGGAGCCGCCAGCGGTCGATGCCGTCGGCCTTCACGCGGGGGGCGTCGGGGATGGTTTCGGCCGCAGGAATTTCAACCCGGTCGAGGACTTCCTTGATGAGGACCGCCGTTTCCCGCCCCTTGGAATCGGCGAGAGCCGGGGGCACAGCGGAAAGGTCGAGGCAGGCGAGGCCGCGCCGGATGAGCCGGGCGTTCTCCTCGCGCACGGCCCGCTCCCGGTTGATGCGGTCGAAGTTGGCGGCGACCCTGTCGACCGTCGCCATGAAGCCGAGGAGCGTCGCCCTGGGGCTCGACATATCGAGCGGCGCGAGCGGTCCCTCCTCCGCGGCCCGGACAGCGGTGCCGAGTCGGACGACGAGCACGACCGCGAGCGCGGCGGTGCGTGCGGCCGGCAGCCACGACGGTCCGCACCGCGGTCCGGGGAGGCAAAGGCACGAACGCGGCGACACGGGCGACATCGTCTGGTTCCTGGCCGCTGCCGGGCATGCAGAGGCAGGCGGGGGGATACCAGCACGGCAGGCACAGGGCAAGGGTGCCTGTCTTGCCGAAACCCGCGGGACGGCGTCAGGTCGCCGCCACGGGCACCGGTTCCACGGCCGGCGTCCCCGACGTGCCCCGCTGCTCGAGGAACTCCATCTGGCACCGGTGGGCCGGCTCGCCGGCCCCCGGGCCCAGCATGTGGAACACGCCTTCGGCGTCGAGCCGTCGGGCCCGCGTGTTGTCGGCGAGGTAGATCGGCACGATCTCGCGGAGCACGCGGTCGCGCAGGTCGGGTTCGAGGAGCGGAAACATCACCTCCACCCGGCGGAAGAAGTTCCGCGGCATCCAGTCGGCGCTGGAGAGAAACACCTGGGCGTCGTCGTCGGGGCCGAAGACGTAGATCCGGCTGTGCTCGAGGAACCGGTCGACGATGCTGCGCACGCGGATCGTCTCGCTCAGGCCCGCCACGCCGGGCCGCAGGCAGCAGATGCCACGGGCGATGACGTCGATCGGCACGCCGGCCTGGCTGGCCCGGTAGAGGGCCTCGATGACCCGCTGGTCGACGAGCGAGTTGAGCTTGGCGAAGATCCGGGCCGGCCGCCCTGCCCGGGCCCGCTCCGCCTGCTCGTCGATGAGTTCGAGCGTGCGCCGGTGGAGGTCGGTCGGGGCGACGATCAGCCGCCGCCAGCCGTGCCCCTGCGAGTAGCCGGTGAGGAGGTTGAAGAGCGCCGAGGCATCCTCGGCGACCGCCTCGTCGGCCGTGAACAGGCCGATGTCCGTGTAGGTGAGGGCGGTGGTCGGGTTGTAGTTGCCGGTGCCGAGGTGGACGTACCGGCGCAGGCCCTGCCCCTCCTGGCGGACGACCAGCGACACCTTGCAGTGCGTCTTCAGGTCGAGGAACCCGAATACCACGTGCACGCCGGCCCGCTCCATCTGCCGGGCCCAGCTGACGTTGTTGGCCTCGTCGAACCGGGCCTTGAGCTCGACGAGGGCGGTGACGTGCTTGCCCGCCTCGGCGGCCGCGATCAGGGCCCGCGAGATCGGCGAGTCGCCGCTCGTCCGGTAGAGCGTCTGCTTGATGGCCAGCACCCGCGGGTCGTTGGCGGCGCTGGTCACGAACTCCACCACCGGATCGAAGGAGTCGTAGGGATGGTGGAGAAGGATGTCCCGCTGGGCGATGGCGGAGAAAATGTCGGGGCTGCGGCGTTCCAGGCCGCGCGGCACCCGCGGCACGAACGGCTTGTCGTGGAGCCGCTCGTAGCCCGGCAGCCGGTAGAGCTCCCAGATCGCCGTCAGGTCGAGCGGGCCGTCGATCCGGTAGACCTCGCCGTAGCGGTCGGTCTGGCCGTCGTCTGCCCCCTGCAGCCCCTCGTCGTCGATGATCATCCGCGTGATCGCGTCGTCGGCCTTGGTGGCGATCTCGATCCGCACCGCCTGGCCGCGTTGCCGGGCCTTGAGCCGGTCCTCGATGAGCCGCAGCATGTCGTCCGACTCCTGCTGGAGGAGTTCGAGATCGCTGTCGCGGGTGATGCGGAAGGCCGTCCAGGACTCGATCTCGAAGCCGCCGAAGAGCTCGGGGAGACGGGCCGATACGAGGTCCTCGAGGAGCATGAAGGGCGTCGTGCCGGGTTCGCCGCCGCCGACCGCCACGATCCGCGGCAGCACCTGCGGCACCTGCACCACGGCGAACATCCGCTTCGGCCCCAGCCCTTCGGAGCGGGCGAGCATCACGCCCAGGTACAGGCCGCGGTTGTGGTACCGCGGCGAGGGATGGGCCGGATCAACGGCCATCGGCGTGAGGATCGGCAGGGCCCGCTCGCGGAAGAAGCGATCGACCTGTTCCCGCTGCCCGCCGTCGAGCGCGTCGTAGCGGAGCAGGCGGAAGCCTTCGGCTTCGAGCGCCGGCGCGAGGCTCTCGCGCAGGCAGCGGTACTGCCGCGCGACGAGTTCCTGGGTCCGGCGGGCGATCGCCTTGAGCTGCTCGAGCGCCGTCAGGCCGTCCGGCGAGTAGTCCTGCGGGGCGCTCTCGCCGAACGCCTGCTCGCGCAGGCCCGAGACCCGCACCATGAAGAACTCGTCGAGGTTGGAGCTGAAGATGGCGAGGAACTTGAGCCGCTCGAAGAGCGGGTTGTCGGGGTTCTCCGCCTCTTCGAGGACGCGGAGATTGAACTCCAGCCAGCTGAGTTCCCTGTTGAGAAAGCACTCCGGTCCCATGCCGCCCGGCAGCGCACCGTCCTGACCGTCGCTCATCGCCACGCCGCTCCACGCTTCCTGACCGTCACCGCAGAGAGTCTACCCGGCGTGATCGGGTGACGGGAACGCACGACGGGCAGCCCGCCGCGGGGCGGTTCCGGCCGGTCGGGTGTGCGTGTCTGATCCCCGCAGCGATCCCTCCCATTCGCGACCGGCTTTCGATACTCCACGACGGGGGAACAACGCCTCCGGTGCGGCGGTGAACGCAACTGGCGTGGCCGGGGGTGGCGGGCGATCAGGCCAACACGCCTTTGACGACTTCGCCGTGGACGTCCGTGAGGCGGAAGTCCCGGCCTTGGAAACGGTAGGTGAGCCGGGTGTGGTCGAAGCCGAGGAGGTGGAGGATCGTGGCCTGGAGGTCGTGGATGTGGACCTTGTCGGCCGCGACGTTGAAGCCGAGGTCGTCGCTGGCTCCGTGCACGTGGCCCGCCTTCACGCCCCCGCCCGCCATCCAGATCGAGTAGCAGTCGGGGTAGTGATCACGGCCGAGCACGGCGCCCCCCGACGTCCGTCCTTCGCGGAAGGGCGTGCGGCCGAACTCGCCGGTGCAGAGGACGAGCGTGTCGGCGAGCAGGCCGCGACGGTCGAGATCCTCGATCAGGGCCGCGGCCGGCTTGTCGAAGGTGGCGGCCTTCGCCGTCAGCCCGTCGCGGATGTCCTGGTCCTGTTTCACGCCGTGAAAATCCCAGCCCCAGTCGAAGAGGTGCACGAACCGCACCCCCTCCTCGACGAGCCGGCGGGCGAGCAGGCAGTTGTTGGCGAGACTCGGCGCGCCCGGCTTCGCACCGTAGGCCTCGAGGACCTCGGCCGGCTCCTTGGAGATGTCCATCACCGTGGGCACGCTCGCCTGCATCCGGTAGGCAAGTTCGTACTGCGCGATGCGGGTGACGGTCTCCGGGTTGCCGAGTTCGCGGGCCTGGAGTTCGTTCAAGTCCTTGAGGGCGTCGAGGCTCCGGCGCCGCATGGCACGGTCCATGCCCGGCGGGTCGGAGACGTAAAGGACGGGATCCCCCTTCGACCGGCACTGCACCCCCTGGTAGACGCTGGGCAGGAATCCGCAGCCGAAGCTGCCGGTGCCGGCGTTGGGCTGCGAGCCCGATGAGATGAGGACGACGAACCCCGGCAGGTCGGCGTTCTCGCTGCCGAGGCCGTAGGTCACCCAGCTTCCGAGGCTCGGTCGGCCGCTGCGCGGCGAACCGGTGTAGACCAGCAACTCGGCCGGGGCGTGGTTGAACTGGTCGGTAAACATGCTGCGGACGAGGCACAGCTTGTCTGCCACACGATGAAGATTCGGGATCGCGTCGGAGAGCTCCATGCCGCTTTCGCCGCAACGGATCCACTTTCGCGGCGAGCCGAGCAGCTTCGGCTTGCCGCTGGTGAAGGCGAACTTCTTGCCGGCGATCGTCTCGGCCGGGCAGTCCTCGCCCGTGTGCTTCACGAGTTCCGGCTTGCGGTCGTAGAGGTCGAGGTGCGGAGGCGAACCCGTGAGGTGGATGACGATCATGCGCTTCGCCTTTGCCGGCAGCGGCGGTTGCCTGGCGGCGAGCGGATTGCCGATGGCGGCCGGCGTCGTGGCAGCCGCGCCGAGCAGTTCCCCCATGGCGATCGCCCCGATGCCACCGGCCATGCCGCCGAGCAGGTGGCGGCGAGTCGCGAACAGACTGTGTTCGATGCGTGGATCCATGGGGTTCCTCACGGGCACATGAAGGTTTCGTCGAGGTTCAGGATCACGTTGGCGACCACCGTCCAGGCGGCGAGGTCGGCGACGTCCGTGCCGGCCGGTGCCGGTCCGAGCGGGTCGGTGGCCATCTTGCCCGCCGCCACGGGGGCGGCGGCGAACTCGGCGGCGGCCTCATCGTGGAGCCTGACGAGCCGGTCGGTTTCCGGGCCCGTGGGGTGGCGGGCGAGCACGAGGCGGAAGCCGCGGATCGCCCGGTCCGCCTTCGTCGCACCGCCTTCGCCGACCATTCGCCGGGCCAACGCCTGCGCCGCCTCGACGTAGACCGGGTCGTTGAGGGTCACGAGCGCCTGCAGCGGCGTGTTGGTCCGCGGCCGGCGGATGGTGCACACTTCACGTGCCGGGGCGTCGAACACGGCCATCGACGGATAGGGGTTGCTGCGCCGCCAGCTCGTGTAGATCGCGCGACGATAGCGGTCCTCTCCCGTGCTCGTCTTCCAGTCGATCCCGCTGCCGAAAGCCGAGTTGAGGCCGAAGGCAGGCTGCGGCGGCTGCACGCTGGGCCCCCCTTTCTTCCGCGACAACAACCCCGCGGATGCCAGTGCCTGATCGCGGATCACCTCGGCCGAGAGCCGGATCCGTGGGCCGCAAGACAGGAGACGGTTGTCCGGGTCGCGGGCGACGACGTCGGGCGGGCACTTCGACGTCTGCCGGTAGGCGGCGCTGGTAACGATCAGCTGCAGGATCGCCTTCGTGTCCCAGTTCCGGGCGACGAGTTCCGTGGCCAGCCAGTCGAGCAGTTCCGGATGGCTCGGCAGCTCCCCCTGAGAACCGAATTCCTCGCTCGTGGACACGAGGCCGATGCCGAAGATCCGCTCCCAGGTCCGGTTCACGACGACTCGCGCCGTGAGCGGGTTGCGGGGGTCGACGAGCCACTTCGCGAGGCCGAGGCGGTCGATCCTGTCGCCGTTGACGACCGGCGGGGTGTCGAAGATCGCCGGCACGCCTTCGGTCACGGTGTCGCCGAGGTTTTGCCAGTTTCCGCGGATCTGGATCTTCGTGACGCGACGCTTCCCCGGGGCCAACTCCGCGAGCACCGGGACCGTCACCGGCTGCGGCACGGCAGCCAATTTTTTCTTCAGGTCCGCCAGGATCTTCCGGGCGGGACGAAACTCCGGCAGGTCGACCGCTTTCTTGTCCACCTTCGCGATGTGCGGCATGCCGGCCTCGATCGCCGCGATCTCTTTCTGCAGGGCCGCGCGGCGGGAGTCCGCCGGTTCCGATGGCAGTTGCACGTGCGGCGGGTCACCTCTCAGGTCGGCATCGGCCGTGTTGTTGAGGATCGCGTACAGCTGAAAGTATTCCTGCTGGGAGAGCGGGTCGTACTTGTGGTCGTGGCACTGGGCGCAGGCCATCGTCGTGCCCATCCAGACGCTGAGCGTCGTGTTCACGCGGTCGATGACGGCCACCGTGGGAAACTCCTCGTCGATCGTCGACCCCGAATTGGTGGTGGGCGTTTTGCGAGGGACGGCGGTCGCGACCCTGTCGTCGAGCGTGGAGCCCGGGAGCTGGTCACAGGCT
>JBKDUV010000198.1:0-13014 GCA_046339335.1 Planctomycetia bacterium | reverse complement strand
CCGTGACCAAGGGGCCGTGGAGCCCGCGGAGGATACCCGACTTCTCGCCAAGCTCGCCGACCCCGCTGTCCCGCCCGCGCCCGACCCCTACGACGTCGCCCGCCCCGGCCGGCCGCTGGTTCCGAAGTCGGCCGGCCAGGCTGCCTACGTGCAGGCCATCCGCGACCATGACATCGTCCTCTGCACGGGGCCGGCGGGAAGCGGCAAGACGTTCCTGGCGGTCGCCCTGGCCGTGGCCAGTCTCCGCGCCGGCCAGGTCCGCAAGATCGTCCTCGTGCGGCCGGCGGTCGTGGCGGGGGAAAGCCTCGGCTACCTGCCCGGCGACATGCAGGCCAAGATCAATCCCTACCTTCGGCCGCTGCTCGACGCGCTCCGGGAGATGATGGACTTCGAGGCGGTGAAACGGCTCACCGAGCAGGACATCGTGGAGATGATCCCGCTCGCCTACATGCGCGGCCGGACGCTCAACGACGCCTTCATCATCCTCGACGAGGCGCAGAACACCACCGTCGCGCAGATGAAGATGTTCCTGACCCGGCTGGGACACGGATCCAAGATGGTGATTTCCGGCGACACGACACAGATCGACCTGCCGGCGGATCGCACCAGCGGTCTCGTCGATGCCGTCCGCCGGCTCCGGGACGTGCCCGGCTGCGGGCTCGTGGAGTTGGGAGGCGCAGACATCGTGCGGCATGCGATCGTGCAGCGGATCGTCGAGGCCTACGGACGGTGACCGGAATGTCAGGCATCTCCCATTCGTCGCGACGGCGAGGCAGGCGCGGGACCTCCGTGGATGGGCCGCAGGGCTTCTGGGCCCGGCTCCTCGCCCGGATCTCCCGGGTGGAGGTGCTGTCGCGGGTCGGTCTCTGCGTCGGTGCCGCGGCGGTCCTGCTCGTCCTGCTCCGCGGCTGGACGGAGCCGTTTCCGTTTCGCGTCGGCAGCATCCCGGAACGCGGCCTCGTGGCCCGCGTCCCCTTCGCGCGGCCCGACCCCGAGCGGACGAGGCTCGAGCGGGAGCGGGCGGCCCGCAAGGTGTACGTCGTCTATGCGCAGGACAAGGCACCGATCGTCCGCATTCGCGACGGCCTGAAGAACCGGATCGCCGAGGTGGCGGCCGCCGACACGCTGGCTGCCGTCTCGCGCATGGCATGGCTGGAATTCGCCCCCGATGCCGGCACCGCCCTCGACCTGCTGCCGCTGCCGCCGGACCCGAAGACGGCCGGCGACCCGCCCGTCGCCCCCGACCCGCCGACGGCCGGCACCGAACCCGCGCCGGAAGCGAAGCCGACCAGCGACGCCGCCGAGACGGCGAAGCGGAAACTGCTCGACGACGCGGAGCGGGCGTTCCAACGGTTTCGCGGCCGGGTCGACACCAAGGAAAAGCTCCAGGAGGTCGAGAAGGCCGTCGACCGGGCCTTCGCCGACACGGAGGCGAAAGGCGTGCTCGAAAAGATCCAGCACGGCCTCGACGACGGCAGCCAGACCGAGATCGAGGTTCATCCGCTCGGCGATCCAGCCGAACTCTCCCGGGTCCAGGTGTTCGACGTCCAGTCGCGGCAGGCGAAGGCGGCGCTCCGCGACCGGCTCGAGGCCGAGCTCGGCACCGGCACGTTCGCCGACCGGCTCTTCACCTGGGTCGAGCCGCGGCTCCCCGGCACGTTGGAGATCGACCGCGAGGCGACCGCGGCCGCCAGGAAGCAGGCCGTGGAAAAGACTCCGCAGCAGTTCGTCGATTACGCGGCCGACGCCGTGCTGGCGCCGGCGGGGCAGCCGCTCACCGCCGACGGGCTGGCGATCGTGCGCCGCGAGCACGATGAATACCTGCGGCACCTGCCCGCCTCGCAGCGGCTGGCGCGGGCCCTGGCGATGTTCGGGCTCTGCGTCGCGATGTTCGTGCTCGCCGCCTTCTACATCCACATCCACCACCGCTGGGTGCTGGAGGACCTTGGTCACGTCGTCACGCTGCTGGCGTTGGCCACCGCCACGGTGGCGATCGCGCTGGCCGCGGCCGGGGAGACCTGGCAGGCGGAGGTGGTGCCGCTGTTGTTGTTCACGATGACGGTGGCGTTGGCCTACGACGAGGACCTCGCCCTGCTTCTCGCCGCGCAGGTGGCGCTGCTCGTCGTCGTCGGCCTGGGCCGCGGCCTGGCCGACTACGTGACCCTGGCCGCAGCGGCCGCGGCGATGGTCTTCTGGATGGGGCGAATCCGCAGCCGCAGCAAGCTGATCTACGTCGGGCTCTGGGCCGGCGCCGTGGCGGCGCTCACTTGCCTCGGCGACGGCCTCCTCGAGGGGCGGTCGCTCGTCCTGGCCGACGGCACGCTCGACAGGCAACTGCTCGCCGACGCCGGCCGCGTCGGCGGCTGGACGCTGCTCGCCGGCTTCCTCATGACCGGCCTGCTTCCGTTCATCGAACGCTGGTTCGGCGTCCTCACCGATCTCAGCCTGCTGGAGATCGGCGACGTCGCCCATCCGCTGCTCCAGGAGCTCGTCCGCCGTGCTCCCGGCACCTACAACCATTCGATCAACGTCGCCAGCCTGGGGGAGGCCGCGGCGGAGGCGATCGGCGCCCGCGGCCTGCTCGTCCGCGTCGGCGCCTACTTCCACGACGTCGGCAAGATGCTCAAGCCCGATTACTTCGTCGAGAACCAGGGACAGGAGAACCGTCACGAATCGCTCGTGCCCGCCATGAGCACCTTGATCATCGTCGCCCACGTCAAGGAGGGGGTGGAACTGACCCGGCAGTACAACCTGCCACAGCCGATCATCGATCTCGTCGCCGAGCATCATGGCACGACGCTGGTGGAATACTTCTACCGCCGGGCGACGGAGCGGTCGCAGGCCGACCCGCACGCCGCGGAGGTGGACGAGCACACCTACCGCTATCCCGGTCCCAAGCCGAGCACCCGCGAGTCGGCGGTGCTCATGCTTTCCGACGCCGTCGAAAGCGCCAGCCGCACGCTGACGGAGCCGACGCCGGCCCGGATCGCCGGCCTCGTCCACGACCTGGCGATGAAGCGGCTGCTCGACGGGCAGTTCGACGACTGCGGGCTGACGCTCGAGGAGCTGGCCGTCGTCGAGCAGAGCCTCGTGAAGAGCCTGACGGCCGTCTACCACGGCCGGGTCAAGTATCCCGATCAGCGCACGGCGTAGGCGGCGGTGAGCTGGATGGCCAAACCGCGATCGATTCCCCGCCGGCTGCGTGCTTCCGCACGGGGTAAGTCCGCGGGCGTGCGCGGCCGAGCCCGCGCAGCCAGGTAGGCCGCCGAAACGGCCGACCTGGCTGCGGTGCTCGTCGAGGTCATTGATCGGCAGCGGTCACTACGGCTGCCGCGCGGCTGGCTCGCGGAAGTCGTCCAGGCGGCGCTCGCCCGACAGGGCATCGCCAGGGCGGAACTCTGCCTGCTGCTGGTGGACGACCGGCGGATCGCGAGGCTGCACGACGAATGGCTCGGCATCCCGGGCCCCACGGACGTGCTCACCTTCGGGCCGGCGGCCCAGGCACCGGCCGACGGCGTCCTGCGCGGCGACATCGTGGCCAGCGTCGAGACCGCCCGTCGCGCGGCCCGCGAGGTCGGCTGGCAGCCGCGGCACGAACTGGCCTACTACGTGATCCACGGCATCCTGCACCTCGTCGGCTACGACGACCACGATCCGGCCGACCGGCGGGCGATGCGCGCCCGCGAACGGGTCCTGCTGGCGGCGGCCGGCCTGCCGCCGGCGCCACGGACCGCGAGGAGACGGCCATGAACGGCTTCAACGCCGGCATCGTGCTCCTCGTGGTGGCCAGTCTGGCGGCCGTGCAGGCCCGGGCCGTCCGCGGCGCGCAGCGGCAACTGATCCAGGATCTGTGCCGGCGGCGCGGCCGCCCGGAACTGCACGGCGAGATCGCGGCCGCCGCCGAATCGATCGCCTTCGTCGCCGCATCAGCGGTGGTCGTGGCGGCGATCACCGCGACGTTGCTTGCGTTCCGCGGCTTCCTCGCCGCCGGCCACGGCCTCGCCCTCGGCACCTCGGCCGTCGCCGGCTGGATCGTGCTCGCCTGGCTCCTGCTCGTCGTCGTGCCGATGCTGCTCGTGCGGTTCGCCGGCCCCTGGATCGTGGTCGCCACCTGGTCGCTCTGGCGACCGATCGTCGGGACGATCGCGCCGCTGGTGCGGCACCTCGGCCAGGTCGCGGCGGCGCTTGGCAGGCCCTTCGCCCGCCGGTCCGCCGGTCCGCCCGACCACGAGGAACTCCGGCACGTCGTCGACGAGGCCCACCGTGAGGGCCGGCTCGAGGGTTCGGCCCGCGACATGATCCGCGGCGTGATCGGCCTCGAGGAAGTCCGCGTCGCCGCCATCATGACGCCACGAACGAAGGCGGTGTCGATCCCGGTGTCCTCCACCTGGGACGCGGCCGTGGCCGCGGCAGCGGAAAGCGGGCACACGCGGCTGCCGGTCTGGGACCGGTCCCCCGACGACGTCATCGGCATCCTCCACCTCCGCGACGTCCTCGCCAGGATCGCGGCCGCGCTGCCGGCGGCGGCGACGGCTCCGCCGCCGGGCCCCCCGGCGATCCGGCCGCTCCTGCGCCAGCCGTGGTTCGTGCCGGAGACGATGAGCGTGCAGAAGCTGCTCCGCGAGTTCCAGCGTGGCAACACGCACATGGCGATCGTCACCGACGAGTTCGGCGGCGTCTCGGGCCTGGTGACGATCGAGGACGCGCTCGAGGAAATCGTCGGCGAGATCGCCGACGAGCACGACGAGGCGTTCACCGACGGTCTGCGGATGCTCGGCCCGCACGCCTGCGAGGCCTTGGCATCGGTCCGCCTGCCGATCGTCAACGAGCGGCTCGGCATCGCCCTGCCGGTGGCGGCCGATTTCGAGACGCTGGGAGGATTCGTGTTCCACGAGTGCGGCCGGATTCCCGAGGTCGGCGAGTCGCTCGTCGCCGGCGGCGCCCGACTGGAGGTCCTGGCGGCCACGCGGCGGCGGATCGACCTCCTCCGGGTCGAGCGGATCGAGCCTGCGGCCGACGGAGCGAACCCCGACGGGCCTCGCGATGATCGCTGAAAAGGACCGGGCCCTGGTGATCCGGGCGACGCCGTTCGGCGAAACCAGCAGCGTGGTCACGCTCTACTGCCGCGAGTTCGGCAAATTGCGGGCTCTGGCCAAGGGCGCGTGGCGGCCGAAGAGCGGCTTCGATGGCGGCCTTGACCTGCTTTCGGCCTGTCAGGTACTCGTCCTCCGCCGTCGCTCCGGCGGTCTCGATCTGCTGACCGAGGCCTGCCTCGAGCACAGGTTCCGCATCGGGAGCAGTTTTCTGGCCTTCCTCGGCGGAATGCACGTGGCCGACCTGCTCGACTCGCTGACTGCCGATGCCGACCCGATCCCGGAGTTGTTCGATGCCGCACACGCGACTCTCCGGGACTTGTCAGCCGCAGCGGCAGACGCGGCCTGGATCCAGCCGCGGATCGTGCACTGCGAACTGGCCATCCTCCGGGGCATCGGCAACGGACCGGCGTTGTTCGCCTGCGCCGAGTGTGGCGGACCATTGCCCGCCGCGGGCCGCATCGCGGTCGCGATGCTCGCCGGGGGAACGGTCTGCGGACGCTGCCGCAGCGGCAAGCGGGCCGTGGTTTCAGTCTCCGCCGCCGCCGTCGACGCGTTGCGCGGGCTGTCGGCCGCCGAGTTCCACCGCGCGGCCTCCGTCTGGCCCGCGGCGACCGCGGGGGAGGTCCGGGCCGTCATGACCACCTATCTCGCCCACCTGCTCGGCCGCCCTCCGCGGGTCGCCGGGCGACTGCAACCCCGACCGGAACGGCGCCGGACGGATCCAGGCTCCCGTGGCGCCGCGGACCCGACGTCTGCATGACTACCCAGCGTTCTCCATCCCCCGTTCCGTGCGCTGGCCTGGTCGGGCCGACGATCGCCGCCTGCCTGCTCGCCTGCGCGGGCTGCGCCACGATCCAGATGCCGGCCATGCCCTGGCTCGAGAAGCAGGTCAAGGAGGCCAAGGCTGCCGATGATTCCTCGGTGATTTCGTCGGAACTGTCCCCCGAGGAGGAGTTCGGCTGGGATTACTTCAAGGGGGACAAAGTCAGGCGACGCTGGAAGAAGATGGTCGGCCGCGGCCCGAACGAGCCGGTCGCCCGCACGGCCCTCGCCGGGGCCGACGCGCTGTTTCACGAGGGCCGCTACCGCGACGCGATCCCGAAGTACAAGCAGGCCATCGACCGCTGGCCCGATTCGCTGATCGAGGAAGAGGCGATGTGGCAGCTCGCCGAATGCCTGTTCTTCACCGACCAGTACCCCAAGGCCGAGGACCAGTACGACGAACTGGTGAAGAAGTACGCCAACACCCGCTATCTCGACCGCGTCGCCCAGCGACAGTTCGTCATCGGCCAGTACTGGATCGCACTCGACCAGAAGCACAACTACCTGACGATCGCCCCCAATCTCTTCGACCGCAGCCGGCCGATCTTCGACACCCGGGGCCGGGCCCTCAAGGCCTTCGACCACGTGCGGATCAACGACCCGCGCGGGCCGCTGGCCGACGACAGCGTGATCGCCCAGGCAAACGCCCACTTCCTCGATCGCCAATGGCTCGACGCCGACTACCACTACACCCTGCTGCGGAACGAGTATCCCGACAGCGAATTCCTTCTCCCCGCCCACCTCTTCGGCCTGCAGGCGAAACTGCAGGCCTACCAGGGCCCGCAGTACGAGGGAAGCATCCTCGAGGAGGCGGAAATCCTCGCCGACCAGACGCTGGTGCAGTTCCCCGACCAGCTCGGCCGCGACGACGAGGGGCGGGTGCGGACGACGCGGGCCGAGATCGCCGCGCAACTGGCCCGGCGGCACTGGGAGCGGGCGGAGTTCTACGCCAAGGGCCGGCACTACACCGCCGCACGGATCTACTATGCGATGATCGAGCGCGACTATCCGAAGACGCAGCTCGCCATGGAGGCACGGCGGAAGTACGCCGAGATCCACGACCTCGAGGACGTC
Source organism: Planctomycetia bacterium (assembly GCA_046339335.1). Lineage (GTDB taxonomy): Bacteria > Planctomycetota > Planctomycetia > Pirellulales > UBA1268 > QWPN01. The sequence goes on along the minus strand of JBKDUV010000198.1, from coordinate 6,022 downwards.
TCGGACGATCCCTTCCCGCTGCTCACCCGCGTGCTCAATCCCGACAGGCTCAAGGACGCCCAACTCGACGCCATGGCCGAGGCCGACGCCATGATCGCCCGCGGCGACCCTTCCGGCGCCGCCCCGCAACGCCGCTGATTCCGCGCCGCCGCGAGGGACCTTCGCATGGCTCACCGTTCCATCCGCTGGCTGCCCTGGCTCTTCGCCCTGGCCGCCTGTCCGGCCGCCGCCGGCTGCGCCGGCTACCGGTTCGGCAACAACACGCTCTACGCGCCGAACGTCCGCACCGTCTACGTGCCGATCATCCAGTGCGACAGCTACCGCACCACGCCCGCCATCGACATCGGCGAGCGGCTCACGGAGGCGGTCTGCAAGGAGATCGAGAAGCGGACCCCGTTCAAGGTCGTCGGCTCGGCCGCGGGAGCCGACAGCGTGCTCACCGGCCGGATCGTCGCCGACGTCAAGCGGATGGTGGTCGAAAGCCCGACCGACCAGTCGCGGATGGTGGAGTTCAACTACCAGACGCTCGTTACCTGGGCCGACCGCGGCGGCACCGTGATCGCCTCCGGCGAGGTGCCGCTGCCGGCGGCGACGGTCGACGTCGGCCAGGCGGCGGCCCTCGTCCCCGAGTTCGGCCGGTCGGTGGCGAGCACGCAGCAGGAGGCGATCGTCAAGCTCGCACAGCAGATCGTGGGCCTGATGGAGGAGCCATGGTGACCGGCGGCAGCGGCCGGATCGCGGACGTCTTCCGCCTCGAGGAGCCGCTCGGTCGCCGTGCCTACGCGGAGATCGGCTGCACGCTCATGGCCCTCAAGTACCTGGTCGAGGCGGCCGTGATCTGGCTCGCGACCGACCGCTTTTACCAGCCGCTCGATTTCCTCAATCCGCTCCTCAGCGTCCGCGGAAAATATTTCGATCCGCCCGCCCCCGGCTGGCTGGGCTGGGCGGTCGTGGTCTGGTCGCTCCCCTTCCTGTGCATCGCCACGACGATGAGCGTCCGCCGCGCGGTCGACGCCGGACTCGGCCCCTGGCCGGGCCTGTGGATGTTCGCGCCCGGCATCAACTTCCTGATCATGATCGTGCTCTGCCTGTCGCCGAAGCGGCCGTGGCCGGTGGTCCGCAGCCCGGAGGAGGCCACCCGGGGAGTCGACCCGATTCGCAGCATGCTCGCCGGCATGGCACTCGGGTCCACGTTCGGCCTGGCGATGCTGGCGCTGAGCGTCTACGGCCTGCGCGACTATGGCGCGGGGCTGTTCATGGGGACGCCGCTCGTCGTCGCCGCGATCGCCGCCTACGTCGACAACCGATCGGCGCGGAGATCGCTCGGCCGCAGCCTCGTGGTCGCACAGGCGGCGCTGCTGTTGTGCGGCGGCTTTCTCATCCTGCTCGCGTTCGAGGGAATCGTCTGCCTCGTCATGCTCTACCCGATCGCGGGGGCCATGGGCATCGTCGGCGGCCTCGTCGGCCATGCCATCGCCCGCCTCGGCCCCGACCGCCCCGCGACGATCGTGGCGCCGCTGGTCATGCTCCCGCTCCTCATGGGTGCCGAGCGGCTGGTCCGCACCGTGCCGACCTACGAGGTACGGACGGCGATCGAGATCGACGCCACGCCCGAGGCCGTCTGGCCGCACGTGGTCGGCTTTTCGACGCTCACCGCGCCCCCCGCCTGGTACTTCCGGCTGGGAATCGCCTATCCGCTGCGGGCGACGATCGACGGCTCCGGCGTGGGCGCGGTCCGGCGCTGCGAGTTTTCCACGGGGCCGTTCATCGAGCCGATCACGGCCTGGGAACCGGGCCGCCGCCTGGCCTTCGACGTCGCGTCGCAGCCGCCACCGATGCACGAACTGAGCCCCTACCGCCACATCCATCCGCCGCACCTCGACGGCTACCTCCGCTGCCGGCGCGGGGAGTTCCGCCTGATCACGATCCCCGGCGGCCGCACGCGGCTCGAGGGGAGCACCTGGTACGAGTACGAAATCTATCCGCAGGCCTACTGGACGCTCTGGTCGGACATGCTGATCCAGCGGATCCACCGCCGCGTCCTCGACCACATCCGGCGTGAGAGCGAGCGGCCGCCGGAGACGGCCCCCGGGCCGTGAGCGGGGACCGCCGTCATCCCGCGCGGTCCGACCGGGACCGCCAGAGGAAGAGCAGCCGCCGGGACCAGTTCGGGTGGGATGCGGCCCGGTCGTCGATCTCGTCGGGAAGTTGCACGAGCAGCCTGGTGGGCTCGGACTCGATCGCCGCGACGCAGGCCGCGATCGTGGCCCGGCCCGCGAGCACGTCCTCCGGCCGCACGGACACCCGGGCCACGGACCGGACCGCCGCGCCGACCGCCACGGCCTCGGCGACCGCCCCCTCGTCCACGTCATCGCTCGCGAACAGGGGCCGCCAGAGCCCGGCCAGCGACGGGCCGGACCGCCGGCCGAGCCGCTCGATGCCGGCCCGGAGGCGGGCTTCCGCCTCCGTGCCATGCACACTGCCGAAGGGGAGCGCCTCTTCGTAGGCGGCCAGCAGCGCGGGCAGCGGCACGTCGCTGCCGGCGAGCCGCGCCTCCAGCACGCGGTCCATGAGCGCCGCCCGCACCTCCTGCTCGGCCGCCAGCTTCAGCTGCGTCCGCGCCGTGACGTCGACGCCGAAGACGGCAGCCGCGGCGTCGTCACAGAGGAATTCCACGGCCCGCACGTCGGTCATCGGCGTTGCATAGGCGAGCCGGCGGGCCGGCCAGAGGGCGAGCAGCGGGGCACCGAACCGCAGTTCCGAGCCGCTCAGCACGTCGGCGATGGCCAGGGTCAGCGAGGCGGCGAAGACCGCGTGCACGAGCAGGCAGCGCGGAGCGAGCGGCGGGTGGGCGAAGACGTGGGCGAGTTCATGGCCGACGCCGTACTCGACCTCTCGCTCGTCGAGCAGGTGGAGGATCGCCCGGTTGAGCTGCACGGCGGCCAGGCTGCCGCAGCCGGGCAGCAGGCTCGCCGGCACCGCCTCGGCATTGATATCCTTGTCGCGGACGAGGTACACGGGACAGACGACAGCGATGCCCATCCGCGCGGCGACCCGGTCGACGCAGGCAACGAGCGAGTCGCGGGTATGTGGCCCGAACCGGGCGTCGGCGCGGATGGCGCCGAGCCGCGTGCGGGTCGAGGCCCAGGCCGCGGGCAGCCCGTCGACGAGCCCGCCCACGGCCACGGCGACGAGCAGTCCGGCCTCGAGCGGGCCGCCGGGCCCGCCGCGGGCCGCCACCCAGGCGAGGCAGCCGCAGGCGACGAGCATCTCGACGCCGAGCCAGGCCAGCGTCCACCACGTCGCGTGACGCCGGCCGCGGAGCAACGCGGCACGATCCGGCGTCACCAGTCGGCGGGGTGCGGGCAGCGGGGTCTCGGTCATGGGAAGTCTCGGTCATGGAACGGTCAGACGATCGATTGGACGAGGCCGCGGAGCAGGCCGAGCGCCGGACGGGCCCGGGTCTGGTACAGGACCCGCCCCGGACCGGTGAAGCGGACGACGAACCCCTCGCCGGAAAGGACGGAGTCCTTGAGCGAGCCGGCCAGCACCACCGACTCGAACGGCATGCCGTCGCTGAAGGCGACGATGTTGCGATTGTCGAGCACGAAGCGTTCGCCGACGGCCAACGACTGTTCGACGAGGCCGCCATAGCTCGTCACGAAGATCGTCCCCGCGCCGAGCGTCTTGAGAAAAAACAGCCCGCGGGTGGCGAGCAGGCCGCGCATGCCGGCGTTGTGCAGGCCGAAGCCCATCTCGGGACCGCAGGCCAGGAACGCGCCGCGGGTGAGGAGCAGGCCCTCCGCCGCGGTCGTCTCCAGGGCACGAATCTCCCCCATCTGGTCCGGCGCGAGCATGATGTGCTGGCCGTCGCGCTTGGCCGTGTAGACGACCGTGAAGAAGCTCTCGCCGCCGAACAGGCTGCGCAGGCCGCGGACCAGCCCGCGGCCCCCCTGCATGTGGACGCCGGCCCGCACGTCGACGGTGAATCCCGGCGTCATCGCGATCATCGATCCGGGCTGGGCGAGGATCGATTCCCCGGCCGCGAGGTCGATGCGGAGGGCGGAGAACGCCGGGCCGTGCAGCACGTCGTGCCGCCTGCTCGCCGCGCCGTCGCCTGTCTCGCTCACGACCGGCCGCCGTCAGACCTCGGCGGCCGCCCTCGAGCTCATCCGGTTCCGCAGCAGGTAGGTGCCGGCCCCGATGGCGAGGAGTATGCCGAGGAAGATGAACAGGGCCACGAGCCGGCTCACGCCGAGCACCTCGGCGATCGTCGTCACGCAGATGTCGTAGATGACGATCTGGATGAACCAGCGAACGATGCCCCCGATTCCGCCGCCACGGGCCAACAGTCCGACCGCGCTGTCCATGCCGAAGTCTCCTCGTCTTTTCGCTTAGCCGCCCGACAACAACCCCTCGATCGAGGGCTCCGAAAGTATAACGAACCGTTGCGGATTTCAACCGCCGTCCCGGCGCGTGCTGCCCAAGGCCCGCAGAGAACGGCCGGTGACATGGCAGGGACACTCCCGACCCACGGAAAAGCCCGATGGACCCCTTTTCACACGTGTCGGCGCGGTCGATACACTCCCGGCATGGAACCGGTTTCCACACCCGATCACTGGCGTCTGCGGACCCGCACGCTCGACCTGACCCGGCCCGGCAGCCGACGGCGGCCGCTCGTCATGGGGATCGTCAATGTCACGCCAGACAGCTTTTCCGACGGCGGCCGGCATGCGGACGCCGACGCGGCGGTGGCCCACGGCCTGCGGCGCGTCGCGGCGGGTGCCGACATCCTCGACGTCGGCGGGGAGAGCACGCGGCCCTCTTCCGCGCCGGTGGACGTGGACGAGGAGTGGCGCCGGGTAGGCGACGTGGTCCGCCGGCTGGCGGCGGAGGCGGGCGTGCCGGTGTCGATCGACACCTCCAAGGCATCGATCGCCGACCGGGCCGTCGCCGCCGGGGCCGAGATCATCAACGACGTGACCGGCCTGGAGGGGGACCCCGACATGGTGGCCGTGGCGGTCGCATCGGGGGCGGCCGTGTGCGCGATGCACATGCAGGGCACGCCGGCGACGATGCAGGTCGCGCCCCGCTACGACGACGTCGTCGCCGAGATTCACGCCTACCTGCGCATGCGCCGCGACGCCCTGCTGGCAGCCGGCATCCCGCTGGAGCGAATCTGCCTCGACCCGGGGATCGGCTTCGGCAAGACGCATGCCCACAACCTCACGCTCCTCGCCCATGCCGACCGGTTTCTCGACCTCGGTGCGCCGATCCTGGTGGGGCACTCGCGAAAGGGATTCATCGGCAAACTTCTCGAGCAGCGGCTGGGCCGGCCGGCGACCGAGACCGACCGTGACGCGGGCACCGCGGGCGCCGCCTGCCGGCTGGCGGCACTCGGCGTGCAGATCGTCCGCGTCCACGCCGTGGGACTGGTCCGTGCGGCCCTGGAACTCCACGCCGCCGCCCCCTGATCGCTGCCGGGCGGCCGCGCACCCATCCGGTACACTCTTTCCTGACTGCCGTTTTTTCCGCGCGAGCTTTCCATGGCACTGACCGTGACCGCAACCACGACCATTCCCGCGCCCTCCCCGGCCGACCTCGCCTCCCATTGCCGCGGCATCGCCGCGCGAGCGCGTCGCGCCGCCATCGACCTCGCGTCCGTCCCCGGCGACCGCAAGGCGGCCGCGCTCCGGGCCGCGGCCGCCCGGATCCGCGCCGACGCCGCCGCGATCCTCGCCGCCAACGCCCTCGACGTCGCGGCGGCACCGGGCTTCGGCCTCTCCCCGGCGGCGGTCGACCGGCTGCTGCTCGACCCCAAGAGGGTCGAGGGGATCGCCGCCGGCGTCGAGGCTGTCGCGTCGCTGCCCGACCCGGTGGGGGAACTGCTCGACGAATCGACCCGTCCCAACGGCCTGCTCGTCCGCAAGGTCCGCGTGCCGCGCGGAGGGGTGTTCTTCGTCTACGAGTCGCGGCCGACCGTCTCCGCCGACGCGGCGGCCGGCGCAGTGTCGGGGGTCAG
>JBKDUV010000197.1:0-5774 GCA_046339335.1 Planctomycetia bacterium | reverse complement strand
CCCGCAGGCTATGTTCTGCGCCCCGGCGACCTGCTGTCGTGGACATATCTGACCGGCCCGCTTCGGTACGCGCTGCACCGCGTCGTCACGACCGGCACGGCCAATGGGTCGGGCAACATCGGAAATATCGAGATCACGCCGCCGGTCAGGACCGGATACAGCCTGCCGGTGAACATCACACTTGTGAATCCGCGCTGCAAGGCTGCCATCGTTCCGGGGAGCTATCAGCCCCCCTCCGTCACGCCCGGCGGCATCGTGACCTTCTCGTTCGACTGGCAACAGACGCTTCGATGACCTGGTCTGTCGCGGCGCAGAATCATCTGCTGGCCCGGTCTGGCGTTGCCCCGCGATGGCTCCTGTGGATCGGGGCCAAGCAGTTGACCACGCTGGCGGCGGCGCCTGTCGGGCTCTGGTCCGGTGCGGACGATCTGACCTTCACGATTGCCGGGCAGTCGCGTGTCTATAATGGGGCGCTGTCGCGCTTTGATGTGGACCCGATCAGCTATTCGACCGGCCTCGATGTCAGGACGCAGAACGTCACGATTGCCGCCAACAGCCCGGAGGTTGCCGATGTCGTTCGCGGCTTCGTCGTGCGGCTCGCCCCCGTCGAGTTGCATCTGGCGCTTTTCGACCCGGCATCCGACGCGCTGATCGACGAGCCAGAGCCGATGTGGCGGGGCTTTCTGAATGCGTCGCCGATCACGACAGCGGCCAGCGGCGGGACCGAGACGGTGACATTCGGAATCGTCTCGCGCTCGCGCGTCATGGCCTTGCCGGGGCCGGGGCTGAAGAAGACGGACGCCAGCATTCGGCGGCGGAATGCGAATGAGGAATTCCGGCAGTATGGCTCCATCGCAAAAGAGATCACGACGAAATGGCTGAAGGATTGAGCCGCAAGCTGCCTGATTGGCGAGATCGGCTGATCGCGTTTCTGAGCGAAAACCGGCGGCGCGAGTTCAGGATCGGGTCGTGGGACTGCGTGATCTGGACCGCCGGGGCTGTGGAGGCGATGACCGGCGTTGACCATCTGCGCGGTCATCGGGGATATCGGAGCATCGCGGAGGGGCAACGGCGTCTGCGCGAAAAGGGCTATGCGGATCACGTCGCCTTTGTCGCGGCGACGTTCCCCGAAGTCGAGCCTGCGTTCGCGCAGCCGGGTGACATAGCGGTTATCGGCGACGCCGCGCTCGGCATCGTGCAGGGTGCGCAGGTCTATTGCTTTGGTCAGAACGGGTTCGGCCTTGCGCCGTTCACCGCGATCAATCGGGCGTTTCGGACATGAAGCTCCTTTGGGTTGCGCTTGCCCTGACGCTGGTTGCAACGCCAGCGGCAGCCGATCCTGCGACCCTTGTCATCACCGGCCTACAGGCGTTCGGCATCACCGTCGGCGCGACGGCGGCGGCCTTCATCCGGATCGGCGTCGGGCTTGCCTTCTCGGCTCTGTCCTCGGCTCTTGCGGGGCCGGCGAATGCCAATCAGGGTCCGCGCGGCATCACGCTGCAATCCCTGACGGCCGGCGAGCAGACGCCTGCGTCCTTCATCCTCGGGCGGTATGTGACTGCCGGCAATCTGACGGCGCCGGAAATGTCGCATGGGGTCAATGGTGACACCCGGTACCTCACCCGCGTTATCGACTTTTCCGACATTCGGATCACCGGGCTTGACAGCCTCATCATCGACGGCAAGGCCTGCGAGCTTGCCACGGGGGCGACGGACCCGCTGACCATGACGGGCGGTGACGGGACAACGCAGGCCATTAACTCGCTCTATGGCCCGACGGTCAACAAGGGCGATTTCATCGGCTTTGCATGGTGCCGGTTCTACGACGGATCGCAGACCTCGGCGGATTCGATGCTGCGGAGCAAATACGGGAGCTATCCGCAGCGTCCCTGGACGGCGCAGATGATCGGGCGCGATGTCGCCTATGCCGCAATGACCTTTCTCTGGCGGGATTCACCCCAGGTCTGGAATGGCCGTCCCGATGTGAAGTTCGTGGTGCGCGGCATCAAGCTCTATGACCCGCGCAAGGACAGCACTGTAAACGGGACAGCATCGGGGATTCATCGCTACGGCGATACCTCGAATTATGAATGGACCGAGAACCCGGTCGTCATGATCTACAACCTGTATCGCGGCATCGTGTTTCCGGGCGGGGATGTCTATGGCGGGGGCTATGCCGCCAGCGATCTGCCCTATGCGACCTGGGCGGCGGCGATGAATGCCTGTGACGTGATGGTCGGTGATCGCAAGACCTACACCGCCGGGTATGAGGTATTCACGGGCGGGAGCGACGCGGGCGGCCAAAGCCCGGCGGACGTTGTGGACGAGTTGAAGAGGTCCTGTTCCGCCGAGATCACGGATGTGGGCGGAACCGTCTATATCCGCGTGGGTGCGCCGACGCTGCCCGTCCGCTTCATCACCGACGACGACATTCTGGTGTCGCAGGCCACGCAGCTTGACCCCTTTCCCGGAGCGCAGGACAGTTACAACATCGTAGGTGCAACGTGGGTCAACCCCAACAAGCTTTGGTCGGTGGTTGAAGCTACGCAGCGCCGGGATGTGGATGCGATTGCCGCCGATGGGGAGGAGCTTGTCGCCAATCTGGCGTTGGCGGCGGTCACAAACTCAAAGCAGGTCCAGCAACTCACGAATGCCTGGATGAAGGACGCCAAGCGGCACCGCAGGCACACAATCGTCCTGCCCCCGGAGGGCATCGTGCTGAAGCCGCTGGACGTGATCGAATGGACTTCGGCGAGGAACGGCTACACGACCAAGCAGTTCGAGATCGGGACCGTCACGATTGACACGAAATCGCTGGCCACCACGCTGGCCATTCGGGAGGTCAATCCGAACGACTATAACTGGACCGCCGGCGACGAGCTTGCTGACACCGCGCCTTCGGTCGAAGAAGTCAATCAGGCGAGGCAGGCGGAATATCGGGTCAAGCGGGACACGCTGATTGCCGAGACCGCGTCTCTCGTGACGTTTGGCCGGCCTTTCACCGACACTCAGTTCACCGATTGGCTGACCTACTGGAAGGCGCTTCAGGACCTCCCCGACACCCCGGCGGACCCTGCCGCTGTCGTGTTTCCGACTGCGCCGGCCGAGTTTTCGGGCACGGACGGCCTTTCGGTCTTTGGCCGCCTTTACCGGCGCGGGAACGTGCTCGGCGATCCGACGCGCGTCTTGGGGATTCCGACCGGCCCGCTGATGGATACGGCCACGAATGCCAACGGGGTCTATCACAAGACGGTCGACGGCACGCTGATCTGCACGCACCGGATGGCGGTGTCATACAGCACCGCGTCGAACCTGCAAGAAACATGGACCTTTCCTCATGCCTTCGGGGCTGCCGGGCTGGACAGGCGCAGCGTTCATGTGACCCTGAGCAACAAGAACAATTCCAATGCCGCCGCAACAGGGCAACTGAGCAATGCCCGGCTGGCCGACATTCAGCCATTCACAAACTCTCAGGGCCTACAAAACAGCGTCTCCATCATCCTGCGTGACAAGACCTCTGCGCTGGTTGCGGGCGACGTGTGCTGGGTTGAACTGATGGCTTTCGGGCGGTGGGACAATTGACCTGGCACATCACGCTGTCGCCGCAGGTCGGGCCGATGGCGGCGTTGCAGGCAAGCGTCGCGGATGCGGTCATCACGATCAACGGGCAGGCCATTGACCTTGGGCCGCTGAATGACGGGGACGAGCTTCCGGCCGCCGCAACGGACTGCCCCTATGTCGAAGGCACGATCCGGCGCATCGGAACCGGAATCTACATTCGGCTGCTGTTTCCGATCCGGCCTGCCGCGACAGAGGCGGCGAGGTTCCCCGCCCCCGTCGTTGTCACGGGAGCAGGCCCGGTCGCAGTGCCGCCGAATGGGGATGAGCATGGTTGACTGGACCCAGCGGCAGACGAGAGCCATGCGCGAGGCCGCAGACGCGGCTGCCCGCGCCCGCGCCTATCTGGACGCGACCGATTGGTATGTCGTGAGGGCGGCAGAAACAGGCATCCCTGTGCCTGCCGAAATCGAGGAAGGCCGCAAGGTCGCGCGGTTCGCGGCCGATACCAGTCAAGGAGGCAAGGATGGCTAGTCAGGCCGAGTCGCTCGCGCGACTGGAGACCTTGATGGAGGCGCAGGCGAAAACACTGGAGAAGCTGGTTGCCGAGAATGAGAGCCTCGGCAAGAAGCTGTTCCACCTGCAACGCGACATGACTTCGGTGATGGATGACGTGGCCGAGATGAAGCCGGTCACGCAGCAATTCACGAATATCAGGATGATGGCGCTCGGGATGCTGACCTTGCTCTCGATCATGGGCGGGACCGTCTTTGCCATCTGGCAATACGCACGGTCGGTCATCGTCGGATCATGAAGCCGATATCGCCTGAGGAAGCCGCGCGCCGGATGGCTGCGGTTCACGAGGCGCGCGCTAAGAAATTGCCGGATGCGAGCGCGGCCCGCGCACTTGGGCTGCGCCCCGGCACGCTCTCGCAATGGCTCTACAGCCATGAGGGGCAGGCGGCGAACCCCGAGCCCGCCCCGGTGATGACGGCGCGCGAGCAGCGCGATCTGGACTTCTACAAGCGCCGCGCCGCCGCGCTGGCCAAGGAGCTTGATGCTGCCACGCACCTGGCCGAGGAACTGGCGGGTGTCCGCGAGGCCGTCAGACCGACGCCCCCCGAGTGGCAAGCGGCCCCAAGCGCGGGAAAGAGCCATTCTGTGCTGATCCTTCACACGTCGGACCTGCATGCAGGCGAGAGGGTCGAAGCCGACGAGATACAGGGCATCAACGCCTATGACCCCGACATTGCGCGGGAGCGGATGCACCGGCTGTTTTCGGCGGCCTGCACGGTCGGCGGGCGATGGATGCATGACACCGTCTGCGACGGCGTCCTTCTGACGATGTGCGGAGACCTGATCTCTGGCGACATTCACGAGGAGCTTTCGCGGACCAATTCGCTGGTCAGCAACGAGCAGGTCAAGCTCGTCATCGAAATCTACTCGGCGGGGATTGAACTCCTGCTGAAGCATTACAAGCATGTCCATGTCGTGGCGGTGCCCGGCAACCACGGGCGGCAGACGCCCAAGCCAACGGCCAAGCTCGCGGCGCGCCTGTCCTACGATATCATGGCCGCCGACATGCTGCGCGACCGGCTCCGTCTCGAGCCGCGCGTGTCGTGGAGCATCGCGACCGGCATCGATGTCACCGTTCCTCTGTACGGACGGACGCTTCTTGTCACGCACGGCGACAGGATCGGCACGGGCGGCGGGCAGGGCTTTGCGGGGCCGGTCCTGCCGATCATCCGGGGCGGCAACAAGGTCCGCTTGCAGGCCCATAGCGTGGGCCGGGCCGTCGATCTGATCCTGATGGGGCACTACCACACGAGCGCGGCTCCACCGGGCATCCTGTGCAACGGGTCAGTCGTGGGGCTGTCGGAATACGGCGCGGGCCTGCGCTCGGCCGTAGAGCCGCCCAAGCAGTGGATTGCGCGCTTCTCGTCGACTTGGGGTCTGTGCGAGCGGCTTGACGTTCAACTTGGCGAGAAATCGTCGCGCGTGCGGTCGAAGGCCGCCTGAGGGGACAATCATGAGCCAATCGAAACCGCAGCTCTATCAGGGCAGCGCGCGCTATGCGGTCGATGAGATCGTGGTGCACTGCTCGGCCACACGGCCCGAATGGATGCAAGGCGCGCTGCTTGCGGCAAAGGTCGCTGAAATCCGGCGCTGGCATGTGCAGGGCAACAAGTGGCGCGACATCGGCTATCACTGGATCA
>JBKDUV010000196.1:0-26486 GCA_046339335.1 Planctomycetia bacterium | reverse complement strand
TACCCGGCGGGCGCAGACCGCCCCAGGCCCGCGAAGGCCTCGTAGCGGGCAAGCCGCGAACCGCTGCCGACCCGGCCGTCGATGACCTCGGTCACACCGCTGCGACGCCCCCCGGTCACGACGATCTCTGGAATCTCGTCCAGGTTGACCCGGGCCGTTGCCAGCGAGATGCCGCCGATGAATGTCGGCGACAACGGACGCTTCGTGTCGACGATGACGGGCGCAGCCGAGACGTCGTAGACGCGCACCAGCGGCGCCACGGTCGGCCCGTTGCCGACGATCAGTTCGGCCCGGCCATCCTGGCGGTCGGCGGCGGTGACTGTGCCACCATTGAACGTCCCCACGTCAGCTGCCGCCACGCTCGCGCCACCGAGATAGGTGTCGGCGAAGGGCCGCAGCGTCTTCCATGCCGCGGCCTCGAAGCCGCCCCCGGCGCGTCCGCGGAACAGGCGAATTTCGCCGTCGCCGGTCGCCTTGGCCGCCGCCAGGTCGTAGCGGCCGTCGCCGTCGAAGTCGCCGGCGGCGATGTCGAGACCGCCGCGCCAGCTCGTCGCAAAAGGCGCCATCCGGTATGCCGGCAGTTCGACCCCGGTGGCCGTGAAGACCCGGACCTCCCCGGCCACGCCCACGCCCGGCGCGACGGCGATCTCCTGGGTGCCGTTGCCGTCGAAATCCCCAAGCGCCGCCCGCACGCCACCGCGAAACCCGCTCGGGTACGGCTGGAACCGGGCCAGTTCGGCACCGCTCGTCGCATCGACGACCCGCACCAGCGGCGTACTCTCCCAGCCGACGTCGTTCGTGACCACGACGACGGAAGCCGGGCCGGGGGCAAACGGAACCGGCGTGTCGGCAGCCATCACGGTCCGCGACTCGAGCCGCTCGATGCCGTCGAGCCGCGGCCACCGGGAAGCCCGCGGACTGCGGCGGGAAGGCGTGCTGCGGCCACCAGCGGGACGTGGCGAAGGGGCGGGCTTTGGCATGCGGGGTCGCTCCGGAGGGCGGTGCCTATACGATGCACCGTAATTGAGGGTTCGCCGGCAGTCCACATTTCGGCCGAACCTGATTCGGCCAGATTCGGCCGGACGCGGGGCGTCGGGTGAAGAACGCAGCCAAAATTCAGCGTCGAGCGCCGATCCGGACGGCTTCGGCCCGCCGTCAGCGGGCCGGCGGCGGCACGGCAATCGACCGTTTCCGTGCCTGGTTCTCCGCCCGCGGGTGGCAGGTGTTTCCGTTCCAGGAGCAGGTCTGGCAGGCCGCCGCCGCGGGGGACAGCGGCCTGCTCCATGCCCCGACCGGCGCGGGGAAGACGCTCGCCGTGTGGCTGGGGGCGATTGCCCGCGCCGAATCAATCGGGGTCGAGGCCGCCGCGCGGCGCGGTCCGCTCGTCGTCTGGGTGACGCCGCTCCGGGCACTCGCCGCCGACACGGCCCTGGCGCTCACCGCCCCGCTCGGAGGATCGGGCCGCGTCGCCGGCGACCTCGACGTCGGCATCCGCACCGGCGACTCCTCGGCCGCCGACCGGCGCCGGCTCCGCGCCCGCTGGCCGGCGGCTCTCGTCACCACGCCCGAGTCGCTCTCGATCCTGCTCTCGCTCGACGATGCGCACGACATCTTCGCCGACCTGCAGACCGTCATCGTGGACGAGTGGCACGAACTCCTGTCCACGAAGCGCGGCGTGCAGACGGAACTGGCCCTCGCCAGGCTCCGGGCGCTGCGGCCCGGCCTCGTGACCTGGGGGCTGTCGGCCACGCTGGCCAACCTCGATGACGCCCGCGCCGCGCTCGTCGGCCCGGCCGCGGCCGAACGAACCCGCCTGATCTCGGCCCACGTGCCGCGCCGGCTCGAAATCGAGACGCTCATCCCCACGCCGATGGAGCGGTTCCCCTGGGCCGGCCACATGGGGATGCGGCTCCTGCCACAGGTCGTCGCGGCCATCGAGCGAGCCGCGACGACGCTCGTGTTCACCAACACCCGCTCCCAGGCGGAACGCTGGTTCGAAGCGATCGCGACCGCGCGGCCCGCATGGCGCCGGTCGCTCGCGCTGCACCACGGATCGGTCGACCGCGACCTGCGGACGCGGGCCGAGGAGGGACTGCGGCGGGGTCGGCTGCGGTGCGTGGTCGCCACGTCGAGCCTCGACCTGGGCGTTGATTTCTGACCGGTCGAGCAGGTCATGCAGATCGGCAGCCCCAAGGGCATCGCCCGCCTGCTGCAACGGGCCGGCCGCAGCGGCCACGCGCCCGGCGCCGTGGGACGGCTGGTCTGCGTTCCCACCCACGCCCTGGAACTGATCGAGTGCGCGGCGGCACGGCGGGCCGCCGCGGCGGGCACCGTCGAGGCCCGGCCACCGCTCACGGCGCCCCTCGACTGCCTCGCGCAGCACATCGTCACGGTCGCCTGCAGCGGCGGCTTTCGTGAGGCGGACCTGCGGGCGGAGATCGGCGGCACGCGGGCCTTCGCCGATCTCGACGAGGCGTCGTGGCGTTGGGCGGTCGACTTCGCGGCCCGCGGCGGGCCGGCCCTTTCGGCCTACCCCGACTACGCCCGGATCAAGGAGCGGTTCGGCCGCTGGTACGTCGCCAGCAAGGCGATCGCCCGCCGGCACCGGCAGGGGATCGGCACGATCACGGGCGACGCCACCGTGGAAGTGAAGTGGGTCCGCGGCGGCCGGCTCGGCACCGTGGAGGAGTCGTTCGTGTCGCGGCTCGCCGCCGGCGACCGCTTTCTCTTCGCGGGCAAACCGCTCGTGCTCTTCCGCTTCGACGGCCTCACCGCCTGGGTCAAGCGGGCACGGGGCAACCCGGCCCTGCAGGTGCCGCGCTGGAACGGCGGCCGCATGCCCCTCTCGACGCTGCTCTCGTCGGCCGTGCTCGACCTCGTGGCCGAAGGGGTGCGGCCCGGCGCCGGTAGGCAGGCGCCGCGGGAGGTGGCCGCCGTGCTGCCGTTGCTCCGGGTGCAGGCCCAGTGGAGCCGGCTGCCCGACGCCGACACGCTCCTCGTGGAACGCTGGCAGGGCCGCGACGGCGTCCACTGCTTCCTGTTTCCGTTCGCCGGCCGGCTGGTGCACGAGGGGCTCGCGGCCCTCGTCGCCTGGCGGATCGCCCGCAGCCGGCCGACGACCGTGACGATGGCGGTCAACGACTGGGGCTTCGAACTGGCGGGCCGCGACGGCTTTCCGACGGACGCGCGGACGTGGCGCCGGCTGCTCACGCCCGCCGGCCTGCTCGACGACCTCCTCGCCTGCCTGAACGGCACCGAGATGGCACGACGTCATTTTCGCGAGATCGCCCGCGTGGCCGGACTCGTGTCCGGAGGCCGCGGCAACGACCGGCAGACGCAGGCTTCGGCCGGACTGATCTTCGACGTCCTCGCGGAGCATGACGCCGGCAACATGCTCCTCGTCCAGGCCCGCCGCGAGGTGCTGGAACGGCAGTTCGAGTATCGCCGCCTTCACGAAACGCTCGAATCGCTGGCCCGCAAGGAGATCAAGATCGTGGAGACGCCGCGACTGTCGCCGCTGGCGTTCCCGATCTGGGCGGAGTTCGTGCAGTCGCGGCTCACCACGAAGGACTGGCTGGCCCAGATCGCCGACATGGCCCGCGATCTGGAGCAGGCCGCCGGCAGCGAAGCCTGACCCGCGCCGGAAGCGAATGGAGCAACGCATGCAGATCGTCGTCGCCGAGCCGGTCGCCGCCGCGACCGCAGCAGCCGACATCGCGATCCTCCCGGGCCGGGCCGCCTTCCTCCCCGCGACCGCGACGCTGCTCGTCGCCGACCTGCACCTCGGCAAGGCGGCGACGTTTCGGCGGGCCGGAATCCCCGTGCCCGAGGGAACCGCCCAGGCCGACCTCGCCAGGCTGGAACGCCTCGTCCGCGCGACCGCCGCCCGCCGGCTGCTGATCCTCGGTGACCTGTTTCACGCCCGGAGCGGATGCACGGAGGCCGTGTTCACCGAATTCACGGCCCTGCGGTGCCGCCTGGGTGCGACGGAAACGATCCTCGTGCTCGGCAACCACGACCGCGCGCTCGGGAGACTGCCGGCGACGCTCGGCATCGACGGTTGCGTGCCGGTGCTCGAAGAGCCGCCGTTTCACTTCGTCCACGATCCGGCGACAACGCCGGCGGCGGGAGGACACGATCGGTTCGTCGTCGCGGGCCATCTCCATCCGACGGTCTCGATCCGCGGTCCGGCGGGCGGGCGGATCGCCGATCGCTGCTTCGTGGCCGATGGGCCGGCCCTCGTCCTCCCCGCCTTCGGCTCGTTCACCGGCGGTCGTCGCGTGGCCTGCGGCCCGGCCCGGCGGCTCTGGATCGCGCGGGACGACGGCGTGGCCGAGGTCACCCGGCTCGCGGCGCTGGCGGCGCGGAAGCGGTCTTGAGCGGGAGGCCGTCACGGACAGCCGGCCGCCATGAAGCCGACGTGCAGCCGGTCGAGCACGTCCCGGGCGGTGACCGACGTCTGCCCGAGGGCGGCGGCCGCGGCATCGCCGGCATGGCCGTGCACCCAGGCCCCGAGCCGGGCCGCGGCGGACGGGGAAAGTCCCTGGGCGAGCAGCGCCGCCAGGGTGCCCGCGAGCACGTCGCCCGTGCCGGCGGTCGCCATGCCGGGATTGCCGGTGTCGTTTCGCCACTCCCCGTCGGGCGCGACGACCAGCGTCCCCGCCCCCTTGAGCACGACGACGGCGTCGATCGCGGCAGCGAGCCGCCGCGTCTGCTCCTCCAGCCACGGCCGACCGCCGGGCTGAGAGACCGTCGGATCGTGGCCGATCAGCCGAAGCATCTCGCCGGCGTGCGGCGTCAGGACCCGTGGACCGGCGTGCCGGGCACGCGACGCGTCGGCCGACCGGGACAGGGCCCAGAGGCCGTCGGCATCGAAGACGGCCGGGCAGCGCAGGTCCCGCCACATGCAGCGGACGAGCTGCGCGACGGGCAACGACCGGCCGATGCCCGGGCCCACCACCACCGCATCAGCCCGGTCCGTTCGTTCCCGGATCAGGTCGGCTGCGGTCGTGGCAAAGCCGCCTCCCTCGGCCGGCAGTCCGTGCGTCATGACGCAGGGATCGAATCCGGCCGCGATGCCGACCACGCTCTCCGGAACGATCAGTTCGACGAGCCCCGCCCCGCTGCGCAGGGCGGCCAGCGCCGCCAGCGCCGGCGCCCCCGCCATGCCGGCCGCTCCGCCGACGACCAAGACGCGGCCGAAATCCTGCTTGCTCGCGTCGCGGTCGCGTGGTGCAAGCCGGGGCAGGTCGGCGGGAATCGCTGGCTCGGGCACGGCAATCGGCTCACGGCTTCGATGAAAACCTGACGTCCCGTGATCGTACCGCAGCCCCGCGGCCGCTCCCACAGACCGCCCGCCCCGCGGCTGCAGCGCCGACGTCTCCGGGCGGCCGATGGCCACGTCGGCCGCCCGGATACCGTCGCGTCGCTCACCGTGTCAGCAAGACTCCCATGGTTGCAACCGCCGCTACAGCGCTCAGGACGAGGCTCTCGGACACCCGGTTCAGTCCAGACGGGATCGCGGACCGATGCTCACCGCCAGTGCTGACCCGCGACGACTCGATCGCGGCCAGCGCATGCCCGACCGCGACGGGGGCCGCAGTGGACGCGACCACGTCGCCGCACGGTTTTTCCGCTGCGAAACGGAGCAGTTCGAGAAAGTCCTCGCCCGCCATGTCGTCGAGTTCTTCGCCGACGATGCACACGTCGAACCAAACCCGCTTCATGAGGGCCCGGGCGGCCTGTCCTGACGAGCGAAAGTGGACCAACACGTCCCCCCGGCGGGCGGCGCCGGCCAGGTCGCGGTAGGCCTCGTACTTGGGATCGACGACGAGCACCTTCGGTACCTCCGTTTCCGCGCCCAACCCCACCGTTGGCGGCGTGCGCAAGGCAACTACTGTCTGCATGGAATGGCCCCCAGAAAAGAAAAGAAGAGAGAAGAGAAGAGAAACAACACACCCCAGAGATGGCCGCCTGAAGAACGGACCACGGGCCGACAGGCAAGCCCGCCCGCCGTCCAAAGATCCCCCCCGACGCCAACCCCAACCGGTCGAAATGCACGCCCCGTGCCAAATGATCGCGCCGAGCGAACAACGTGCGCGAACGCGGTGCCGAATGCGTCAAATGCCCAGCCCAAGCCAAATCGAGGCGGCTCGGTGACGTCCGCAACGCATGTCGTACGGCGGAGCGAATCGCTCCAGCCCAGGGGTGACTTGCACCACGACGTGGTGCGTTTCGCCTCAGCGCCCGCCTCGCCGACGCGCGCGGCACCCGATCGTCCGAGAAAATCACCGGCGATCGGCCGTTCCGGGTCTGCCGCAACCCGCTGCCTTGACTGGAACCGCGCCATCGGGCTACCCTCCCCCCGGACCGTCCGGAAGGCGGCCGTGCAGGAGAACGAACGACATCCATGTGTGCCGCACAAAACTCCGGTGACCTGTTCGACGTCAAGAAGGTCCGCCGGCTGATCGAGCTCATGAAGGAGCACGATCTCTCGGAACTCGACCTGAAACAGGCCGACAATCGCGTCCGGATTCGCCGCGGCGGGGAGGTGGTCGCATATTCCGCCCCGGCGGCCCCGGTGGCCGCCCGGCCCGCCTCGGCCGAGGCTCAGGGCCAGCCTGCAGCCAAGGGGGCAGAAGGCGACGCCCGGCTGCTGGTCATCAAGAGCCCCATGGTGGGCACTTTCTACCGGGCATCGGGGCCGGACTCGGCCCCGTTCGTAAAGGTTGGAGACCGCATTGGGCCGGAAAAAATCGTCTGCATCGTCGAGGCGATGAAGGTCTTCAACGAGATTCCGGCCGGTGTTTCGGGACAGGTGGTCGCGATCCTGGTCGAGAACGGGGCCCCGATCGAGTTTGGCCAGCCGCTCATCAAGGTCGATCCCGAGGCCTGAATCCCGCGCCATGTTCAAACGGATTCTCATCGCCAACCGCGGAGAGATCGCCCTGCGGGTGATCCGGGCCTGTCGGGAACTGGGCATCGAAACGGTCGCGATCTTCAGCGAGGCTGACCGCGGAGCCCCCTATTTGGAACTCGCCGACGAGGCGTTCTGCGTCGGCCCGGCGCGGGCGGCCGAGAGTTACCTGCGGATCGACCGCGTGATCAGTGCCGCCGAGATCGGCAACGTGCAGGCCATCCATCCGGGCTACGGATTCCTCTCGGAGAACTCCCACTTCGCCGAAGTCTGCCGCTCCTGCAACATCGAGTTCATCGGCCCGACGCCGGAGGCGATGGAACGGGTCGGCGACAAGAACTCGGCCCGCGCCCTGGCCCGCGAGGCCGGCGTGCCCACCGTGCCCGGCAGCGACGGGCTTCTGTCCAGCGAGCGCGAGGCGTTGGAGATCGCCCGCACGATCGGCTTCCCGGTCCTGCTCAAGGCCACGGCGGGCGGCGGCGGCAAGGGGATGCGGGTGGCGGCCAACGACCTCGCCCTGGCCAGCGCCTGGCAACAGGCATCGGCCGAGGCCCTGGCCGCCTTCGGCAATCCCGGCATCTACATCGAGAAGTACATCGAGCGGCCGCGGCTCGTCGCGGTCCAGATTCTCGGCGACCGGCACGGCAACATTTTTCTTCTCTGGGAAGGCGACTGCTCCACGCAGCGGCGGCACCAGTCCCTGATCGAGGAAAGCCCTGCCCCCCGCCTGCCACGGGCCACGCGGCAGAAAATGGCCGAGGCGGCCGTCCGTCTGGCGAAGACGGCCGGCTACCATTCGGCCGGCACCGTCGAATTCATCGTCGACCAGCAGGACAACTTCTACTTCATCGAGGTCAACGCCAGGATCCAGGTGGAGCATCCGGTCAGCGAGATGGTGACCGGCATCGACCTGCTCAAGGCCCAGATCCGCGTGGCGGCCGGCGAAAAACTCGACCTCCGCCAGGACGAGATCGTCCCCCGCGGCCACGCGATCGAGTGCCGGATCAACGCCGAGGATCCGGCCGCCAACTTCCGGCCGAATCCCGGTCGCATCGAGCGGATCATCGCACCGGGCGGCTTCGGCGTCCGCTGGGACTCCCATGCCACGACCGGCTACACGGTGCCACCGCATTACGATTCGCTCGTCGGCAAATTGATCGTCCACCAGCCGACCCGCAAGGAGGCGATCGCGACCATGATCCGCGCCCTCAAGGAACTGCGGGTCGAGGGCATCAAGACCACGGTTCCGCTGCATCTCGAGGTTCTTTCCAACACCGCCTTCCACGAGGCGCAGGTCGACACCACGTTCGTGTAGCGGATGCTGGCGGGATGAGGCGAAGTTTCCCCGGCGGCCCGCAGGGGACCGGCCGCTGGCCGGGCGGAGGCGTGGGCTTCACGACTGCCCCCTCGGAACAG
Organism: Planctomycetia bacterium; assembly: GCA_046339335.1. Taxonomy (GTDB): domain Bacteria; phylum Planctomycetota; class Planctomycetia; order Pirellulales; family UBA1268; genus QWPN01. Next base: position 18,154 of record JBKDUV010000196.1, on the reverse strand, counting down.
GACGTTTTCGCACGCTTTCAGGTCCGTTTGCCCAACGCCTTCAGGAGTCCCGTCGCCCCATGGCCGAATCCCTCTCCCGCCCGCCAAAGGCCGCCCACCACTTCCGCCGCATCGCGATCCTCTTCGCCGGCGGGCCGGCCCCCGGCGCCAACGCCGTGATCTCGACCGCCGCCACGTCCTTCATGCGCGAGGGGACGGAGGTCATCGGCATGAAGCACGGCTACTCGTCGCTGGCCGACTACTCGCCAGCCAAACCGCTCGTCGAGGGCCGTGACTACATCAAGATCACGCCCGAGTTCCTCAAGCGGACGCGGAGCGGTCAAGGGATCATGATCGGCACCGCCCGGACGAACCCCGGCACGCACGTCTCGCACCCCAGCCACCTCGACGACGCGGAGCGGGTCCGGCCCCTGAAGAGTGCCTACGAGGGGCTGCGGTCGCTCGGCGTCGAGGCCCTGATCTCGATCGGCGGCGACGACACGCTCAAGACGGCCAATAAATTCAAGCTCTTCCAGGACCGGCTGCCGGCCGATGCCCGGCGCATCCCGGTCGTGCACCTGCCCAAGACGATCGACAATGACTACATGGGGATCGATTTCACGTTCGGCTACTTCACGGCGGTCGACACGCTCGGCGGCGAGATCCGCAACCTGCTCTACGACGCCGAGGCGAGCCGGGCCTATTTCCTCTGCGAGACGATGGGCCGCAGCGCCGGCTGGCTGTCCTACGGGGCGGCGATCGCGGGCGAGGCCAGCCTCGTGATCAGCGTCGAGGACATCCACGGCAAGTACCGCGGCGAGGAGACGGTCACCGATGCGGACGGCCGCACCCGCGTCAAGCCGGTGATGGCGATCGACGCCGTCGTCGGCCGGATCGTGAAGACGATGCGGGTCCGCGAGGAGCAGGAGGGGAAGTCGTACGGCGTGATCGTCATGGCCGAGGGGCTCGCCGAGTATCTGCCCGCCTCGGCGCTCGAGGGCATCCCCCGCGACGACCACGGCCACATTTCGATCTCCCACGTGCAGCTGGGAAAGATGTTCGCCAAGCTCGTCGGGGACGAGTTCAAGCGGCAGACGGGCCGGTCGCGGAAGGTGGTCGGCCTGCAGCTCGGCTACGAGGCGCGGTGCGCGAAGCCGCACGCCTTCGACGTGATGCTCGGCAGCCAGCTCGGCGTCGGCGGCTACCGGGCGCTCGCGGAACGCGGGCTCGATGGCGTGATGGTGAGCGTCTCGGGGCAGCTCGACCTGAACTACGTCCCCTTCGAGGAACTCGTCGACCCCAACACGCTGGTGACGGTCGTCCGCTACGTGGAACGCGGCAGCGACTTCCATTCCCTCGCCCGGTTTCTCGAGACGTACGTCAACGAGTAGCGGCTCCTCGGGGGCGGTTCATCGGCACGCCGAGGATCATTCGGGGCTCGAGCCCCCGGGCACGCCCGTGCGGCCAGGTGAACCGCGGTCACGAGCTCGTGAGCGTGCCCTTGGTGCTCGGGATGCCGGGCTGGCGCGGGTCGGCCTCGACGGCGACACGGAGGGCGCGGGCCGCGGCCTTGAACACCGCCTCGGCGATGTGGTGGCCGTTGCGGCCGTGGTGGAGGATGGCGTGGAAGTTCATCCCCGCCGTGGCCGCCACGCTCTCCCAGAACACCTCCACGAGCTGGGCGTCGAACGAGCCGATCACCGGCACGGGAAACTCGACCGCGAACACGACGGCCGTGCGGCCGCCGAGATCGACGGCCACCGTCGCCAGCGCCTCGTCCATCGGCACGATCGCGTGGCCGTAGCGGCGGATGCCGCGGCGGTCCCCCAGCACCGCGGCGATCGCGGCCCCGAGACCGCGACCCACGTCCTCGACCGTGTGGTGTCCGTCGACGTGCAGGTCCCCGCGGCAGGCGACCCGCAGGTCGAAGAGCCCGTGCCCCGCCAGGAGCGTGAGCATGTGGTCGAAGAAGCCGATTCCGGTGGCGATGTCGGCCCGCCCCGTGCCGTCGAGGTCGAGCTCGACGCGGACGTCGGTCTCGGCCGTCGTGCGGGTGATCGTCGTGGAGCGGGACATGGGCTTCGTTCCTCGGGCTCGGGCTGCGGCGCAGCCGGGTTCAGATCGTCTTCAGGCAGGCGAGCAGGGCGTCGATTTCGGCGTCGCTGCCGACGCTGATCCGCAGGCCGTCTCCCCAGCCGGGATAGACCATGAAGCGGATCAGGATGCCGTTGGCCTTGAGCGCCTCGTAGATCGGCCGGTGCGGCCGCTCCGGATGCGTGCACCAGACGAAGTTCGCCTCGCTGTCGACGGCGTCGAAGCCGAGTGTCCGCAGCGCGGCCGTGAGCCTTTGCCGCGTGGCCACGACCTTGGCCCGATTGTCCGCCAGCCAGGCCTGGTGGTGTATCGCCGCCGTCGCGGGGGCGATCGACAAGGCGTCGCAGTTGTAGGAGTCCTTGACCTTGCGGAGCTGTTCGATGACCTGCGGCTGGGCGACGGCGAAGCCGAACCGCAGGCCTGCCAGCGCGTATGACTTGCTGAACGACCGGGTCACGATGGCCCGCTCGTCCTCGCGCACCAGGTCGAGACAGTTCGTGGCCGCGAAGTCGCCGTAGGCCTCGTCCACCACCAGCGTGCAGGAGAGACGGGCGACGAATGACCGGACGCGATCGGGCGCCAGCAGCGTACCCGACGGACTGTTCGGGTTGGCGAGCAGGGCCAGCCGCAAGCCCGGCCCGGGGGCCGCAAAGCCGTCTCCGAGCCTCCAGTCGCGATCGTAGGCAAACTCCTCGCACGTCGCGGCCTGGATGCCGGCCAGCGTCCGGTAGAGGATGTATCCCGGAGACGCCATCCGCACGCACTCCCCCGCGCCGACGAACGTCCGCATGATGATCGTCAGCAGGTCGTCGCTGCCATTGCCGCAGATGATCCACTCCGGATCGACGCCGAGGACCTCGGCGGCGCGACGGCGAAACACCGTGGCCAGCGGATCGGGGTAGCGGGCGAGATTCCGCCCCGCGGCCGCCGCGGCGATCGCCCGGGCCACCGCCGGCGACGGCGGGTAGGGATTCTCGTTGGTGTTGAGCTTGATCCACTTCCCTTCCTGCGGCTGCTCGCCCGGCACGTAGCCGGCGAGGGTGGCGACGTCGGCCCGGACGAAGCGGGCGGCGGGAACGGGTGCGGATGTGGTGGCCATGACGAGCGAGTTTACCTCACGCCACAGCGGCGAGCCGTCCAGTCGTCACCGGCGGTGCGATCGGCACGACCGGCCCCGGGACGATGGCCCGCACCCGGGGTGCACTTTGCCTGCAGCGCAGGACGCACCATCACGCCGGAGCCCACGACGGCAAAGTCCGCCGGCGACGAGCATGCCTCCGACCGGTGGGGCCGCTGGAGCCGATGGCCGGCCTGCTTCAGGACAGCCGGGTCTCGACGCTGCGCCGATGGGCCGTGAGCCCCTCGGTGTCGGCGAGCGTGCGGATGTCGTCCGCGATCGCGGCGAGGTCCGCACGGTCGAGTTTGATCACGCTCCCACCGCGGAGAAATTCGTTGGCCGACAGTCCGGCGGCGAACCGGGCGGTGCCCCCGGTCGGGAGCACGTGCGACGGACCGGCTGCGTAGTCGCCCGCCGCCACCGGGCTGTACGGGCCGAGGAACACGGCGCCGGCGTGCCGGATCGATGCCAGCGTGGCCTCCGGATCGCGGGTGTCGATCGACAGATGCTCGGGGGCGAGTTCGTCGGCGACGGCCGCCGCCTCGGCATCGCTTCGCGCGATCACGATGCCGCCGAAGCGGGCGAGGCTGTCGCGTGTCAGGTCGCTTCGCTCCAGCACCGCCACCCGCCGTTCGACCGCGGCACCGACGGCTGCGGCAAGCTCCCGGCTGGCGGTCACGAGGATCGCCGAGCCAGGGGAGTGCTCCGCCTGGGCGAGCATGTCGGCCGCGATGTATTCGGGGTGCCCCGCCTCGTCGGCCACGATCACGATCTCGCTCGGTCCCGCGATCGAGTCGATGGAGACGTCGCCGAAGACGTGTTCCTTCGCCAGGGCCACGAACAGGTTCCCCGGTCCGACGATCTTGTCGACCCGGCGCAGGCCGGCGACGCCATATGCCAGTGCCGCCACGGCCTGGGCGCCTCCGGCCCTGACCACCGTCGTCACACCCAACTCGTGGCAGGTGGCGAGCACGTGCCCGTTCTCGGCACCGAACTTCGTGGGCGGAGCGACGACGACAACTTCCCGCACGCCGGCGACCCGGGCCGGCACGACGGTCATGAGCAGCGTCGACGGATAGGCCGCCGCGCCGCCGGGCACGCAGACGCCGACCCGGTCGAGCGGCACGTATCGTTGGCGGAGGACGCCCCCGCCGGCCAAGGGCACCTCGACGTCGCGGGCGAGGAGGGCGCGCTGAAACCGCTCGACGTTGGCGGCAATGCGGCGCACCGCCGCCAGAAACTCCTCCCCGACCTCGCGATGTGCCGCGGCGAGCGTCGCGGCCGGCACGACGAGCGCGTCGGCCGTGACCTCGACGCCGTCGATCCGCCGCGTGTACTCGAGCAGGGCGTCGCGGCCACGGTCACGCACCTCGGCACAGATCTTCTCCACGACCTGCCGAGGCGTGAGCGGCGCGCCGAAGACGTCGATCGTCCGCTGCCGGCTCGCCGGGCTGACCATGTCCCCCTGCGAGACCAGACGCCCGCGGAGCGCATCGAGCCGCATGCGGCCGTCGGGGGCGGCGAGGTCGATGCGTTCGCAAAGGGGCGGGGCGGCAGGCATGCCGGACAAGGATACCCCGATTCAGCCGGCTGACGAGGCGACCGCGGGCGGCGGCCCCGGTTCAGCGGATCGCCGCCATCGCCGCGTCGGGAGCCTGCCAGCGTCGAGCCCACATCTCGGCCAGCCGCGACACGCCGGGGGCGGCAGGCGCGTCTGGTCCGCCGATCTCACGCAGGATGGCCGCCCCCCGGGCTGCCAGCGGCGCCGGTTCGCCAGCGGGACGAGCGCCGAAGACCGCGTCAGCGCGGCCTTCGCCGCGTTGCTCCGGAGTCGGAGCCAGCCGGCCATCGACCGCGACGGCCCGCGAGAGCGCCTCTTGGGCCGGCCCCTCGCTACCCATGGCGACGAGTGCCAACGCATGCCGCACGTGGATGTCGGGCTGATCCTGGGCGATGGATGCAGCGCGGCGATAGGCATCGGCGGCCAGCCGCATCCGGGCTGCATCTCGATCCGCCGCGCGGAGGTGCCGGTCGCCGATCGCCACGAGCCCGGCGGCCCGCAGCCGCGCGGCGGTGCTGCTCGACCGCAACGCCAGCGCCCGACCCACGGCCCGCGGAGCCGCCGCGATCACCGGCCGTGCGGAACTCGCAAGGCCGGGCCGCACCACGCCACGAGCGGCCCCCGGCCGACGGGTCGTCGAGGCCGAGAGCCCCAGGAAGGGCATCACTCCCGCCGGCCCGAACTGCGGCCCGACTCCGGCTGGCAACGGAACCGCGTACGGCGTCCAGAAAGCTCCCCCAGGACCAGCCTGCCACCCGGGCAGCCAATTGGTCGGATAGCCCCATCCCCAGCCGCATCCCCACGCAGGTGCAGGCACCACCGCACCGGAGAAGAACGTCGCACCACCACCTGCAGGAACGGAGAGACACACGGAATCGACCGCTCGCCACGTGGTCGCGCCCCACCAACCGCCGCACCAGCGCGGACCGTGGCACCATGTGGGGCCGCACCAACTCGGCCCGCACCAGCCCTCGTGAAATGTTCGCTGCCCCCGGCCCCAACCGCAGCCCCAACTCCGGCCCCAGCGGGCCGAGGTGAACGAATACCCCACCGTGCCGCAGTTCCAAGTCGGCGCGATCAACGGGCCACGGCACCAGAACCGGCCCGCCTCGACCTCCTGGCAAACGAGCAAGGCTGCGGTCGCGGCGACCGCGGCGAACGTGAGACGAAGACGACGCATGGCGAACGACCTCCTCCTGCCGGTTGAACGCACGATCGCAGCAAACGAATTCTACAGATTGTCCCCCCCGCGGCCAGGTTTCGGTATCCGCCCACGACCGCAGCCGTTCTTTTGGCTTTTTTATTCCGGTCCGGTATCGTGCGGCGGCGTCGCCAGTTCCCCCCGACGGCCGTGCCCCCCGACAGCAGTTTCACGCCCCAGATGTCGACCGTCGCTTCCGGCACCCGTCGTGGAATTCGCCTCGGCCTCTCCCCCGATCAGGCGGCCCGACTCACCGCATTGAAGACCGCGGAACGCATCCAGGATTTCGTCAACGCTCTCGCCTGGAATTACGAGACAGACGGTCCGACGGCGGATTCCGTGGTGCAGACCCTGGCCCGCGGGTCCGCGCACTGCATCGAAGGAGCCCTCGTCGCGGCCTGTGCCCTGTGGCTTGCCGGTGAGCCCCCGCTGCTCGTCGATCTCGGCGCCGCCCGCGGCGACGTGGATCACGTGATCGCCGTCTTCCGGCGGAACGGCCTGTGGGGGGCGATCTCCAAGAGCAACAGCCCGTTCCTCCGCTATCGCGATCCGATCCATCGGTCTTTGCGCGAACTCGCGATCTCGTTTGCCCCGCAATACGTCAAGGCGCGGCGGAAGACGCTGCGGAGTTATTCGGTGCCGGTCGACCTGCGTCGCCATGACGCGGCGCTCTGGGTGACGTGTCCCGGCTTCTGCCGCGCGATCGTCGACACGCTGACCGGCGCACGACACTTCGCGATCGTGCCTCCGGCCGCGGCCAACCGACTGCGGCCTATCGACCCGATCGAGGCCCGGGCCAACACACTCCGCGACTACCCCAAACCCCCAGGCTGACCGGCCCCGGCAACCCACTCGGCGGAGGGGATTTTGGTCTGGTGCGGACCGGGGCCATCCGCTATTTCCTCCGCTGACTTCCCCACGGAAACACCATGCGAGTCCCTCCCCTCGTCCACGCGGCCGGCAGTCGCCACCTGCACGTCTTCATTGCCTTGCTGTGCGTGGCCGCCACGACGTGTTCGTCGCCGCCCCGCACCGCGGCAGCCGACTGCCGGGGCCAAGACTGCAAGGGTCACCACTGCGGCGGCAAGGGCTGCGGCGGCAAAGCATGCTGCCCGCACTGCCCCGTCCGCCCCGCCGAATTCGGATTCTACGGCACACAATGGCGCCGTTGGCCGATGCCGGCGCCGCCATCTCGATCACAGCCTGCAACGCCGATGCCGGCGAAACCGCCGGCGTCCCTGGTGCCGGCGATCGACGAAGAGTCGCCGAAACGCGACGCAGATCCGTCGTCCGATTCAAATCAGCAATCGGCCCAGCTTCCCGCGCCGCTGCCCCCGGATTCCCAAGCGCCGGCCACCGATCGTTCCGGCGCGGCACCCTCCTCCGATCGGCGTCGGGCCGCGAGCGTCGCCGAAGCGCCCGCTGCCCGCTCCGCGTCGATCGCCCAACAGGAGGAATTTACCCGGCGTCTTGCGGCCGCCGTCGTCGCCGAGCATGATCCCGCCATCCGTAGCCTGATCGTCGAGACCGCGGCCGGACTGCAGACTCCGTCCGCCGTCGCAATCTGCCGGGGAGCCGTCGTCGACCCCGACGCTCAGGTGCGGATGGCAGCCTGCAACGCCTGGATGCGGCGCGGCGGCGAGGACGCCCTGCAGGTGCTCTCCCAGCGGTATCGCGAGGATGAGGACCTCGGCGTCCGGCTCCGCGCCCTGCGGGCCCTGGGAGCATTGAAGGACAAGGCAGCGATCCCGGTGGTCGTCACCGCCCTCGACGACCCCGACCCGGCGGTCCAGACCCGTGCCGTGCAGGTGCTCAAGCAACTGACCGGCCGCGACCTCGGCACCGATCCGCAGACCTGGCGGACATGGGCCGCAAATCCCGATGGCAAGCCCTGGTGGAACATCGCCGAGGCGTTGCGCAGCATGTTCTGACTTGAGCGCGGGGAACGCATCCTGCGTTCCCCGCTTGAGCCGGGCATGCCACAGGCATGCCCGGCTTCGCCCCACACTTCGCCCTCCAGGCGAAGCGGCTCGAGGTGCTCATGCGACCGAAGGGCATGCCAGTGGCCTGCCCGGCTTCGCCCCACACTTCGCGCTGCATTTCGCGCCGGTGACGCCGTGTCGGCGTCACCGGCTTACGGTCGCCGGGCATAGCCCGGCTCCATGCACTGTCAGGTTCACATCACCGCTCACCAAACGTGACGCCGCTGCACGGACGAGCCGCGGGGGTCGGCAAACGCTCGAGGAGCGTGGGCGTATCCTCGCCCCAGCGACGAGACTTTTGCCGACCCCACGCCGACCCTCGACCAACCACGCCGACACGGCGTCACATCGACGCCTGGCCGAGCAGCCGGCGCAAGGCAGTGAACGCGATCTCACCGAACTGCCGCGGCGGCACGCTCCAAAACCGCGGATTCGGCGCCTCGATCGCCACCCCGCCCGCGTAGCCGATCGCCCGGAGCCGGCCCACGAGCTCGTCCGCGGGCGACGCCCCCTCGCCCGGCAGGATGCGGTCGGCATCCGCCGCCATCTCGCGCGGCACGTCGGCGACGTCCGAGAGTTGCACGTGGGCCAGGGTGTCGTTCGTAAGCAGGCCCAGGTCCAGCGGCTTGCTCGGACCGCAGGTGTAGTGAAACCAGTCGACACACACGCCGAGCGCCGGCGAGCCGACCTCCTCAACGAGCGCCACGGCCGACTGCAGGTTGTTGGGAAAGCTCGCCCGGGCGTCGAATTCCAGCGCCAGCCGGATCCCGGCATCGCCCGCCTGCCGCGCACCCTCTACGAGGCTCGCCTGTAGCCGGCCGAGATCCTCCGCCGCGAGCGGGCCGAAGACGTCGCCCGCCACCACCAGCACCGGGATGCCGAGCCAGCGGCAGAGATCCAGCCGCTCCGCGAAGTGCCGCCAATGCTCCCGCCGCGCGTCTCCCTGGCTCGTCAGCAGCCCGCCCTGAAAACTTGCCGCCAGCGGCACGATGCCGTGCGCCGCGAAGCGTTCGCGAAGCGCCGCCGGATCATGGTCGCGCAGGAACGCGTCGGCATGGCCGAGCCACAGGTCCACAGCCGTCACGTGCCCCGCCGCGTAGTCCTCGAGCAGCGTCCCCAGTGGCGCCTCGAGCGAGCAGACGGTCCCCAGCGCCGGTCGCATCAGAGCCGGTCCCTGAGCAGGTCCACCACCTCTTCGAGCGGCACGCGGCTCTGGACGAGTGAATCCCGGTCGCGGAGCGTGACGGTGCGATCGGTGAGGGTCTGGCCGTCGATCGTCAGGCACCAGGGCGTGCCCGCCTCGTCCTGCCGGGCGTACCGCCGGCCCACCGATCCCTTCTCGTCGTACTGGCAGGTCATGTGCCGCTTGAGCCGGCGGTAGAGGTCGATCGCCACCTCCGGCATGCCGTCCTTCTTGACCAGCGGGAGGATCGCGGCTTTCACCGGCGCAAGACGCGGATGGAGTTTGAGCACGGTGCGGCTGCGCGGCTTGCCCTCCTCGTCGGGCACCTCGTCCTCGTGGTAGGCGTCGCAGAGGAAGGCGAGCACGGCCCGGTCGGCCCCCGCCGACGGCTCGATGACGTGCGGCACGTACCGCTCCCGCGAGATGTCGTCGAAGTAGGACAGGTCCTTGCCGCTCCCCCGGTGCCGGGGCTTGCCATCGGCGCCGGTTTCGACGACGAGTCCGCCGTCGCGGCGCACGAGCTTCCCTTCCATGTGGCTGCGCAGGTCGAAATCGCCGCGGTGGGCGATCCCCTCCAGTTCGCCGAACTCGCCGGCGGCCAGGAACGGAAACGCATACTCGATGTCGGCCGTGCCCACGGAGTAGTGGGAGAGTTCGTCCGCCTCGTGCTCGCGGAGGCGGAGTTTGCCTGCCGTGAGGCCGAGGTCGAGGTACCACTTCCAGCGCCGGTCGCGCCAGTAGCGGTACCAGGCCGCCGAGTCGGCCGGCTTGCAGAAGAACTCGATCTCCATCTGCTCGAACTCCCGCGACCGGAAGGTGAAGTTCCGCGGCGTGATCTCGTTGCGGAAGCTCTTGCCGATCTGGCCGATGCCGAACGGGACGCGCACCCGCGACGTGTCGACCACGTTCTTGAAGTTCACGAAGATTCCCTGGGCCGTCTCCGGCCGGAGGAAGGCCCGGTCGTCGTCGTCGCCGGCGAGGGCCCCGATCCGCGTCTCGAACATGAGGTTGAACTCGCGCGGCTCGGTGAGCGAGCCCGGTGCCGCGGCATCGGGGCCGAGGGCGTCGGCGAGCAGCGCCCGCCCCCCCTTCACCGCCTCGGCGAGCGGCTCCAGGCTCCCCCCCCATTCGATCTCCTCGATCTTGTTCGCCCGGACACCGAAGAACTTCTGGGCCCGCGTCACCGTGTGCGGCAGGGCGTCGTCCCCCGACTGGTCGGTGACGACGAACACCCGCTTGCCGCGGTGGGCCGCCCAGCGGCCGTGGAGGTGGTCGTAGCGGTAGCGGCGCTTCGACTCCCGGCAGTCGATCATCCAGTCGTGGAACAGGTCGAAATGCCCGGAGCACTTCCAGACCTGCGGATGCATGATGATCGTGCAGTCGAGGCCGGTCATCTCGTAGGACTCCGGCGCCCCCGCCGGCGCGGCGAGCTCGTCGTGGCCGGCGACCATGTCCTGCCACCAGTCCTCCTTGAGATTGCGCTTCAGCGCCACGCCGAGGGGCCCGTAGTCCCAGAAGCCGTTGAGGCCGCCGTAGATCTCGCTCGACTGGAAGATGAAGCCGCGTCGCTTGGCGAGCGACACGATCCGGTCCATCCGTGACTGGTCGTTCTGGTTCTGCATCATGCCGGTCCGGGAGGAAAGAACTGCCGCGACGCCACATGCAGCGACGGCGGCAGTACCTTACCCGGATTCGCCCGCGGGCACCATTTCAACCAGCCAGCCCGTCGCAGGCTCGAGCCGCGGCACGGCACCGATCGAGTCACGAGCCGCACAGGCGACGAGGTCGGCCTCCATGCCGAGGGCCACGAGGTTCGCACCCCCCGGTGCGCGGCGAAACTCCGCGACCAGCGTCCCCCGCGGATCGGCGGCCGCCAGCACGCGGTCGAACTCGACACGGGCCGCGCGGGCGGTGTCGTCCAGCACGTCGTCCGACCCCGCCGCTGCCGCCGCGGCGAGGATCGCGCCGGCGCCGAGCAGATCCTCGCCGCTCGACGAGCCGTCGGTGCCCGCACAGACGAGATGCGCGTCGGTCGCGCCGGTCGCGGCGGCGAGGTGACGGACCGCCACGGCCACCGCCGTGGCGTTCACGACGGCGCCGACGAGCACCTCGCGGGCGGAGCGGCACGCGGCGAGGGCCGCCGTACCGTTGGTCGTCGTGATCACGAGCGGCCGGCCGGCAATCCGATCGCAGGTGTATTCGAGCGGCGAGTTGCCCAGGTCGAAGCCGGCGATCCTCACCCCGCCCCGCTCACCACCGAGCAGGCCGCCGCTGCCGAGGGCCGCGGCGACGCTGCGGGCCTCGTCGATGCCCGGCACCGGCCTGACCCGCGTCGCCCCGTGCGCCAGTGCCGTCGCGATCGTCGTCGAGGCCCGGAGGACGTCGATGACGACGGCAATCCCTCCCGCAACCGCCCCCGGCGGCATACGATGAAAGAGTTCGTGACAGTGCCAGTGCAGGGGCATGACGAAAGGGATGGGACGCGTGATCGCCGAAACCACCGCCACGATAGGGCAGCCTCCGTCGACGCACAATGTCGTGGACAAGAGCGGCACGAAGGTCCGCGGCATGTTCGCGGAGATCGCCCCGCGGTACGACCTCGTCAACCGAATGCTCTCCGGCGGCATTGACGTCTGGTGGCGGCACGTCACAGTCCGCCGCGCCCCGCCGCCTGCCGCCGGGGCGATCCTCGACGTCTGCACCGGCACGGGCGACCTGGCACTGGCCTATGCGGCCGCCGCCGGCCCGGCCGTGCGGGTGGTGGCCAGCGACTTCTGCCGGCCGATGCTCGACCGGGGCGTGGACAAGGCACGGAAGAGCGGGGCGAACGTGGAGTGGCTGGAGGCCGACGCCCAGTCCCTCCCCTTTCCCGACGCGGCCTTCGACCTGGTGACCGTCGCGTTCGGCCTGCGGAACATCGCCGACACCTCCCGGGGCTTGGCGGAGATGGCCCGCGTGCTCGCCCCCGGCGGCCGGCTGGCAATCCTCGAATTCTCGCTGCCACGCAATGCGCTGATCCGTGCCGGCTACCTGTGGTACTTCCGCCGCGTCCTCCCGTTCCTCGGCAACCTCGTAGCCCGCAACCGCTCTGATGCCTACACCTACCTCAACAAGAGCGTAGAGGAGTTTCCCAGCGGCGAACGGCTCGCGTCCCTCGTCCGCGTGGCGGGCTTCGAACAGCCGGAGATGATTCCGCTGACGTTCGGCATCGCCACGCTCACGATCGCGACGCGGAGCCGCGCCGGCTCGGGACCGGGCTCCCGGAGTGAAGACCGGGAAGGCGATTCCCGGTCGAGTCGCAGTGCCGGTTCCGCGTCCTCGGAGGCCCGCTGACGTGGCCGATCTGCCGATCGTCGTCGCCATGACGGGTGCCTCCGGGGCGGCCTACGGGGTCAGGCTCGTCGAGGTGCTCCTCGCCGCCGGCCGCGACATCCACCTCACGATCAGCCCATCGGGGCAGGCCGTGTTCGAGACGGAACTCGGCCGGCGGATCGACCTCGACCGGTTCGACCTCGCCGGCCTGCTCGGTGCACCACCGCCAGCAGCGGGCCGCTGCACCTACCACCACTACAAGAACCTGATGGCGCCGATCGCCAGCGGCTCCTTTCTCACCGCGGCGATGGCGATCTGCCCGTGCAGCGGCAGCACACTGGCGGCCGTGGCGCATTCGATGGGGGAAAACCTGGTCCACCGGGCCGCCGAGGTCCACCTCAAGGAGCGGCGCAAACTCGTCGTCGTCCCACGCGAGACGCCGCTGTCGCTGCCCCAGCTGAAGAACATGCAGGCGATCCACGAGGCGGGGGCGGTCGTCCTCCCGGCCGCGCCGGGCTTCTATCACGGGGCGACCAGCGTGGCCGACCTCGTCGACTTCGTCGTCGCCCGGATCTGCGACCAACTGGGCGTGCACACCACGCTGATGCGCCGCTGGGGGGTCGATTCCTGATGGCGACGGCAGTCGGAGAATCGCCGGCCTCGACGCTGCGGCAGCCGCTGGCGGCGCGGCTGCGCCCCTATCTGGAGCTCGTCCGCTTCAGTCACACGGTGTTCGCGCTGCCGTTCGCGGTGACCGCGGCCCTGCTCGCGGCCCGGCGCGGCATCGACCCCGGGCTCGCGTCAGGCCCGTTCGGCTGGCTGCGGCCCGCCGCCGGGATCCTCCTGTGCATGGTCGCCGCCCGCACGGCGGCCATGGCCTTCAACCGGCTCGTCGACCGGACGATCGACGCCGCCAATCCGCGAACGGCGACACGGCACCTGCCCCGGGGCGCGGTCGGCGTGGCCGAGGTGCTCGGGCTGGTGGTCGTGTCTGCGGCGGTGTTCGTCGCCGCCACCCTCCTGTTCCTGCCCAACTGGCTGCCGCTGGTGCTCGCGCTGCCGGTCCTCGCCTGGCTGCTCGGCTACAGCTACGCCAAGCGGTTCACGCCGCTGGCCCACCTGTGGCTCGGCGCCGCGCTCGGCTACGCGCCGGTCGCCGCCTGGATCGCGCTCCGCGGCGAGGTGCTCCTCGCCGCGCCGGCCGACATCCTGCCGGCCGCGATCCTCGGCCTCGCGGTCACCCTGTGGGTGGCCGGGTTCGACATCATCTATGCCTGCCAGGATGCCGGCTTCGACGCCGCCCACGGCCTGCGCAGCATCCCCGCCCGCCTCGGCGTGCCCCGGGCGTTGTCCCTGGCCAAGTGGCTGCACGCGGCGACGCTCTGCGTCCTCGCGACACTCCCGGGCCTGGTGCCGGAACTGGGAGCGATCTACTGGGTGGCCTGGGCCGCGATCGCGGCGCTGCTCGTCTGGGAGCATGCGCTCGTGAAGCCCGACGACCTGTCCCGGGTGAACCAGGCGTTCTTCACGGCCAACGCCGCGATCGGCCTGCTCCTGCTCGCGGCCATCGCCGCGGACCTGTGCGTGTGACGCCGGCGTTGAGCCGCTCCAACGCGGAATATCGCCCAACGGAGGTTCGGGGCTGCCCATGCCCCGGGAGCCGGGCTATGGAAGCAAGCGTAGCCAGGATGGCGAAGCGCAGCGCACATGGAGTGAGCGTCGGGCAGGATGCCTGACGCGAACGTCCGGCGACGGGGCATGGGCAGCCCCGAACCGTACGCCACCGCTCGAGAGGGCCGAAAAGCCGCCGAAACCGCGGAAATCGGCGGGATCGGGCCGGCGCGTGTTGTCCGGACCGCCGGGCTGCGGTTCTCTTGGTGTCCCACACCCTCCGCCACAGGAGCCTCCCCGCCATGATCCGTGCCGTCACCCCCTCGCTCGAATCCGTCCGAGACAAGGTCGAGGCCGGCACACGGCTCGATGCCGCCGAGTGCGAGATGCTCTGGGACGAGCGGATCGATCTCCACGAACTCGGCGAACTGGCGAACATCGTCCGTGAGCGGAAGAACGGCAATCGCGGCTACTACAACATCAACACTCACCTCAACCCCACCAACGTCTGCGTCTACCGCTGCACGTTCTGCGCGTTCCGCGCCGATCTCCGCGATCCGCGTGGCTACGTGATGAGCGACGAGCAGATCATCGCCCGCGGCGCCGAGGCGGTGGCGGCCGGCTCCACCGAGATGCACATCGTCGGCGGGCTCCACCACCAGAAGGACTATGACTGGTACCTGAACATCATCCGCCTGCTGCACGACCACTTTCCCGGGCTCCACCTCAAGGCCTGGACGCCGGTCGAGATCAACTGGTTCTGCCACCTCACGAAGCGGTCCACCCGCGACATCCTCGTGGAACTCCGGGACGCCGGCCTCGGCAGCCTGCCCGGCGGCGGCGCGGAGATCTTCCATCCCGAGGTGCGTGATCGGATCTGCGAGCACAAGGCCGACACCCGCGAGTGGCTGGAGACGCACCGCGTCGCCCATTCACTCGGCCTGCGCAGCAACGCCACGATGCTCTACGGCCACATCGAAAATGCCTTCCACCGCACCGACCATCTCCTCAAGCTCCGCGAACTCCAGGACGAGACGGGGGGCTTCCAGACGTTCATCCCCCTCGCCTTCCATCCGGAGAACACCCGGCTGTCCCACATCGCCAAGCCGTCGGCGGCGTTCAGCCTGCGGACGATGGCGGTGAGCCGGCTCGTGCTCGACAACTTCGACCACCTCAAGGCCGACTGGATCATGCTCGGCATCGGCACCGCCCAGGCGGCGCTGGCCTACGGGGCCGACGACATCGACGGCACGGTGCGGCACGAACTCATCTACCACGATGCCGGGGCGACGACGCCCGAGGTGCTGTCGGTCGACGAGATCAAGCGGCTGATCCGCGAGGCGGGCCGCGAGCCGGTCGAGCGCGACACGCTCTACCACCGCGTCGAGCGGACCGGCGACACGTGGCGGTCCGCCGAGCCTCTCCGCACGGCCTGATACGGGACACACTTGTTCCTGGCGCACCACACTGGCGTCCGGAATCGAATGACGGGTGGGGATGCGCGTGCCCCATGAGCCGGCGTGAGCTGCCCAGCGCAGACAGGAGTCCGGAGCGCAGGCAGGTCCGAGTGAGCGAGGGCTGGAGGCCCGCAGCGAACGTCCGGCGATGGGGCATCAGCAGCCCCGACCAGCGAGCCGCGCGAGGCTCGATTGGGAGCCGTATGAGTCCGCCGCGAGTCTCGAGTCCAGCACGAAGGCCGGGCCGTGCAGCTTATCAGCCGATCTGGCCGAGGCCGAGGGTCGCCCCCCAGCGGTCGATGATCAGCTTCTTGAGCCGCTCCAGGCTCGGATCGGCCAGTTGCGGGTCGCGGCCGAAGAGTTCCAGGGCGTCCCGCCGGGCCTCGGCCACGACGGCGCCGTCGTGGAGCAGGTCGGCGAGGTACAGCGGCGGGGCCCCGCTCTGCCGCGTGCCGACGAGGTCGCCGGGGCCGCGCAGCACGAGGTCCTGTTCGGCGAGGGCGAAGCCGTCGGCCGTGGCCACGAAGGCGTCGACCCGCGGCTGCGGGTCGTGCTGAGAGGCGGTGACCGCGCCGCAGATACCGCGGACCGCGCCGCGGGCGACGCGGCCGCGGAGCTGGTGGAGCTGGGCGAGCCCGAACGTCTCGGCGTCGAGGATCGTCATCAGCGTCGCCTCGGGGACGTCGATGCCGACCTCGATGACGCTCGTCGCCACGAGCACGTCGAGCTTTCCGGCCCGAAAATCCTCCATGACGGCCGCCTTCGCGGCAGGCTTCAGCCGGCCGTGCATGAGGCCGAGCCGAAACGCCTCCAGCGGGCCGTTGGCCAGCGACTCGAAGGCGGAGCCGATGCTCGACAGCCCGCGCGGCGAGTCCTCCACCGCCGGCACGACGACGTAGCCGCGCCGGCCGCCGGCCAGCTTGCGCCGGAAAAAGTCCCACCACCGGTCGACGTCGTCCGGCCCGACCCGGTAGCTGGCCACCGGCTGCCGGCCCGGCGGCAGCTCGTCGAGGATCGAGACGTCGAGGTCGCCGTACACGGCGTGGGCGATCGTCCGCGGGATCGGCGTGGCCGTCATCACCAGCGTGTGCGGCTCGGCCTGCCCCTGCTGAAGCACGGCTCGCTGGAGGACGCCGAAGCGGTGCTGCTCGTCGATCACGACGAGGCCGAGGTTGCGGAACGGCGCCGCCCCGCAGACGAGGGCCTGCGTGCCGACGACGATTCCCGTCTGGCCGGCGGCGATCCGCGCCAGCACCTGTTCGCGCTTGCGCGCCGTCTGCCCGCCGACGAGCAGCTGGACCTCGATGCCGCTGCCGGCGAGGAGTTTTTCCAGCGTCGCCAGGTGCGGGCGGGCGAGCAGTTCGGTCGGGGCCATCACCGCGGCCTGGTAGCGCTCCGGCCGGCCGTCGACGCCGGTGACCGGTTCCGGGGCTGCGTCGGCGGCGGCCGGCCGACGCACCGGAGTGGCGACGGCGGCGAGGAGCGCATAGATGGCGACCGCCGTCTTGCCGCTGCCGACGTCCCCCTGGAGGAGCCGGTTCATCGGCTCGCTGCGGCCGATGTCGGCGGCGATCTCGGCGCACACCCGGCGCTGCGCCGGGGTGAACTCGAAGCCGAAGCGGGCCCGGATCCGGCTGTCGAGCCGGGCGTCCACGGGAAGCATCGGGGCGGCCCGTCGTTCCTGCTGCCGACCGCGCTGCATGCGGAGCGCCAGCTGGAGCATGAACAGTTCCTGGTACACGAACCGGCGCCGGGCGGCGTCCGCCCCCTCCGCCCCTGACGGGGCGTGCATCTCGCGGAGCGCCCGCTCGATCGGCAGCAGGTTCTTGGCCGCGAGCGTCTCCTCTGCAAAGGCCTCGGGGCAGATGGCGGCGGCATGATCGAGCGCGGCGCGGACGGCGAGGCGGACGTGCGACTGCTGGACGCCCTCGGCGAGCGGATAAATGGCGAGCCATTCCGATGTGTGCGGATCCTCGTCCGCAGCCAGCCAGCGGACCTCGGGGTGGGCGAACTCCCAGATCCCGGCCCGGCGCTTGGGGGTGCCGGCGATCGCCACCCGCATCCCGACGGCGAACCGTCGGGCCATGAACGGCATGTTGAACCACACGGCCCGGATCCGGTCGGGGCCGACGGCGACGAGCACGGTGAGCATCTGCCGGCCGGAGACGAGCGTCCGCGTACCGACGTCGCTGACGTCGCCGGCAATCGACGCATGCTCACCCTCGGCGAGGCCGGCGACGGCGTGGGCACCGGAGAAGTCCCGGTAGTCACGCGGGAAGTGCATGAGCGCGTCGCGGACGGTGACGAGCCCGAGCCGGGCGAGCCGCTGGGCCCGTGCGGTGCCCACGCCCGGCAGCCGCTCCAGCGGCGTCGTCAGGCTCGGCTCGAGGTGCGCATTCGTCGTCCGGGACTCGTCCATGGTCGAAGTGTATCCGGCGGGCCCGCGGTGCGGCCCCTGGCCGATACGGCTCAGGAGTGAGTCTCGCCCGGTTCGCTGGGCAGGGCTCCCCACGCCCTGTCGCCGGACGTTCGTTTCAGCCTTCCTGCCGGGAAGGAGTGTTGCGCGGAAGGTGAAGGCGGTCGGAGGCACGCGCTGGCGTCGGGGTGCTTTGCCTGCACCACACGACGCACCATCACGCACTTGGTCGCATCGGCAT
>JBKDUV010000195.1:0-3570 GCA_046339335.1 Planctomycetia bacterium | reverse complement strand
CACCCGATGCGGTCGCGATCGCGACGAAGCTCGCCGCCAAGCAGGGTCCGCTCGCCATCCCGAAGCTGAAGCGGCTCTCTCCCAAGACCCTCTCGGCCCTGCTCGAGAAGGTGGATGTCGAGATTCCGCGGATCGGCGACCGCGAGCTGATCAGCGAGCCGGACGGCAGCCCGACCGATGACTTCGTGATTCCGCCAGGCTACGAGGAGCGGCAGTCCGCGCGGCCGGGCCGTCGTTATTGAGTCGTGAATAAATCATTCATGGCCTGCCGTCGCATCGCGACGGGGATGTATCGCTACTGCTCATGAATCTACTTTTCATCGGTCAATAGTCGGCCGCAGGACGCGGGCACGACCTGTGGCGAGCAGCGGTTGGTGTGTCTCGATCACCGTCGCGGCGCCGAGAGCGTCCGGTCAGCCTTTCGGCCGGAAGGCGACGAGCCGGTCGGGATTGGTCTCCAGACGCGGCGGGCTGGGCTGCCCCGTGTGGACGAGGTCGATGCAGTAGGGGATTGCGGGAAACACCGCGTCGAGGCATTCGCGGATGCTCTTCGGCCGGCCCGGCAGATTGACGACGAGCGCCAAGCCGCAGACGCCGGCGGTCTGCCGGGAGAGGATCGCGGTCGGCACGTGCCGCAGCGATACCTGGCGCATCAGTTCGCCGAAGCCCGGCAGCAACTTCGTGCACACCGCCTCCGTCGCCTCGGGCGTCACGTCCCGCGGCGCCGGCCCAGTGCCGCCGGTCGTGACCACGAGACAGCAGCCGGCGGCGGCGAGGTCGCGGATCGCCGCGGCGATCGTCTCCAGGTCGTCGGGCACGATCCGCTCGTGTGCCTCCCACGGCGAGGCGAGCACCTCGGCGAGGTAGGCGCGGATTGCCGGCCCCCCCTCGTCGGCATACGCGCCCCGGCTGGCCCGGTCGGACACCGTGAGGATGCCGATGATCGCGGCGGGGCGACGGAAGGGGTCGGGAGAGGGCATGGATCGTCTCCGGATTGCACGGCCGGCTGCGGGGCGGCACGAGTTCGCTCGCTGACACGCTCGCGATCCTCACGCCGACCCCTTCGCCTCCTCACCCGACAGATCTCCGTTCCGCGCGCGGCAGATCAGGCCGCGTCCGCGCGCGTCAGATCAGGCCGCGCTCCTCGAGCAGGCTCACGAGCGCGGCCACGCACCTCGCCACGGGCCACTCGTGCGTCGGGAGGACGAGATCGGGTCTCGCCGGCGGCTCGTAGGCCGCCGAAACGCCGGGGAAGTTCGTGATCTCGCCCGAGTCGGCCCGTGCGTAGGCGCCGTCGGTGTCCCGTGACCGGCAGACGTCGATCGGTGCGGAGAGGTGGACGACGAGGAACCGCTCCCGGCCCAGCCGGTCGGCCGCCTTCTGCCGCACCGCCTCGTCGGGGGCCACGAAGGCGCCGATGCAGAGAATGCCGGCCTCGTTGAAGAGCCGCGCCACCTCCACGCCGCGGCGCAGGTTTTCGCTTCGATCCTCGGCCGAGAAGCCGAGTTCGCGGCTGATCCCCAGCCGCAGCGACTGGCCGTCGAGCACCGCCACGGCCCGGCCGAGATCGAAGAGCCGGCGCTCGAGTGCCGCCGCGAGCGTGCTCTTGCCGGCGCCCGGCAGGCCGGTGAGCAGGATCGTGGCCGGCTTCTGGCCGAAGCGGGCCTCGCGCTCGGACGCGGTGACGTTGCTCGCCGCCTCGTGCAGCCCGGCCGCGGCCGGCTCGTCGTCCCAGTGGGCCCGGCCGCCGTCCTCCTGCTCGCTGTCGAGGATCATGCCGGCGGCCACCGGGGCGTTTGTGAGCCGGTCGATCATGATGAACGAGCCGGTGGCCCGGTTGCGCCGGTAGGCGTCGTAGGCGATCGGGCTCGTCAGCGAGACGGCGCAGCGGCCGATCTCGTTGAGGGCCAGCGTCGGGGCCGGCTGGCGGTGCAGGGTATTGATGTCCACCCGGTAGCGGAGCGAACTGACGGCGCCGCTGGTCAGCTTGCTCGTCTGCTTGAAGAAATACTGCCGGCCGGGCACGAGCGGCTCCTCGGCCATCCACACGACCATCGCCTCGAAGCGGTGATCGACCTTGGGCACGTTGCCCGGCCGGACGAGCATGTCGCCGCGGCTGGAATCGATCTCGTCCTCGAGCGTGAGCGTGACCGACTGCGGGGCGAAGGCCTCCTCCAGTTCGCCGTCGAACGTGACGATGCTCTTCACCCGGCTCTTCCGCCGTGAGGGAAGGCTGAGCACCTCGTCGCCGCGCCGGACGATCCCCGAGGCGATCGTCCCGGCGAAGCCGCGGAAGTCGAGGTTCGGCCGGAGCACGAGTTGCACCGGGAAGCGGAAGTCCTCGAGGTTCCGGTCGGAGCCGATGTACACCGTCTCCAGGAGGGGCATCAGCGCGGAGCCCGTGTACCAGGGCATGTTCGCGCTCGGGCGGACGACGTTGTCCCCCTTGAGCGCGGAGATCGGCATGAAGTGGACGTCGGGCAAGTCGAGCCGCGAGGAGAAGTCGGCGTACTCCGCCCGGATCCGCTCGAACACCGCCTGGTCCCAGCCGACGATGTCCATCTTGTTGATCGCCACGACGATGTGGCGGATGCCGAGCAGCGAGACGATGAACGAATGCCGCTTCGTCTGCGGGAGGACGCCGTGGCGGGCGTCGACGAGAATGATGGCGAGGTCGGCCGTCGAGGCCCCGGTGGCCATGTTCCGCGTGTACTGCTCGTGACCGGGCGTGTCGGCGATGATGAACTTCCGTTTGTCGGTGGAGAAGTAGCGGTAGGCGACGTCGATCGTGATCCCCTGCTGCCGCTCGTCCTCGAGGCCGTCGGTGAACAGGGCGAGGTCGACCTCCTCCCCCGTCGTGCCGTAGCGGGAGGTGTCCTTCTTGATGGCCGCCAGTTGATCCTCGTAGATCATCTTCGACTCGTAGAACAGCCGGCCGATGAGCGTGCTCTTGCCGTCGTCCACGCTGCCGCAGGTGATGAACCGGAGCAGCTCCTTGCGCTCATGCTGCGCCAGGTAGGCGTCGATGTCGGTGGCGATGAGTGAGGACTGGTGGGACATGGTGAATGGTCTTGTTCTCTGGAACCGCCGGAGCGATCAGCAGTGAAGGCGTCGTGGCGCTTGCCGCGAGGGCCGTTCAGCGGCCGAAGGTCCGCTGCAACGGCTGGCACGAACGCCGCCTCAGAAAAACCCCACCTTCTTCTTCTTTTCCATCGAGCCGGCCTCGTCGGAATCGATGAGCCGGCCCTGCCGCTCGGAGAACGTCGTCAGGAGCATCTCCTGGATGATCTCGGGGAGCGTGGTGGCATTCGAATCGACCGCGCCGGAGAGCGGATAGCAGCCGAGCGTGCGGAACCGCACGCGGCGCATCTCGGGCACCTCGCCCGGCTTCAGGGGCAGGCGGTCGTCGTCGACCATGATCATCACGCCGTCCCGCCAGACGATCGGCCGCTCGGCGGCGAAGTAGAGCGGCACGATTGGGATGTTCTCGAGGTGGATGTACTGCCACACATCGAGCTCGGTCCAGTTGGAGAGGGGGAAGACGCGGATGCTCTCCCCCTTTCGGACCTT
>JBKDUV010000194.1:0-15020 GCA_046339335.1 Planctomycetia bacterium | reverse complement strand
GCTCGGGGCCGGCCGCGGCACGCGGGTCTCGATCCCGGTGCAGCCGCCCGCGTGACGATCTCGGAGACCTGCCCCGGCCGGCCGTCGGTTGCATGCCGCTCGTGGAGGTTCGCCTGTTTCCCGAAGGCCGCGTTGTCGATGCGGAAATCTTCTTCGCCGAAACCGACTTTCAACGGGCTGTCATCGAAGGACGGATCACGGCGAATGTGGAAGGTCGGCCTGTCAACCTCGTCTCCGCCGAGGACCTGCTCCTCTTCACATTGATCGCTGCGCGACCCCGCGACCCGGCCGACATCCAGGACGTGCTGTTCACTCAGGGCGAGTTCGACAAGACCTACCTGCGCCGCTGGGCCGGCCCGCTCGGCGTCGAGAAGCAACTCGACGAGATACCCGCCGCCCACGAGTGACCCGCGTCACCCGCTACACTGTCGCCATGCGTCCATCCGCTCCCGGCAGCACCGTGCCGTCCCCAGACCGCAGCCCGCCGGCTCCAGCCACGTCGCCCGCCATCGACCTGCTTGCCGACTGGGACCGGCGGCACGTCTGGCACGCCTTCACGCAGATGCAGGAGTACGAGCCGCTGCTCATCGAGTCGGGGCAGGGGGCCTGGCTCGTGGACACGGCCGGGAACCGCTACCTCGACGGCTCGGCGAGCATGTGGTGCAACGTCCACGGCCACCGCCACCCGCGGCTCGACGCCGCGCTCGCCGTCCAGGCCGCGAAGGTGGCCCACACCACGAACCTCGGCCTCTCCAACCCGACGACGGTCGAGTTCGCCCGCCGGCTCGTCGAGGTCACGCCCCCCGGCCTGGAAAAAGTGTTCTTCTCCGGCGACGGGTCGAGCGCGGTCGAGGCGGCCCTCAAGATCGCCTGTCAATATTGGCGGCAGGCGACGCGGCCCGAGCCGGACCGGACGCGGTTTATCGCCATCGGCGAGGCCTATCACGGCGACACGCTCGGCTCCATCGGCGTGGGGGGCGTGGACCGATTCACGTCGCTCTTCGCCCCGCTGACGTTCGCGGCGATCCGGCTCCCGTCCCCTGGCGGCCCCTGCCCGGCGACCGGCCGGCCGGCGCCAACGCTCGACGAATCGCTCGCCGCCCTCGAGCGAATCCTCGACGAGCATCGGGGCACGGTCGCGGCTCTCGTCATGGAGCCGCTCGTGCAGATGGCCGCAGGCATCTACGTCCATCCACCCGGCTTCCTGCGCGGCGTCAGGGAACTCACCGCCCGGCACGGCGTGCTCCTCATTCTTGACGAGGTGGCGACCGGCTTCGGCCGCACGGGCACGCTCTTCGCCTGCGAGCAGGAACAGGTCGCTCCCGACTTTCTCTGCCTCGCCAAGGGGCTCACGGCGGGATACATGCCGATGGCGGCCACGCTCACGACCGCGCGGATCTGGGACGCGTTCCTCGGGCCGCACGGTGACCGACGGACATTTTTTCATGGCCACACCTACGGCGGCAATCCGCTGGCCGCGGCCGTGGGGCTGGCGTCGCTCGACGTTTTCCGAGAGGATCGAGTTCTCGAGTCGCTGCCGCCGAAAATCACCCGACTGCACGCGCATGCCGAACGGCTTGGTCGGCTCGACCACGTCGGCGCCGTCCGCCAGTGCGGGCTCGTGGCCGGCCTCGACCTCGTGGCCGACAAGGCGACCGGCCGGGCGTATCCCTGGCAGGAGAAGCGCGGCACCCGCGCCTGCCTGGCGGCCCGGCAGCATGGCGTGCTGCTGCGGCAACTTGGCGACGTCGTCGTGATCATGCCCCCCTTGTGCGTGACGCTCGACGAGATCGACCGACTCGCCGCCGCGGCCGAGGCTGGAATCCGCGCGGCCACGGCCGAGGGCCCAGGTTCCGACCGTGATGCCTGACAAAACTTCCGCGCGAATCTATACTTTTGCGACGGAGTATGAGTCCCGCTCGAGTCCGACGCTCCTCCGAGTGAACGCATGAGGACCAGGTCCATGCTTGTGGTACGTGGGTTCTTCACGTGGTGCGTGCTGTGCGCGGCCGCCATTGCCGGCAACGCTGCTGCGGCTGAGCCGGCCAAGCAGCCCACCGAACCGGCTCCCGCGCCGGCTCCGAAACGCCTGCTCGTCGTCACGGTGACGAAGGGTTTCCGACACGGTGGTTCAATCGAGGCCGGCGAGGCGAAACTCGAAGAACTCGGCCGTGGCGCGGGCCGGTTCCATCTCGAGTACCTCAGGGCCGGGGCGGCAGACGAGTCCGAGGAGGATCTGAAAGCTCGCTTCGCCACGGCCTTCGCTCCCGAGACGCTGGCGGCATTCGACGGCGCGATCTTCCTGAATACGACGGGAGAACTGCCGATTCCCGACATCGCCGGGTTCCTCGAGTGGATCAAGTCCGGCAAGGCATTCATCGGCTTTCATGCGGCCACCGACACCTTGAAGCGTTCGCCTGCCTACGGCGACATGATCGGCGGCTACATCCAAAATCATCCGTGGTACGGCGGCAAAGGCCCCTACGGTTTCGTCGTGCACGATTCCGACCACCGGCTGACGGGGATGTATGCCGAGCGGTTTCGCTTCGACGACGAAATCTACGACTACACCAGGTTCAAGCCGGAAAATGTCCGCGTTCTGATCAGCCTGGACATGCCGGCCAGCAAGCCGCACAAGCCCTACAATGTCCCAGTCTCCTGGATTCGGGACTACGGCGAGGGCCGCGTGTTCTACACGAATTTCGGCCACTCTCGTCCAACCTGGCAGGATGCGTCTTTCCTCGCGCACACGGCCGCAGGCATCGGCTGGGCGCTCCGCCGATTCGATGCCCCGTCGTCGCCCAACCCGGATGTCCAGGCCGTCGACTCGATCCGCAACGCCATTCCCGCCGCAGCCGCCGCGAGCGACCGCTCGGCAGACGAACTGCAGGCCAAGGCCGACGCGAAGATCGCGAAGGACCGGTCGTGGGCGCCGGGACTTTTGCCGATCATCGGCGAGATCCGGGAGGGCGGGCGTACGAAGAGCCCCTTGGCGCTGGCGAAACTCGTGTCCGAGATCGACAAGCCGTGATGGAAAGGCGATGCACGACGACGGCACCAAAGAGGGCCTGTCAGGCGGCGGATCGATCGGCCGAATTTCGTCGGAGCAAGGGTGGGCGTGTAGAATTTTCTCGTTCGCGGAGGGTTTCCCTGCCGCGGATCCCCGATCCGCAAGGAGTCGCCTGATGTCGCAGACACGCACTTTTCGCATGGTGTCCTTCATGCTCATGGCCGCCGTGATCTGCGGCCGTGCCGCAGCGGCGGAAATCGCCAAGCCGGCGTCCAAGCCAGAGGTGCCCGCAAAAGCAGCGACGCCTCCGAAAGCGGGGGATCCCAAAGGCCGGGCGTTGGTCAGGACGACCGTGGGGGAAAGGTCCGTCGAACTGCCGCCCGGGTTTACCGTGAACAGGTTCGCGGTCCCGCCCGACGTGGAGTCTCCGGTCTGCCTGGCCGTTGTGCCCCAGGGGGGAACGGTGTACGTCGGGATCGATCGTAATGCCGCACAAGGGAAGGAGCCGAACCGCGGGCGGATCGTCAGGTGCCGCGACACGAACGCCGATGGCACGGCCGACGAGTTCGTCGAAGTCTCCCGCGTCGACAGCCCACGCGGCCTGCTCGCCGTGCCGGCGGCGGCGGGAAAGGGAACCGATCTCTTCGTCATGCACCCGCCGCACCTCTCCGTCTACCACGACGCGGACGACGACGGCATCGCCGAAAGCTCGGAGATTCTCGTGCGCGACCTGGGGCTGAAGGCCCCGGCAGACCATGCCACCAACGGCATTCGCTGGGGCATCGATGGCTGGATTTATGTCGCAGTGGGTGACTTCGGGTTCTGGGACGCCACCGGCACCGATGGAAGAAAACTCGGCCTCAAGGGAGGCGGCGTCGTTCGCGTGCGCCCCGACGGCTCCGAACTCGAACTCGTCGCCCGTGGTCAGCGCAACATCTTCGACGTCGCCGTCAGCCCGCGGCTCGACCTGTTCAGCCTCGACAACACCAACGATGGAAGAGGCTGGAACCGGCGGTTGAGCCACGTTCCCCACGGTGGCCACATGGGGTATCCGTCCCTGTTCGTCAATTTTTCCGAGGAGATCGTGGAGCCGCTGGCCGACTACGGCTTCGGCGGCGCCACCGGTAGCCTGTTCGTCGAGGAACCCGGGTTGCCACGCGAATTCTCTCCGGGGTTTTTTACCTCCAGCGGCAACGAATTCATGCGTCATCCGCTCGAACCCAAAGGGGCGAGCTTCACCGCCGGGAGGGTACTGTTCTTCAACCTTTATCAGATCATCGACGTCGACATCGATGCCCGCGGAACGTTCTACATTTCGACCTGGAACGGCGGTTCTTTCGGCCCCACGCCCCCCGGTGTCGGAGACGTTTTGAGGATCGCCCCGCCCGTTGCTGATCCGCCCGTCGCCCTGCCCCAGGTGCCCACGACGCAGTCGTCGCTCGAGGAATTGGTCGCCGCAGTTGGATCCGCGAGCCACACCTGCCGACTTGCCGCACAGCGTGAGCTGCTCCGGCGCAAGGCAACGGACGCGGCCGAAGCCCTCCTGCAACTGGCCGCGTCGCAGGCCCCGCTCACGGCGCGGATCGCCGCGCTGTTCACGTTCAAGCAGGTGCGCGGCGCGGCGGGGCAGCCCGCGATCGTCGCGCTGGCCGCGGATCCCGTCATCCGCGAGTATGCGTTGCGGGCCCTGGCTGATCGTCAGGGGGAACTCGCCGACACGCCGCTCGAGCCGTTTCTCGAGGGGCTCGCCGACCGGGACCCGCGGGTGCGGCTGCAGGCCGTCCGCGGCCTCGGCCGGTTCGCCAACCCCGGCCCGGGGCTTCCCGCCGCTGCGATCCGGGCGATGCTTCCCTTGACCTACGATCCGGATCCGACCGTCGCCCACGTCGCGATTGACAGCCTCGTGCAACTCGAGGCTGTCGAGGCCTGCCTGGCGGCTCTCGACGTCGGCCCGCTCGAAGCCCGCGTCGCGGCCGGCCGTGTCCTGCAGCGGCTGCATCTGCCCGCCGTCATCGACGGTCTGGAAGCCTGGCTGGCCCGGACAAAGCGTCCCGTCGCAGATGAGGCGACCCCGGGCCGATTGGTGGCACTGCGCACGCTGTGTCGGCTTCGATCGATGGAGAAACCGGGGCGGCCCGCCTGGGGTGGCAATCCCGACACTTCCGGTCCCTACTTCAAGCCCATCGACTGGCAGGAGTCGGCCCGCATCAACCGGTTGCTCGAGCAGGAACTCGCCGGCGCCGACCCGATGGTGGCCAAGCCGTTCATCATCTCCCTGTTGCGGCACAAGATCGACCTGCAGGGAATGGAAGAGCGGATCGTCGCGCTGGCCCGCGAGGACCAAGAGTTTCGCGACCTCGTCGTCGGCGTTCTGGCGGTCGGAAAAAGGCCGTTTTCGCAGGCCGTCGCCGAACTGGTCGTCGACGCTGCGCTGCGTCCCGGCTTGGGCATGGAGGACCGTGTCGCCGCCCTGCGGTCACTCATGACTCGCGTCGATCAACCCGGCGTGTTCGATCCGGCGTTCCGCGGTTTCACCGAGATCGTGACGCTTGCCGATCGCGATGCTCCGAAAGCGGTCTCGGACTTGTGGACTTGGTTCGCCAAAGAGTCGAAAATGACCGGCCACGTGGATGAACTGGTGAAGCGGGTTGGCGCGGAGAAACCCGTGGATCGCGAACTGGCCTTGGCGACGCTTGCAGGCATTGCCGACGCCAAGGCGGCGGCCGAGACGAAGGCAGCGGCCGCCCGCAGCGTGTCAGAAGCCTGGAACAGCCCGGCCCTCACCGTTTCGCTGCTCCGCGGCATGGCCCGGGCAGGTTTTAAATCGCAGGCAGTCCAGATCCGTTCCCGGCTGAACTCACCCGATCAGCAGGTGCGTGAGGCGGCCGTTTTTGCCGCTGCCCAACTCCAACGTGGCGACGACAAGCCGGAGGATCCGAGAAAGCCGCGGATCGCCACGCTGCCCTTCGAGGATTTATTGGCTCGACTCGACGGTACCAAGGGCGTTCCTGCGGCCGGCAAGAAACTCTTCGAGCGGCAGGGCTGCGTCGCCTGCCATGCCGTCGCGGCCAACGAACCGGCCAAGGGCCCATTGCTGCAGGGCATCGGGAGCCGTTCCAAGCGGGCCGAACTGGCCGAATCGATCCTCAGGCCGAGCGCCAAGGTGCTGCCCGCCTTCGCGACGCAGGTGTTCGTCACCGACGACGGCAAGATCTACCAGGGGTTCGTCAGCCGCGAAGACAACGACGAGGTCGAGGTGCGGGATGCCGCCGGCATTCCCACGGTGCTGCGCGTCGAGCAGATCGAGGAACGGAGCAAAAAGGACGTCTCGCCCATGCCACAGGGCCTGGTGGACACGCTGACCGTCGATCAATTCGCCTCGCTCCTGTCCTATCTCGAAAGCCTCGAACAGTGAACAAGTAGGAACTAAAACAGGGACTGGCCGGCATGACCACCCTCGACCCCCCGGACGCGGTCGCCGTCGACTTGGCGATTGCCACGCGAAAGGGCCGGCTCGCGTTGCCGGACCTGAAGGTTGCCGGACCTCAAGAAAGTCCCCCGAGACACTCGTCGCCCTGATCCGCAAGGCAGACGTCCATCTTCCGATTACTCCTGGGAGCATCCAATGATTGACACAGCGAGTCGACGGCAGGGGTCGACAAAAACCTGCTCTCGGTAGTATCCGAACGCTGGAAGTGATCCCGGAACCCGCTGGCAGCCCGACCGAGGACTTCGTCATCCCGGAAGGTTTCGAGCAACGGCAACGGCAACGGCGGCGGCGGGAGCAGGACAGAGAGATCCACGAGCGCGGCTCCTTGTGATCAGCCACGACCGCTGCCGCTTGCCATGCGACCGCTGCCGGGCGACACTCACCGCATGCCGACTCCACCGGCGCCTGCCGACACGTGTGGCCCCGCGTTTCCCGAGGTGTCGCCTACGCATTGATCGGCGGACTGGCCACGGGCTACCGGGCCCGCCCCCGGTACACGAAGGACATCGACCTGCGCGTCGACGTCCCGCAGGTCGCCCTGCCGGCCCTGCTCGACATGCTGCACGAGCGGGGATTCACGTTCGACATCCGGCAGGGCGGGGCGGGAACACGGATTCGCGGTCGAACCGGTCGTCACCGTTGTCGGCTTCATGCCCACGGGCTAGACTTCTGTCGTCAGGAGAGAGTCGAAAGACCGCCGAAGGCTGAACGCTCAGGCAAAAGGACTGACACCACCCACTGTTGGAGAGTGCCGCAGGCCGCAAGGTCCGCGGCCACCGAAGGGGCAAGCCTCGGCCGCCGGCCGCGGTGAATCTCTCAGGGTCCAGGACAACAGGGATCCGGGCTCCGGCTCCGCCGGCGCCACCGCATCGGGAGCCCTGTCATGTCCGAACTGCTCGCCCCCCGTCGCCCAGGGTCCGTTTCCACGCCCGCCGATCGCGGCTCCCCCGCACAGCGGGCTTATCAAGCCGGGCCGTCCGAGTTCGAGGCCCGGCACATCGGCCTCTCCATCGCCGACGAGCGGCACATGCTCGACGCCGTCGGTGCCGCCTCGCGGGCTGCGCTGATCGCCGAGATCGTGCCGGCGAGCATCGCCCGGCACGACCGCATGGACCTGCCCGCGGCGGCCACCGAGGCGGCGGCGCTTGCCGAACTCAAGGAGATCGCGGCCCGCAACCGCCTGCTCACCAGTTTCATCGGCCAGGGTTACCACGGCACCCACACGCCGGGCGTGATCCTGCGGAACATCCTGGAGAACCCCGCCTGGTACACGGCCTACACGCCCTACCAGGCCGAGATCAGCCAGGGCCGCATGGAGGCGCTCGTCAACTTCCAGACCATGGTCTGCGACCTGACGGCGATGCCGATCGCCAACGCGTCGATGCTCGACGAGGCAACCGCCGCAGCCGAGGCGATGACGCTCGCCCGCCGGTCCGCGGCGGCGAAGAGCCCCGTGTTTCTCGCCGACCGGCACTGTCATCCGCAGACGCTCGAGGTGCTGGCTACCCGGGCCCGGCCGCTGGGCATCGAACTCGTCGTCGGCGACGTCGCCACCCTCATCGAGAGCCACGACTGCTTCGGCGCCCTCGTGCAGTACCCGGCCACCGACGGCAGCCTCGACGACCGGCGCGGTCTCGCCGACCGGGTCCACGCCCGGCAGGCGTTGCTCTGCGTCGCCGCCGACCCGCTGGCTCTCGTCCTCGTCGTGCCCCCGGGGGAGTGGGGCGCCGACATCGTCGTCGGGAGCACGCAGCGGTTCGGGATGCCGATGGGCTGCGGCGGCCCGCATGCCGCCTACCTCGCCTGCCGCGACGACCTCAAGCGATCGCTGCCAGGCAGGCTCGTGGGCGTGAGCATCGACGCCCATGGCGGCGCGGCCTACCGGCTCGCCCTCCAGACCCGCGAACAGCACATCCGACGCGAGAAGGCGACCTCCAACATCTGCACCGCGCAGGTTCTGCCCGCGGTGGTGGCGAGCATGTACGCGGTCTATCACGGCCCCGCCGGCCTGACGCGGATCGCGGACAGGGTCGCGCGGCTGACGGCGACCCTCGCTGCCGGCCTCGGCCGGCTCGGGATCCGGGTGCGGAACCCGCAGGCCTTCGACACGCTGAGCCTCGATACCGGCACGGACACCGCATCGTTCGTCGCACGGGCCCGCGACGCGGGCATGAACCTGCGGGTGCTCGACGCCGGCACGCTGGCGATCACCCTCGATGAAACCACGACCGCCGACGACGTCGTCCGCCTGTGGAGCGTGTTCGCCGCTGCCGGCCAGCCGATCCCCGACCTCGCTGCCGTGGACCGAGGGGCCGCGTCGCTCATCCCTCCGGCCCTGCGTCGCGCGAGTGAGTTTCTCGTCCATCCGGTGTTCCACACGCACCACTCCGAGACGGCGATGCTCCGGTACATCCGCTCCCTGTCCGACAAGGATCTGGCGCTCGACCGGAGCATGATCCCGCTCGGTAGCTGCACGATGAAGCTCAACGCCACGAGCGAGATGATTCCGATCACGTGGCCCGAGTTCGCCCACGTGCACCCCTTCGCGCCGGCCGATCAACGGCAGGGCTACGCGGAACTGGAGTCGCTCTTGCGTGGCTGGCTGACGGCCGCGACCGGATATGCCGGGATAAGCCTCCAGCCCAACGCCGGCAGCCAGGGGGAATACGCCGGCCAGCTGGCCATCCAGGCCTGGCACCGGTCCCGCGGCCAGACGCAGCGCGACGTGTGCATCATCCCGGCCAGCGCCCACGGCACCAACCCGGCGAGCGCCCAGATGGTCGGGATGCAGGTGGTGGTCACCGGCTGCGATGCCCAGGGCAACGTCGATCTCGCAGAGCTCGCGGAAAAGTGCCGGCAGCACGCCGACCGGCTGGCCGCGGTGATGATCACCTACCCGAGCACGCACGGCGTCTTCGAGACGTCGATCGGCGACCTGTGCGGCATCGTCCATCGGCATGGTGGCCGGGTGTACGTCGACGGGGCCAACATGAACGCCCTCGTCGGGCTGGCGGCACCGGGCCGCTTCGGTGGCGACGTCAGCCACCTGAACCTGCACAAGACGTTCTGCATCCCGCACGGCGGCGGCGGGCCCGGCGTCGGTCCGGTGTGCGTGGTCGAGGACCTCGTGCCGTTTCTCCCCGGCCATGCCGCGGGCGGGCTGCCGCCGGCCACCGTGGGTGCGGTGTCGGCCGCGCCCCTGGGCAACGCGGCGGTGCTGCCGATCAGTTGGATGTATTGCCGGATGATGGGCGCCGAGGGGCTCGTGCACGCCACCGAGGCGGCGATCCTCGCGGCCAACTACGTCAGCGTCCGGCTCCGTGGCCACTTTCCCACGCTCTACGCCGGCGCCGGCGGCCGCGTGGCCCACGAGTGCATTCTCGACCTCCGGCCGCTCAAGGAAACGACCGGAGTCACCGCCGAGGACGTGGCCAAGCGGCTCATCGACTACGGGTTTCACGCGCCGACCCTGAGCTTTCCGGTGCCGGGAACGCTGATGGTCGAACCGACGGAGAGCGAGCCGCTCGCCGAACTCGACCGGTTCGTGGACGCGATGATCGCCATCCGCGCGGAGATCGCCCGCATCGAGGCGGGGGAATGGCCGGAGGACGACAACCCCCTCAAGCACGCGCCGCACACCGCGGCCGCGGTCACGGCCGACGACTGGCGGCACCCCTACTCGCGCGAGACCGCCGCCTTTCCGCTGGCGTCGCTGCGCCGGTCGAAGTACTGGCCGCCCGTGGGCCGCGTGGACAACGTCCACGGCGACCGCAACCTCTTCTGCAGTTGCGTACCGGTGGCGGCCTGGACCGAGCCGGCCGCCACCCCCTGATCACCGCGGTGAGCCGATCGTGGCGATCATAGCTGTTGCGGATCGGCGTCTGGCCGCGAGGAGCCCTGGTGCGGCGCACCGTGGGCTGGAGCATGAAGGCCGATTCATCGGCGAGCCGGGCTCGGGAACGACGACAAGATTGATGTGCACCGCATCTGATCGCGTGCAGCCGCCAAGCGTCGGCCCGGGGTGCCCCCATCGGCCGTCAGCCCACGAAGACTTCCAGCCGGCCGCCGGTCCCCGGGCCTGAACCGGGCCCGGCCGCGGCAGCCCGGGCGGAGAACTCGTCGAGCGCGCGGCGACCGGTCGTCCCGAGGTCGACGGTCCACTCGTTCACGTACAGCTCGACGTGCCGCATGATCACGTCGTCCTCCTGCTCGCGGGCGTAGGCCCGCATGGTCGGCAGAGCCGCCGCGGGATCGGCCAAAGCCAGTCGGAGCGAGTCGTGGATCACGCCCTGCACGGCGGCGATCGTGCCGGCGTCGAGGCGGCGGCTGGCGAGGATCCCGCCGAGCGGCAGCGGACAGGCCGTCTCGGCCTCCCACCGCGCCCCGAGATCCTCGACGCGCGCCAGGCCGTGCCGCTGCCAGGTGAACCGTCCCTCGTGGATGCAGACCCCGAAGTCGGCCCGGCCCGCCGCGAGCGCCGGCATGATCTCGGAGAAGACGACGTGCTCGACGCGGGCGGTGCCCGGATGGAAGACCGTGTTGAGGAGCGCGGCGGTCGTGTACCGCCCCGGGCAGAGCGTGAGCTGGTCGGGGCCGGCGGGAACGGTGCCGGGACGGGCCGCGAGGAGCAGCGGCCCGACGCCGAAGCCGAGCGCCGAGCCGCTCGGCAGGACGACGTGATCGGCCGCGACGCGGAGTGCGGCGTGAAAGCTCGCCTTGGCGACGTCGAAGTCGCCGCGAAACAGCCCCTCGTTGAGCTGCTCGATGTCGAGCAGACGGACGTCGAACTCGAGGTTGCGTCTGTCGACGGCGCCGGTAAGCAGGCCGTGGAAGGCGAAGGTGTCGTTCGGGCAGGTGGAGATGCCGAGGCGAATCAGCCGACTCATCTATGACTCCGAGAGAAAGTCCCGCGCCAGCGTCGCCGCGGCCGCGACCGCCTCGGCCGTCGCCCAACGGGCCTTGTCTCGTTCCCCGGCGACGTTCGAGATGCCGCGAATGATCGCGCATGGCACGCCGTGAAGGCGGCAGGCGAGGGCCACGCCGAAGCCCTCCAGGTACTCGGCGACGGCGGCGGGAAACAATCGGCGCCGCTGCTGCACGTCGGCGGCGCAGGCCGAGGCGGCGCAGGCCGTGAGCAGCATGGGGGCCGCCCTTGCGTCAGCGGCGAGGACATCGAGCGGGATCACGTCGCCGATCGTCGGAGTGCCGTCGTCCCCCGGCCATTGCGGCCAGCCGACCGCCCCGGCCGGGGAAAAGTCCACGCCGGTTCCCACGCCGATGCCGTAACAGGCGACGCTGCCAAAACGCCGGGCGGCGCCGAGCGGCAGGTGCCCGTCGATCGCGCCGGCGATGCCGACGAGGAGCACGCGTTCGGGACGGTGCCGGGCCAGGGCCGCCATCGTGCGGGCGGCGGCCGCCACGACACCGAAGCCGCACAACTCGATCGGCTCGCCGGCGGTCGCCGACACCAGCCCATCGTGGAGCACGAGGCGTTCGGTTTCGGTAGGGACGAGAACGAGGGATTTCATGCGCGGGCCCACGCTCGTACTATAGGCGGGGAATCGCGATCGTCCGAACATCCCGCTCATGCCACATGAGCCGATCGGAAAACGGTGAACCACATGGCCGAACGTGTCTTTCTCCGCCCGGCTCTTCCGTTGGTCCTCGTGGCCTGCGCCGCGGCGGCAGCCGCCGCCGCACCCCCCAACGTGGTGCTCGTCGTGTCCGACGACCAGCACTGGGGTGACTACGGCTTCATGGGCCATCCCGCGATCCGTACGCCCAACCTCGACCGGCTCGCACGGGAAAGCCTGGTTTTTCCTCGCGGCTACGCCACGAGCAGCCTCTGCTGCCCGAGCCTGGCCTCGCTGATCACCGGCCGCTATCCCCACGAGCACGGCATCGTGGGCAACGATCCGCCGGAGCATCCCCGCGAGACCCGCGAGTCGCCCGCGGGGCAGGCGACGTTCGCGGCCGGCCGCGACCGCATGAACCGGATGCTGGAGGCCTTCCCCACGCTGCCCGCCGTGCTCGGCAAGGCGGGCTATCGCTCGCTGCAGACGGGCAAATGGTGGCAGGGGGACTTTCGACGCGGCGGGTTCGACGCCGGCATGACGCAGGGGGAGCGGCACGGCGACGCGGGGCTGGCGATCGGCCGCGACACGATGCAGCCGATCTACGACTTCGTGACCACCTGCCGCAAGGAGGAAAAGCCCTTCTTCATCTGGTATGCGCCGATGCTGCCGCATGCGCCGTTCGACCCGCCGCGAGAACTCCTCGCACATTACGAGTCGCGAACCGACAGCGTCCACGTGGCCCGCTACTGGGCCAACGTGGAGCGTTTCGACCGCACGATCGGCGACCTGCTCGCCTTCCTCGACCGGGAAAAACTCGCCGCCGACACGCTCGTCGTCTTCGTCACCGACAACGGATGGATCCAGGATCCGACGCGGTCGCATTTCGCCCCCCGCTCGAAGCTGTCGCCCTACGAGGGGGGCCTGCGGACGCCGATCATGCTCCGCCGTCCGGGCACGATCGCTCCGCGCACCGACGACGCGGTCGCCAGTGCGATCGACCTGATGCCGACGATCCTCGCGGCTTGTGGAGTGAAGCCGCCGAACGCCCTGCCGGGCATCAACCTGCTCGACGCCGAGCGGACGGCCGCAAGAAAACAGGTCTTCGGTGAGTGCTACACGCATTCGCTGCTCGACCTCGACGCCCCCGCCCGCAGCCTGTTGTGGCGCTGGACGGTGCGGGCCGAACCGGACGGCCGAATCTGGAAACTGATCGTTCCCACGAGCGCTGACCGGGGCGGCACCGTTCCGGACCGTGAGGGACGCAACGTCGACGCGGTGTCACGGGCCCGGTATGCGAAGGGGGCGGTGGAACTGTTCGACGTCGCCGCGGACCCCGCAGAAGACCGCAACCTCGCTGCCGAGCAGCCGGCCGTCGCCGAGCGTCTTCGCAAGAGCCTCGACGACTGGTGGCAGCCTGCAGTGGCGGCCGCTCCGGGCCGCGGCGCGGGTGAACCGTTGCCTGCCAGCGGTTCACCGTCGGCCGCCAGCCAGCCGCGGAACCGGCCCAATCTGCTCGTCTTCCTCGCCGACGACCTGGGGGCCCATGACCTCGGCTGCACCGGAAGCCGCGGATATATCACACCGGCAATCGACGCGTTGGCGGCGGCGGGCATGATTTTCACGCGCGGCTACGCCGCGTCCACGGTCTGCTCGCCCACTCGGGCGGCGCTCATGACCGGACGGCATCCGGCCCGCGTTCAGATCACCCAGTTCATCTACATCGGCGGGCAGCGGCACGGCAGCCTCACGCCCCCCGAGTTTCTCCGCGCCCTGCCCGAGAGCGAACGGACGGTGCCCGAACGCCTCCAGCGGGCCGGCTACGCCACCGGCTGTTTCGGCAAATGGCACCTCGGCCCGGCTGAAGACGTCCGTCGGCAAGGGTTCGATGCCGTTGGCTCCAACCGCACGGAACCGGGCAGCGGGCCGGCTCACGATCCTCACCATGCCCGGGCGATCGCCGCCCAGGCGTGTTCGTTCATCGAGAGCCACCGGGGACGGCCCTGGTTCTGCTATGTGCCCATGCACTCGGTTCACGTCCCCCTCCAGGCACGGCCGGACCTCGTCGCCGCGGAAAAGACGCGGATCGCCGCACTGCCGCCGGCCGCTGGACCGTGGGAAGTCGCCGAAGGAGACAGGCAGGCACGGGCCGTTCAGGACATGCCTCTCTACGCGGCCATGGTTCGCGAGATGGACGAAACCGTTGCCACCGTGCTCGACACGGTCACGAAGACCGACCAGGCCGGGGAAACGCTCGTCGTGTTCACCAGCGACAATGGAGGGCTGGCGACCGCGGAGGGCGCGCCGACCTCGAACCTGCCGCTGCGTGCCGGCAAGGGGTATCTGTACGAGGGGGGAATCCGCGCGCCACTTCTCGTCCGTTGGCCCGGCGTCGTGGCCGCCGGTTCGACCTGTGCCGTGCCGGTGACCACGCTCGACATCGCGGCCACGATCCTCGATGTGGCCGGCGCACCGCCGGAGAAGGAAGAGTCTCTCGACGGCACGAGCCTCCGGCCGCTGCTCTCGGCCACCGTATCCCTGCCGTCACGAGATCTTTTCTGGCACTATCCGCACTACTCCAACCAGGGAGGGCGGCCGGCAGGGGCCCTCATCGCCGGCGATGGGCCGGCGGGGGGCACCGAGAAGCTCGTCGAGCACTTCGAGGACGGCCGCGTGGAACTCTTCGACCTCGCCGCCGACCCCGGAGAGCGGCAGGATCTGTCGGCCACGCGACCGGAGCGGGCAGGCGAACTCGCGAAGCGTCTCGCAGCCTGGCGGACGCGGATCTCGGCCGCCATGCCGACCCCCAACCCGAACCCCGTCGATCCCTATGGGCCGAAGGCGTTCCTGCCGTCCAAATGAGCCGGTTTCTCGGGTCGCGGGCGGCCGGCCGGGGCTCACTGCACGACCGACTTGCTCCCCTCGGCCGAGCCGCCGATCGGTGCCC
>JBKDUV010000193.1:0-10774 GCA_046339335.1 Planctomycetia bacterium | reverse complement strand
CGGCGACGAGGGGATGCCGCAGCGCCCGTGCGCGGGCCGCATCCCGGGACTCGGCGTCGAGCGGGCCCTGCGATCGCGGAATCACCGGCAGCACGGCGCCGGACGCGCCGCTGCGCCGGACGTCAAAGATCGACCGCACGGTCTCCACGCCCTCGACCGTCCCGACCGCGCTGGCGAGTTCCCGCAGTTCGTCGAGCGCCCCCGCGTGGAACAGGTCGCCGTCGCGGGCCCGGGCGAGCACGATGCAGTCACGATCCGGCGTGCCGAACAGGGCGGCCACTTCGTCCACGAGCCGAAAGTCCGCGCGTGAGTCGCGGACCAGCGACCGCAGGTCATCGTCGAACCGGAGCCGGCAGAGCCCGCCGATCGCGAGAGCGGTGAGGGCGATCACCGCCGACCAGACCAGCAACCGCCGGCCGCGACGCGGGGTGCCGCCGCCGCCCGTCAAGGGAAGGCCGGCGGGTCCTCGTCCGGCGTCCGCTCCGGCGGCATCAGGTGGAGTTCCGCCGGATCGACGATCCAGCCCCGGCAGTTCTCCGCGCCGCAGCGGCACTCGATCGCGGCGTCGGCCGGCCAACTGTAGTCGATCAGGAGTTCGGCGCCCGGTTCGATCGGACGGATCGTTTGCAGCCACAACCGGTCTTCCTGGACGCTCTCGGTCTCTTCGAACCAGTAGAAGAGTTCGCAGTTCGGGTCGCAACTGTGGTTGAGGAAGCGGAGCGGCGCGGCGGGTTCCAGCAGCTTTCCGCTCGGCAATTCCATCACGTAACTCGAGTCTTCGGGGTGATCGTCGAGAATCTCGCCGAAGATCTCGCCGAGCACGGCGCCGCCGGGAATCCGGCGTCGGGCGAAGACCCCGCGGCCGACGTGAGTTTCGCCGACGCGGATCAGACGCTGCAGTTTTGCGGACGGGGCGGGGGGGGACGGTGTATGGTGGTGGGACATGGTTCTCAGGTTGCAGGCACGCGAGGCAGAGGCGGAACTTTACCGATGAGCCGAGGCACAGGTCAACGGTCAGGCCCACCACCGCGACGGGCGTGTGGATTCGTGCTCGGTGGCGTATGCACGGCGCTGGTGGCCGCTGCGGTCGCCGGCGACATTGCGGCCGAGAATGCGGCCGAGAATGCGGCCGAGGCCCGCGCCCCCGGCGACACGCGCGACTGTCGCCTGCGGATCGCCTGTTTCAACGTCGAGAATCTGGCGGCCCCGGCGGAGCAACCGCGGATGAACCGGTTTCGCTTCGAGCCCGCGCGGCGCCGCCACCTGGAGCGGATCGCGGCGGTCATCGAGGCCCTCGCGCCGGACATCATCGTTCTGCCCGAGGTGATTTCGCACCGCGGCGTCGATGCTCTGGCCACGATTCTTCACGAAAAAGGGCTCGCCGACTACCGTGGCTGGCACGTCGACGGAAGCGACGCCTTCTCGGGATTCGACGTCGCGATCCTCGCCCGGATCGAGCCCGACCTCGTCGACGGGAGACGGATCGCGATTCACGTGCCGGCGCGGAAGGGGGGCCGGCGCCGCGACGACGCCGAGCCGGACGCCGCATCGCAGGGGGCGGCCGACGACGCATGGCTGCGGCAGGCGTACACGACGATCGACGACGCGGGCCGCGAACGGGCCGAGGAGGCGGTGCTGCAGCGGCACGCGCTCGCCTACTTCACGGTCTGCGGCCGGAAGCTGGGGGTTCTCGG
This sequence comes from Planctomycetia bacterium, assembly GCA_046339335.1. GTDB lineage: Bacteria > Planctomycetota > Planctomycetia > Pirellulales > UBA1268 > QWPN01. Next base: position 9,080 of record JBKDUV010000193.1, on the reverse strand, counting down.
CGTGCACCTGAAGAGCAATCCCTCGGACCAGTCGGCCAACGCCCAGCGGACGGCCGAGACGCGGATCGCACGGGACATCATCCGGCGGAAGATCGTGGCCAAGGGCTACCTGCCGGTTGTTCTCGGCGACATCAACGACTACGACCCGGACGTGCCGATGGCCGACCGGCGCCGCAGGACGCAGACCACGGTGCTTCGCGACCTCAAGGACTTCGATCCCGGCCGGGAGGGTGCGGAGCTCGTCAACGTCGCGTCGTTCATCCCCCGAGTGGCCGACCGCTACACGTCGCACTGGGATTTCAACGAGAACGGCGGCCCCGACGCCCACGACGTGTTCACGTTGTTCGACCACATCCTCGTGCCTCGGGAACTCGAGTCGGCGATCCGCCGGGCCTTCATCTGCCACGCCACCGACCTCGACGTCTCCGACCACTTTCCCGTGGTGGTCGATCTCGACCTCGGGCCGCCGGCGGGCAGGTGAGCGGAGCCTCAATGCCCGGCGGCCGAGTCCTGGAGGTATTCCCGCGGCTTGTAGAGCAGCACCACGGGCACCAGCAGCACCGTCGCCAGCGCCATGCAGCCGGTGAAGAACCAGTAGTACGCTGCGCCGGCGAGCGTCGAGTTGCCGGCGGCATCCTTCGTCAGTGAGTTCACCAGCGCCGTGAACAGGTTGCCGAGCGAGACGCTGAGCAGGTACAGGCTCATGACCAGTGACTTCATCTGCGGCGGAGCCTGCGTGTAGCTGAATTCCAGGCAGGTGATCGAGACCAGCACTTCGGCGGCTGTGATGACCACGAAGGCCGCCAGCTGCCAGACCACCGACGGCCAGCGGGCCGCCTCCGGCCCGAGGCCGTCCGCCGTCAGCCGTGCCGCCTCGGCGTCGATCAGGCCCTGGGCGTGGGCCGAGATCGCGAACGCCGCCACGGCGAGGGCGAAGCCGACGAGGATCCGGAGCAGCGGGGTGAAGTCGAGGAGCCGGCCGATCACCGGATAGATCACCATCCCGAACAGCGGGATGAAGGCGAGGATGAGGAGCGGGTTGATCGCCTGAATCTGGCTCTCCAGCCAGTCGATGCCGAGGAAGTGGCGGTTCATGCGCTCCGCCTGCTGCACCCAGGCGCCGCCGGTCTGGTCGTACAGCGACCAGAACACGGCCACGAGCAGGTACAGCGGCACGAGCTTGAGGATCGCCGCCAGCCCCTCCGGGCCGAAAGTCTCGCGGAAGTAGGTAGCGCCGCGCGGCGGGACGTGCACGAAGCGGTTGCGGCCGAGCCAGAAGACGAGCGTGGCCAGCGCCATGAGGATCCCCGGCACGCCGAAGGCCCAGCCGGGGCCGTAGTGCTCGAGCAGCCACGGCGTGAGGAGCGTGGAGAAGAACGAGCCGAAGTTGATCGCGAAGTAGAACCAGCCGAAAACCCGCTCCAGCAGGTGGCGGTTGGAGTGGCTGAACTGGTCGCCGACGTGCGCCGACACGCAGGGCTTGATGCCGCCGGCGCCGACGGCGATCAGGCCGAGGCCGGCGAGCAGCCAGCCGCGCGGCTCGAGCGTCGCCTGCAGGAACCAGCCCGGCATGTCCATCAACGCCAGGCAGAAGTGGCCGAGGCAGTAGACGATCGAAAGCAGGAGGATCGTCCGATATTTGCCCAGGAAGGCGTCGGCGACGAGGCCGCCGATGATCGGGAAGAAGTAGGCGCTGGCGACGAACAGGTGCATCCACTCGCGCGACTCGGCCTCCTTCATCCCGGCCGGGGCGCCGGTGGCCGAGAGCAGGTGCCGCATCATGAAGACGACGAGGATCGTCTTCATGCCGTAGAAGGAAAACCGCTCCGCGGCCTCGTTGCCGATGATGAAGGGGATGCCGGGGGGCATGCCGGCCGTGTCGGCCGGCTGGGTGCGATACTGGGGTGCGGGGGCGGCCATGCGTTTGTGCCTCGGTGAAAAGGAGCCGGGAGGTGACAGCATGGGCGATCGTCGGGCATAACGGCAACCGTCAGGAGTTTTCATGTCGCTGCCCGCGTCCCCGTGCCCCCCGGCCATCCTCGTCACGATCGACCGTCTGCCGGCCTGGATGCTCCCCGCCTACGGCTGCAGCTGGGTAGCGATGCCGGCGCTCGACGGGATCGCCGGCCGGGGCCTGGTCTTCGATCGGGTGATCGCCGGCGGGGACGACGTCCGGGAAACGCTCGGTCAGATCGCGGGCCAGGCCCTGGCGGCAGCGCGGGCCGCCGGGCAGCGCGTGGCCCTCGTCACCGACGACGCGGACATCGCCGCCGGACCGGTCGCCGCTGCTGCCGCGACCGTGAACCTGGTCGCGGCCCGGCCGCTGGCCTCGTGTGCCGTCAGCGTCGCGGAGACGAGTCTCGCCCGACTCGTTACCGTGGCCGCCGAGACGCTTGCTGCCCGGCCAGAAGACGGTCTGTGGTGCCACGTCGCCGGTCTCGGCATCGCCTGGGATGCGCCGGAGGAATTTCGCGACGCGTACGTCGATCCCGACGATCCGCCGCCGCCGCCGGGTGCGGCCGTCCCGAACTTCATGGTCGACGCCGACACCGACCCCGACCTCCTCGTCGGCGTTCGCCAGGCCTTCGCCGGACAACTCACGCTCCTCGACCGTTGCCTCGGGGCCCTGCTCGCCCTTCCGGAGGCGCAGGACCGCGTTCTGCTCGTGGCGGGCGTTCGCGGCCTGCCGCTCGGCCTCCACGCCCGGGTCGGACCCGGGCCGCTGCCGCCGTACGGCGAGCTCGTGCACCTGCCGGTGATCATGGTCGATGCCCGCGGCCGGATGGCCGGCCAGCGGTACGGCGGTCTCGTCACGCCGGCCGACCTGGGAGCGACGCTCGCCGATCTCGCGGTCGCCGGCGGGTCCGTGGGGGGCAGCGCACCAGCGCCGTTGACGGCTGGCATCGGCCCGGCGGGAGTGAGCCTGTCGGGCCTGTTCAGGTCATGGTCGGCCGCGGCCCGCGACCGCGTGCTCGTACGCGGTTCCGCCGGTGGGGCGGTCGTCACGCCGGGCTGGCATCTCGTCGTGCAGGATCCCGCTGCGGGGCCGCAGCCTTGCGCACGCCTGTTCCACAAGCCCGACGATTTTTTCGAATTCTGCGACGTCGCGGACCGCTGCCAGGCGGTGGTCGAGGAACTGCAGGGCCTCTGGGGGGAGCTCGGGAAGGGCACCGGCGAGCGGGCCTGGACGACGCCCCTTTCGTCGGCGGCACGCGACGGAGCCTGACGCTCGCGCGTTGCCGACTTCGGACTGAAGATTGATGGGTGCCAGGAAGGGGAGGGACTACAATCCCTTCAGGTTGTTTACGCACAACGCCGCCCGTCCACGAGTGTTCCTAAGAGTTCGTCTGCATGCGTGCATGGCATGAGGTCCGCGGTCTGCCGTCGTTCCGTACTGCGCGGGCCGCCTTCGCGTCGGCCGTCGCGCTGGTTCTGACGTCGAACGCCATCGCGGCCCCGCCCGTCGCGATGCCCGACCCTCTGGCGCCGGATCAGCAGCGGGCGAAGTTCACGTTGCCCGCGGGATTCGAGATCCAGCTCGTCGCGGCGGAGCCGCAGATCCAGAAGCCGATGAACATGGCCTTCGACGCCCGCGGCCGGCTCTGGGTGACCCACTCAGTGGAGTATCCGTTCGCGGCGAAAGCCGGCATCAAGGCCCGGGACGGGCTGACGATCCTCGAGGACTTCGGCCCAGACGGCCGGGCCCGGAAGGCGACCCTGTTCGCCGACGAACTGAACATCCCGATCGGCGTCCTGCCGCTGCCGCGGCCGCCGGAAGGGAAGACGGCGGCGATCGTCTGGTCGATCCCGCACATCTGGAAGCTCACCGATACCGACGACGACGGCAAGGCCGACCAGCGTGAGATCCTCTACGGGCCGTTCGATTTCGCCGACACCCACGGCAACCAAAACTCGTTCCGGCTCGGGGCCGACGGCTGGGTGTATGCGAACCACGGCTTCAAAAACCAGTCGCAGGCGAGGCTCCGCGGGGAAGGGAAGGTCGTCCTGGAACTGAAGTCCGGCAATACCTATCGCTTCCGCCCCGACGGCTCCGCCATCGAGCACGTCACCTGGGGGCAGGTGAACCCGTTCGGCATGTGCTTCGACGCGCTGGGAAACCGGTTCAATGCCGACTGCCACACCCGGCCGCTGACGATGCTGCTGCCCGGAGGGCGGTACCAGAGCCTGTTTGCCGCGAGGAACGCCGACTACGACGACGGCCTTGGCGCGGCACCCGTGACGACGACAGACGGTCATGGTTCGACCGGCATCGCGGCCGTGGCGTTCGGCGAGACGGACCGCTTGCCCGAAGCCTATCAGGGCAACGCGTTCGTCGGCAACGTGGTGACGCGCCGGGTGCATCGCGACCCGATCGCCTGGCGCGGCTCCTCGCCGTGGGTGGAGAAGCCCGCGGACTTCCTGACGTGCGACGACCCCTGGTTCCGGCCCGTGGACATGTATCTGGGCCCCGATGGCGGACTGTACATCGCCGATTTTTACAACTTCATCATCGCCCACTACGAGGTGCGCCTGGATGATCCGCGGCGCGATCGGCACCGGGGGCGGATCTGGCGGGTGGTCTGGAATGGGGAAGCCGGGACCGCGGCGGCCGAGCCGGGAGTGATCGTCGATCTCACGAAACTCTCCACCGAGGTTTTGGCGGCCCGGCTCGGCGACCCGAATGAAACGGTCCGCCGTCTGGCCATGGAGGAAGTCGTGGAGCGCGGCCGTGGCGACGCGGCAGTCGCGGAGATGCTGCGCCGCACCTCGCCTTCCGAGTTTCATCGCGCCCGTGCGGTGCGGGCCCTGGCTTTGCTTGGAAAACTCGACGCGGCGACGATCGCGGCAGCGGTCGCCGACGAGTCGCGGCTCGTCCGCGTGCACGTCGTGCAGGCTCTCGGTGGATTGACCGACTGGACCCCGTCGCATGCCGACGCGGTCTGCGGCCGTCTCGTCGATCCCGATCCGTTCGTCCGCCGGGCGGCCGCCGAATCCCTGGCGCGGCATCCGATGCGGTCCTCGATCCAGTCGCTCATCAGTTGCTGGGGGGAAACGCCCACCGAAGACGCGCAGCTCATCCACGCCCTGCGGATCGCCCTCAAGTTCCAGCTTACGGCCCTCGAGCAGCGGGACTGGGCGGGCATCGACGCGACGGGTGACGCCGCGGCCCGGCTCTGCGAGATCGCCGTGACGGTTCCGCATGCGGTTGCGGCCGCCCGAGCGGTCGAGATCGCCCGCGGGCAGCAGCTGCCTGGCAAGGCATGGCCGAATCTCCTGCGATCGGTGTGGCAACGGTGCTCAGCCGAGCAGATCGAGGCGGCGGTGCGAACCGCACGGACTGCCTGCGGCACGGACATGGCCTTGCAGGCCGACCTGCTGCTGCCGCTGCTGAGCCCGGCGCCGCAGTCGGGACGTGGCCCCGAGACAAGCCCGGAAATCGTCCAGTGGGCCGTGGACTTCGCCATCAAGACCCTGGCCACCGGCGGCCAGGGTCTTGATGGCGACCGGCTCACGGCGGCATGTGCCGTCGTCAAGGAGTTGAAAGACCCGCGGCTCGCGGGGACGTGGGATCCGCTCTGGCGGATTGCCCGGAAAGTCGACGTGAAAGAGGCCGAGCGGATGGACGCGATTGCGGCCCTGCTGGCTGTGGATTCCGGTCGGACGCTCGATGCCGCTGCGGCGCTGATCGCGACCGGCACGGAGCCGTATCCGGTACGGATCGCGTTCGCCCGGCAGTGCGGCCCCGAGGATGCGGCGTCTATGAGGACGGCGATCGGCGCGGCCCTGAAGTCGGCGGGTGCTGCCCAGCAGAAGGAACTGGCGATGGCGCTGGTGACGCGGAAGGCAGGGGGGGAAGAGTTGCTCGGTCTGGTCACCGCGGGAAAGGTCTCGGCGCTGTTGCTTCAAGACGCCCAGGTCCTCGGACGGCTGAAGCTATGCGGCATCGCGGGCCTCGACTCGCGGATCAAGACATTGACGGTGGGACTCCAGCCGACAGACAAGAGGATCGAGCAGGTGATCCGAGACACGGCCGGAAAGTTCGCCGAGGCGGCCGGTTCGGTCGCGACGGGGGCGGAGGTGTTCACGAAGAACTGTGCGGCCTGCCATCGTTTGGCTGATCGGGGCGGGCTGATCGGGCCGCAGCTCGACGGGGTCGGACAGCGCGGGCCGGAGCGGCTCCTGGAGGACATCCTCGATCCGAGCCGCAACGTGGACGAGGCATTCCGGACGACGACGGTGACGCTCGCCGACGGCCGTGTCGTCTCCGGGCTCCAGCTCCGCGAGGAAGGGGCCCACATCGTGTTCGCCGACGCGACGGGCAAGGAGGTTCTCGTGCCGAAGGAAGAGATCGAGGAGACGGCGACGTCCCCCGTCTCCCCGATGCCGGCGAACATGATCGATCAGGTTGGCGAAGCGAACCTTCCGCACCTGATCGCCTACCTGCTCCAGCAGGCTGCCGGCACGTCGCCCTGACGCCGACGTGCCGGTTCGAGGCGAGCGTGGCAAACCTTCAGACCTCTTCGAGCATGCTCCTGGCGTCGCCAAACGTGGCCGGACGGTCTCCCATCTTGTCCATCAGCGACATGAACAGCCGGCACATCTGCCGGTCGGGCTTGCGGGCATAGTCGAGGACACGGCCTCCGCGGACTCCCCGCCCGGCGCCGCCCAGGAGGATCGCCGGCAGGCGGGTGTTGTCGTGCTGGCCGTTGATCATGCTCGAGGTATGGAGGAGCAGCGTGTTGTCGAGGAGCGTCCGCTCCCCCTCGCGGATGGCGTCGAGCCGGCCGGCGAGGTAGGCGGTCTGCTCCATGAAGAACTGGTTGACCCGCAGCCAGTCCTCGGTGTCGGTGTGCGACAGCAGGTGATGGATCATGTAGTCGATCCCCTCGCCGGGCTTGCCGCCGTGCTTCGGCAGATTGGGAAACCGCTGGGCGCTGTGGTCGTTGTTGAGCTTGAGCGTCGAGATCCGCGTCGTGTCGGTCTGGAAGCCGAGCACGACGATGTCGCACATCAGCCGCATGTGCTCGGCGATGTCCTGGGGGATGCCGGGGCCCGGGCGATCGCGGTCGGGCTTCTCCAGCGTCGGCCTCCAGCCCCGCACGTCGCCCCGCTCCCCGGCGCCGGCGATCCGTTTCTCGACGCTCTGCACCGATTCCAGGAATTCGTCGAGCGTCCGCCGGTCGGCGACGCTCACGTCGCGGCGAAAATCCCGGGCATCGGCCAGGATGGCGTCGAGGACGCTCTTCGTTCCCGCAGCCGCGTCGTCCTTGAACAGCCGGTAGAAAGCCAGCGCAGGAAACAGTTCCAGCGGTGTCGGCGCCGTGGACGAGCTCCACGAGATGTGGGAGCTGTAGATCATCGAATAGTTCTTGTGGACCGACGGGTTCGACGTCTCGCAGCCGAGGACGAGGCTCGGCACCTTCGTGGCCCGTCCGACCGACGCGGCGAGTACCTGGTCAAAGCTCGTTCCGGAGCGGATTTCACCGCCGGGGGCGAGCGGCGCGCCCGACAGCATGTTGCCGGTCTGGGCGCTGTGGATGCCGTTGCCGCGCGCCTCCGCGTGCCACAGGCCGCCGATGAAAGTCAGCTTCTCGCGCAGCCCGTGCAGCGGCTCGAGCACGCGGCCGAGTTCGAGCCCCGCCCCCTCGCCCTTCGCCCAGAACTCCGTGCCGTGGAAACCGTTGCCCGAAAAGAGCACGGCCAGCCGCGCCGGCGCGGCATGCGGATCCGAGCCGCCCGACGCGGTGCCGCCTGCCGCGTTGACCGACTCGAGCCAGGGCAGGGCCATGCTCACGCCGACCCCGCGGAGAAAATGGCGGCGGGAGGGCCCCGGTACAGTGGCGGTCATGAGTCGTCTCCTATGGACGAAAAGGGCTCGGTGGAGGATCAATGGGGATCGTAGTCCCGTCCGCGGACCTCGCGGAACTGCGGGCTGCGGACGATCCGGTCGACGGCCACGCTCGCCCTGTGGTCGTTTTCCCGGAGGTCGCTGACGAGTGTGTCGAGCAGGGCCTTGTCGGAGATCAGGAGCGGCCTGCCGAGGGCGTAGATGAGAAGTTTTTTGCAGAACTGCCGGACGACGTCGTCGCGGCGGGCCGTGAGCAGGTGGGTGCGGAGGCCGTCCAGGCCGGTGAGTTTCGTGCCGTCGACGAGCGTCGTGGCGGTATCGATCGACAGACCGGCGGCATCCTTCTCCCGGGCACGGCCGATGGCATCGAAGCCCTCCAGGGCGTAGCCGAAGGGGTCGATGCGGCGGTGGCAGGCGGCGCACTTCTCGTCGCTCGAATGCCGCTCCGTCAACTGCCGCTCCGTGAGCCCGGCGGGCGTCTCCTCCGGCAGCTGCGGCACGCCCTGGGGGGGCTTGGGGAGTTTCTGGCCGAGCACCACCTCCCAGATCCACGTGCCCCGCAGGATCGGGCTCGTCCGCGACGCCCCCGCCTGCCGGGCGAGCGTCGCCGCGAACCCGAGGGCGCCGCCGCGGCCGCGGTCCCTCATCCCCTCGATGCGGGTCCATTCCGTCCGCTGCGGATCGATCCCGGCGATGCCGTAGTGCGCCGCCAGCGGCCCGGTGACGAACGTGTGATCGGCGTCGAGCAGCGACAGCACGGACCGGTCGGCCTGGAACATGTCCGTGAAGAACCGGGCGACCTCCTCCTGCATGTCGGCGCGGACCGTCTTGAAGGTCGGGAACGCGGTTTCGCTCTTCTCGTCGAGCGTGGCGACGTCGGCGACGTGGAGATACTCGCAGCCGAACTCGGCCCCCAGCCGGGCCACCTTGGGATCGCCGAGCATGCGCCGGGCCTGGCCGGCCAGCACGGCCGGATCACGGAGCCTTCCGGCGGCGGCCTGGTCGCGCAGTTCGTCGTCGGGCAGGGATGACCAGAGGAAGTAACTGAGCCGCGTCGCCAGTTCCCAGTCGTTGATGGCGACGGCGGCGGGGCCGACTTCACCGTCTGGTACTCGTGGACGGCCGCCAGACAGGCCGGTAAGGAGCGCGCGAATTCCGCCACCCGTCCTTCCCAGCGGGCGGCAACGGAACGCAACTCGCGCAGCGGAATCTCCGGCCGCCCCGGAGTCAC
>JBKDUV010000192.1:0-20755 GCA_046339335.1 Planctomycetia bacterium | reverse complement strand
GGCCCGTGCCGACCGCACGAGCGAGGCCGGAACCGCCCTGACGGCCGCTTCGGGCCCCGGCTGATCCTGGGACCGAAGAGGCTCGGCGATCGACTCCGTGATGGGGGGTTCGGCTGCCGAAGCGACGGGCACCACGACGAGTTCGGCGACCGGATCGGACGCGGCACGTGGCGGCTCGCTTGGGGGCAGCGGGGTGGCCGACATGTCGATCGCCTGCCCTTCGACGTCGTCGTCGCCCGTGCCGGTGGAACCCAGTTGCAGGTCGATCGGCCGGGGCCGGGACACACGTTCCTGCCGGGGCACGAGCAGGGCGAGGGCGATGAGCAGCACGAGGTGCGTGAGGGCGCTGGCATAGCCCGACCGGACCGCCTTGCTCCCGACGATCCGTTCGATCCGCGTGGTCGCGTGGGCGGGCAGGGGAGACCGCGTGGGAAGGACGGCTGGCACGGCGGCGGTCTCGTGGCGGTGCGGGAAGCCGCTGCGGGGTCGGCAGACTGTGCCGATCTGGACGGTCGTGCCGGGGGACTGCCCGCGGTTCCGCCCGCAACGGGCTCCATACGGAGAGATCGGCATTCCGGCAGGGAACGCTGAACCCGTCAGCGGCGGGACATGGTCCGCGCGGGGCCGGCCTGCACGTCGCCGGCATCGTCACCTACACCGCCGGGGCAGCGAGTGGGCACGGGCTGGAGGATGGGCTCCGTCCCGTCCCGCCGCCAGGCGATGTGCGAACGCCAGGCGTCGACGGTCGCGGGATGGTCGGAGCGAAAGTGAACGCCGCGGGTCTCGCGCCGCTCGAGGCTGCTGCGGATCATGAGTCGCGCCACCTCGAGCATGTTCTGCAACTGCCAGCCCTGCGGCTCGGCGAACTGTCGTGGCAGCACGTAGCGGCACCAGCCCTCGACGGTTTCCAACGCCTCGGCGAGCGGCTCCTCGGACCGCTCGACGCCCACGTGCCGCCACATCAGGGCGCGGAGGGAGTTGCGGATGTCGGCAAGGTCGAGCCCGCCCTGCGTGGTGGCGGCGGTTTCCGGCGCCCGTGGAAACGCGATCGGCGGCACGCGAAACTCCTCCGCGCCGCCGGCCACGACAGCCAGCGCCTCGATCGCAGCCGCAGCGCCGGCACGGCCGCCATAGACGAGTCCCTCCAGCAGGCTGTTGCTCGCGAGCCGGTTGGCGCCGTGCAGGCCGCTGGACGTGACCTCTCCCGCTGCGAACAGCCCCGGCACCGTCGTCCGGCCGTCCGCGTCGACCGAGACGCCGCCGATCATGTAGTGGGCCCCGGGGCGGACCGGAATCCGGTCGCGGGCCAGATCAAGGCCGAACTTGCCGCAGACCGCGGCCATGCCCGGAAAGTGACGACGAACCATCTCCGCGTCGAGGTGCGAGAGGTCGAGGTAGACGTTGGCATGGTGCGTGCGGTGCATGACGACGGTGATCGCCCGCGAGACAACGTCACGCGGGGCCAGTTCGGCCCGCGGATCGAACTCGGGCATGAAGCGGCGGCCGTCGCGATCGACGAGGTGGGCTCCGGCACCGCGGACCGCCTCCGTGATCAGGCTGCGCGAGCCCCCGGCGATGTAGAGCACGGTCGGGTGGAACTGCATGAACTCCATGTCGCGAAGCTCCGCCCCCGCCCGCCAGGCCAGCGCCAGGCCGTCGCCGCTGGCGCCGGGCGGGTTCGTCGATTCCCGATAGAGCTGCCCCGCGCCGCCGGTGGCCAGGATCGTGCGCCGCGCCCAGACGATCGTCTTGCCATGGGCGGGATTCCAGACGATCGCCCCGCGACAGACACCCTTGTGCGTCACGAGGTCGATGGTGAACGTGTCGGGCCAGACCTCGAGGTTGGCGAGGCCGCGGGTCCGCTCGATCACGGCCCGCATCACCTCCCGGCCGGTGGCGTCGCCGAGCGCGTGCACGATCCGCCGGTGGCTGTGGCCCCCCTCGCGGCCGAGGTCGAGGGCCCCGTTGCTGGCATCGAAGCGGGTGCCCCAGGCGATCAGTTCGGCGATCCGCGTCGGTGCCTCGCGGACGACGGCATCGACGACGTCCTCATGGCAGAGCCCGCATCCCGCCGTGAGCGTGTCGGCGACGTGATTGTCGAAGCGGTCCTCCGGATCGACGACGCCCGCAATGCCCCCCTGGGCCCACTGGCTCGACGAACCCTGCAGGTCGTCCTTCGTCACGACGGTGACGGTCAGCCGTGGATCGACGGCCAACGCCGCCCGCAGTCCGGCCAGGCCGCCTCCGAGCACGAGCACGTCGGTGAAACAGTGCGGAATCCGCTTCGGGCTGAACGACACGAGGTGCCGTGGACCGACGAACGACTGGCTCATTGGCCGTCGGTGCTCTGGAGGAAGGCCTTGACCTGTTCGCGGTACTCGCTCGGCGGCCGGCTGCGGCGCCCTTCCGTCTGGCTGCCCCGCGACTCTGCCGGCACCGCCCGCGAACTTCGCACGCCGTCGGGCCGCAGGCCGAGGCTTCTCACCGCCCGCTCGAACTCGACCTTCTTCCGGACATCGCCGCTGCCCGCCTGCCGGCGCATCGTCTCCCAGCGATCGAGGAATTGCCGCGCCTGATCGGGCGTCCAGCCGAGTTGATCGAGCACGTCGGTCCGGCCGGCGTCGAGACTGTCGCGCAGGTGCTTGAGGGCGAGATCGGTCGCGTTCCGGGCGTCGGCAAAATCCTGCGCGCTCCGCTCGATGTCGCGATTGACGCGGTCGCCCGACGGCTGGCCGTCTGCCGTCTGCCCCGGCGTTCCTCCCACTTGTCCACCACCGTTCTGTCCGGCGGATGGATTGCCGCTTCCGAGCGGCCCCGGGCCCGAGGGCGAGGACATGCCCGACGTTGCCGACCCTTGCTGATTCGACCCTTGCTGACCTGACCCTTGCTGGCCTGACCCTTGCTGACCCGATCCTTGCTGACCCGATCCTTGCTGGCCTGATCCTTGCTGCTCTGCACTCGCAGTCTCGGACCGTTTGTGGTCCAGAATCCGCTCCATGGCGGTGCCATCGTTCGTACCGTCAGCCGCAACCGGCGGCTGTTCTGAACTCGACGAGGAGTCGCCACTGCCTCGCTGCGATGTCCCGCCGCCGGAACTCGAAGATGTCTGCTGTCGTCCTTGTCCCGGCTGACTCCCTGAGCCCTTGCCAGCCGCGTCACTGCCACTCCCGGACGGACGGTCCTGCTGATCCGAACCGCCTCCCCCTGACTTGCTTCCCGGCTTGCTGCCCCCCTCTCGAGCGCCGGCACCCTGCGTGCCCGTTCCGCCTTCACCGGAAGAGTCACCGCCGCCCCCCTGCGACGAGTCGGTCTGCGGCTGCTGCGTACCCGGCTGGTTGCCGGCCTGCCCCTGGTCACCGCTCCTGGCCTGCTGGCCATCGGCGCTGCCGGACTGGCTTCCCGGCTGCGGTTCACCCGTACGCGGATCCTTCGGCTGCGTGTCGCCGCCGCCCCCCTGCTGGGCGGACGGATTCGCTGCCGGTGAGCCCTGGCCTGCGGGGCTCCCTGGCTGCTGCGGTTTCGTCGGCTGATCGCTGGCCGTATCGGGCCGCGCCTTCTCGGCAGAGCCGCCGCCGGTGCCGTCTGCAGGCTGCGCCTGTCCGCCCTGGCCGTCGTTCGTGTCCGGTGTCCGCGGGTCCGAACCGGTGGCCTGGCCGGCGTCTGACGCCGGCGGTTTGTCGCCCGCCGCGCCCCCATCGGTGGTGGATGGATCGTTCGCGCCCGGCGCATTGCGATCCGCCTGGCGGGCAGCGGGCGGAGACTGCCGCGGCTCAGGCCGCGGCGGCGCGGCGGCGTCGATCTTCAACGCCCGCCACTCGGACACGGACCGGTTCGGCTGCTCCGGACGGTTGTCGATCGCGAACGCCCGATACTCCAGCACGCTGCCCGACGCGGCGCCCACCTGCTCGGGAATGATCGTCGTCCCCCCGCCGAAGACATCCCGCATGGTGCCGCGAAACAGCCCCCTCTCCGTGATCGCGGTCGATCCCTTGAGCCGCGTCTCGATGCCGACGATGGTCAGGCCGAAGTCGGCGTCGACCGCCCGCACGCGGATGCCGACGGGCGCGGCCGGGGGCACGGTCACGACCGGCTCCTGAGGTTCCACGATCGCCACCTCGGGCGCCAAATCGGGCAGGACCTCGATCCGGTGCTCGAGGCTCTCGGTGATGGTTTCCTCGCGCTGGGTCGCGGACGCGGCCCGCGGCTGCAGCATGAGCCGGTAGGTGGCGTGCTCGGGGCCTGTGCGATCACGGTTGAAGCGCAGCACGAAACTGCCCGTCGCCCGGGCGAGATCCTGGACACTGGTCCGCATGCGCAGGGCGTCCTTGCCGTCGCAGTCGAGATCGACCCAGGCGCCATCGAGCGGCCGGTTGCTTTCGGCGACGATCGTCACGCGGGTTCCCTCGACACCCCGCAGGTCTCCCTGCCAGGCCACCGTTTCGTCCTCGAGGAGCGTGTAGTCGGGATAGTCGTACCGGACCTCGCGGACGAGCAGCGAGGGTGCGTCGACGACCGCGATCCGCAGCGGGGAGGTACGGGCGTCACCGGCGACGATGACGAGCTCAACGGACCGATCGAGGCCGCGGGCCGAATCGGGCAGCACGGCGACGTGCCGGCCATCCGCCCCGATGGTCGTCAGGTCGGCACGCCAGGCCGCGGCCGCCGGATCTGCCGCGCCGTCGTCCGCGAGCGGCGTGACCAGGATCGTCGGCCGCTCGTCCCGCGCGAGGCCCCGGATGGCGACCGAGAGCACGAGCTGGCGGCCGCGGACGAGCGTTGCCGCGCCGTCGATCACCGGCAGGGTCCGGGCGGCATCGTTCGCCGCCTGGCGGGCGGCATCCGCGCCGGCCGCCGGCTGCTCCCCCGGTGACCGCCACGTCAGCCGCGGCTGCTCCACCTGCACGCGGGCCGGCGCCGCGAAGCCGGCCCACGGGGCGAACAACCGCGCCGCGGTGACGAGCAAGCTCTTCGGTGCCGTGACCTCATAGACGCAGGCGAGGGCCACGAGCAGGGCGAGGCCGATGGCGCACCGCAGGGCGGGAGTGCGGTCGATCACCCCTTCCACCGGCACGTGCGACAGGCCGGTCGCAGCCCGGCGCTCGAGCGACCGCATGACCCGCGAATGGACCCCGTCGGGACGCGCCTTGACGAGCACGGCGTTGACGAGGTCGTTGTGGAATTCGGGATGGTCCTGCTCGATCGCACGGGCCGCGTAGACGAGGTTCACCCGGTACACGGCCAGCGGCAGCAGCCAGCGGACGGAGGCGGCGAGGCCGGCGATCGCGGCGGTCGCCAGCCATGCCCAGCGGGCCCATGCGGGGAGGCCGCCGGGCACCAGCCAGTGTTCGAGCAGGACACCGATCGCCAGCCAGATCAGCACGGCGACCGCGGCGGCGAGAAAGAAGGTCGGCAGGGCGACACCCTTGAAGTCCGCACTCGCCGCCGCCAGGTGGGTGGCGAGGTAGCGATCGGACTTGCTGTCGTGCTCGTTCGTTTCGCTCCACGTGGCGACCGCGAGGGGATCGTCGCCGCGGCGTTCGGATTCCAGTGCCGTAGCCATCGACATGCTCCCTGCCGCGGCCGGACGTCGGATCGACCTGACCCGGCCGCAGAAACACCTGTCCTTGAAGTATATCGGCAGAACACCCCCTCCGCCTCGTTCCGGGGTTGTCGGGCGGCCGCACCTGCCGGCCACAATCCCCACTTGGAAAAGGGGGCCGTTTCCCCGATGCTGCGCGGTGCGACCCGGCCGGTTCGCCGCTCCGGCGCGCCGCAGGCCCAGGAACGTTCGTGGCATGGCGATTCTTCCCGACGCCGAGACCTTTCGCCGACTGGTGGACGGTTCGTCGCGCGGCGTCCTGCCGGCCGTGGGCCGGCTGGCGCTCGGCGGCCTGGCCGTGCCCTACGGGCTGGCCGTCGCCGCCCGGAACGCCGCCTACGACCGAGGCTGCCTGCGCACCGTCGCCGCGGCCGTGCCGGTGGTGTCGGTGGGCAACCTGACGCTCGGCGGCACCGGCAAGACGCCCCTCGTCGCCTGGATCGCCGCCCGGCTCGTCGCCGCGGGGCGGCGTCCGGCGATCGTCAGTCGCGGCTACGCTGCCCGGCCGGGCGAGACGAGCGACGAAGCGGCGGAACTCGCCGTCCTGCTGCCGGGTGTGATGCACGAGGCTGACCGCGATCGTCCGGCGGCTGCAGCGCGAGGTGTTGCCCGTGGCGCCGACGTCGTCGTGCTCGACGACGGGTTTCAGCATCGGCGGCTCCGTCGCGACCTCGACATCGTCGCCATCGATGCCAGCGACCCGTTCGGGTGCGATCGGCTCTTTCCGCGCGGGCTGCTGCGCGAGCCGATCGGCGGGCTGGCACGCGCGGGCGGCTTCGTCCTCACCCGCGCCGATGCAGTCGACGCAGCACGCCGACGGCAGATCCGCGCGACGGTGGAGGGGATTCGCGCGGCGCCGTGGGCGGAGGCGGTGCATCGGCCGGCCCGCCTCCGGCTCTTCTCCGGTCCGACGCGGCCGCTCGACGACCTGCATGGCAGGCGCCTTTTCGCCTTCGCCGGCATCGGCAACCCGGCCGCCTTTCGCCGCACGCTCGGCACGCTCGCGACGTCGATCGGCGGCTGCCGCTGGTTCGCCGACCACCACGCGTACGCGGAGTCCGATCTGGAGGAGGTCGCGGCGGCGGCACGCGCCGCGGGCTGCGACCTGCTCGTGACCACGCTCAAGGACCTCGTCAAAATCGGGCGCGACGACGTGGCGGGGACGCCCCTCGTGGCCCTGGAGATCGCGGTCCAGATGACCTGCGGTGGCGACGCGCTGGGCGCCGCGATCGATCGTGCCGTCGAGGTCGCCCGATGATGCCGTCGGCCCGTCGCCGCTTCATGCTCGCCGATCCCTGCCTCGTGGCGGCCGGATCGCATCCTTTGCACTTCGCGGCGGAGGTGCTGGCCGCCGCGGCACGGGCAGGCTGCGACTGCAGCCTGCTCGCCAACCGGTCGTGCGCGGCTGGACTGCACGCCGACGTCTGGCCGGCACGGCCGACGTTCACCAACACCGCCGACTCCACGTACACGGCCGCCGGTGGCCTCGATCGACTCGACGCCCGCGGCCGGAGCGGCTGGCTGCCATGGCCCCCCTGGGAGTCGCGACATGCGGCCCGCCGCCGCGAGGAGCGGATCGCCGTCTTCGCACGCGAACTGGCCCCGGCGCTGGCAGAACTCCGTTCCGGGGACCTGTTTCTCCTCGCCACGACGTCGGAACTGGAGATCGCCGGCCTGGCCCGAGCGATCGCGGCCGCGCGACCGGTGCCGGAAATCGCCTGGCATGCGCTGCTGCATTTTCCCCTCTATCGCGGCTTCGCGGCAGATCATGGCCGGCAGGACCGCAGGCTCGACTGGGCCCGGCTGCTGTTGCAGGCGGCCGGCGCGGCGGTGCCGGGACTGCGGCTCCACGCGACCACCGCGGAACTCGCCGCGCAGTACGTGCGGCTCACCGGCTTGCCCGTCGACGTGCTCCCCTACCCGATCCAGCGGATCGACCTGCAGGCCGCGGTCGGTCCGGCCCGCGAACGAGGCGTCGTGCGCGTTTCATGCCTCGGTGACGCGCGGCCGGAGAAGGGATCGCACACGCTGCCCGCGATCGTGGCGGCGGCGGCGGCCGATCCGCTCCTGGCCGGCGTGCGGTTCACGGTGCAGACGAACATCGGCTTCGACGCCCGCTCGCGCGCTGCGGAGCACCGGGCGGTCGTTCGTGCGTTGGAAGCGCTCGGCCGCCAGGCCGCGGCCGGCGGGCCGGTCGACCTCGTGCCCGGTCCGCTCGCCGGCGATGCCTACGCCCGGGCCCTCGCGGTGACCGACGTCATGCTGCTCCCCTACGACCAGGAGCGGTATCGGGTGCGATGTTCGGGCATCGTCCTCGAAGCGCTGGCCAGCGGCGCGGTGCCGCTGGTCACCGGCGGAGGATGGATGGCGAGACAGCTCGCGGAGCCGCTCCGGCTGCACGCCGCCACGGTGACCGCGCGGGCCGAGGTCCGGTACGAGCAGCGCATCGAGGCGGCGCCGCTCGTCGGCGGCCGGTCGATGGTCGTCGACGTGCCGGCGGATGGGCAGCGGCCCGAAGCCGGCCGGCAGGAGTTCGTCACCGTCACGATCCACTGGCGGCCCGAAGCCGGGGTAGCCGATCCGCCGCTGCGCGTAGCGTGCCTGTCACGCGACCGTCATCCGGCGACGCTGCTCGCGGCCGATGGTGGCGGGCTGCCCGACACCGCGATCTTTCCCGGCGTTGCCGGCGGCAGTGGGCCGTGGCGGGTCACGATCGCCGCGCCCTGGGGCGGTTCGGCCGCCGTCGAGGCGATCGTCGTCCGGCGGCTCGTCGGCGCGGGTCCCGTGCCGGCCGGTGCGGTCGGTGCCGTGGTCGCGGCCACGGACGACGTCGTGCCTGCGCTGCGGGAACTCGTGCGGCACGTCCACCACTACCGGGAGACCGCGGAACGGCAGGCGGCCGCCGTCCGCGAGGCGGCCTGCGGCGCTGCCGTGATCCGGAGACTGCTCCCATGAGTGCATCACGACGCACCGATGCCATCGACGTCTCGGTGCTGGTCAACACCTATCGCAAGCCGCGCCACCTGGCGCTCGTGCTCGAGTCGATCGCGCTGCAGGACCAGGTCGGGCAGGCGGTCGAGATCGTGGTCGCGGACGACGGGTCGGACGACGGCACGGCCGAGCTTGTCGCCCGGGCCGCGGCGACGCTGCCGCTCCCGGTGCGTTTCACGTCGCAGCCGCACGCTGGCTTTCGCCTGGCCCGGAGCCGCAACGCCGCCGCCCGTTTGGCCCGCGGCCTGTATCTCGGGGTTCTCGACGGCGCCTGCATGCTCGCTCCCGGGCACGTGGCGGCGCACGTC
This sequence comes from Planctomycetia bacterium, assembly GCA_046339335.1. Classification (GTDB taxonomy): domain Bacteria; phylum Planctomycetota; class Planctomycetia; order Pirellulales; family UBA1268; genus QWPN01. The sequence continues at coordinate 11,857 of JBKDUV010000192.1, read as the reverse complement.
GCCCGGCGCCGCGCGGGCACCGCGCTCATCGGCTACTGCGCTCGACTCTCGCGGCAGGCCAGTGACCTGCTCGTGCCGGAGAACCTGCCCGTCACCGACCTGGCGACGCTCGTGCCCGACGCCGAACGCCGGTCCCTGGCGCGGCGGCACCGCAAGGCCTGGTGGCACAACGCGCTGCGTCATGCGTCGAAGCCACGGCTCGCCGGCGGCGACTTCGGCATCTGGCGAGAGGACTTCGTTCGTGTCAACGGCTTCGACGAGCGGTTCGTGGGCTGGGGCCAGGAGGACGACGATCTCGGGCTGCGGCTGCGGGCCGCGGGGGTGAGGCTGGAATCGATTCTCGATCGCACCTGCTCGCTGCACATCTGGCATCCCACCGATCCGACCGCGGCAGCCCGCTGGCGGGATGGGCCGAACGTCGCCTACTTCAGCCGGCGCGGCCGGCTCACGGCGTGCCGCCACGGACTCGAGAGCCGGCCACCCCGGGCCGTGTCCTGGGGGCTGCCGGCAGACGCCTCCGACACCGAACTGGGTCGGTCCCTGACGCGGCTGCTCGCCGATTGCCCGCGGGCGGAACCGCGTCAGCCCTGCGAGATCGACGTCGTCATCAGGCCTGGGACGGAGGAGTTCGCACGTCCTGCCGAATGCCGGCTCCTGCTCATCGAGGATGCCGCCGACGCCGCGGCCGCGGTTCGTCGCCGGGCCGATCGGATTGCGTGCGTGGCAGCGGATGACATCGCCGGGCTGGCCACGATCCTCGCCGAGGTGGGCTGAGGAGCCGCAACGCTTACTTCCGCTTTTCGACGTGCACGGTGTGCTTGCGAAGGCGCGGGGAGTACTTCTTGACCTTCAGTTTCTCCCCCCCCGTCTTGCGGCGGAGGGTGTAGTTTTGGTCGCCGGTCTCCTCGCACACGAGGTGGACCACTTCGAGTTTTTTCTTGCCCTTGGCCATCGTCTCGTCCTGTGCCTGCGGAAGCCGCAGCGCTCCGAAATCGCGGTCGCGGCACGGCGATCTTAGCCGCCCGATCCCGACAAGGCCAGAACGGGGCGGTTTCGTGGCGGAAAAATGGGAACGTCCGGCAGGGGAATAGGCTGACGTGGCCCGGGCGAATACCTGCCTGGAGGTCGATGTTTGACGATCAGGAAGGCCGCGGAATTTCTCGATTCGGTTTCGGCGCGCTGGAACTGGCCCCAAAGGGCCCCAGACAGCATCTATACACAGCATCTATACTATGATGGCTTTGTGGCGGAGGTAATGCATCACTTCGAGGGGATGCATGGACCGCCTGGAACAATCGGATGAAGGCAATGCTGGTGCCGGCACAGGCCGCGGACAACGAGTTTCTAGAGTGACCGGTCAATCGCGGGGAAGCCCCACACAGGGAGACCATCCATGTCGAGTGCCATCGATCCGCTGCCGAACGCCAATCCCGGGGCCGAGCCCCGGCCGGCGGGCAAGCCAGCCGCGAAGCCGGCGGCAGGTCAGCCTCCGGTGCCGGCGCGGGTGCCGTTGACGAAGCCGCCGGTGGCGGCGGTCCGCGGGGCTGACGCCGCTGCCGACAGCGAGCAGCCGGAGGAGGGCGGTTTCGTCGACACGTCGGCGATGGTCAAGCAGGCTCCGGCGTGGGCGGTGAGCATGCTCGTGCACATCGTGCTGCTGTTGATGCTGGCGTTGATCGTGAACAAGCCGGACGAGAAGCCGAAGCCGCGGGAGATCGTCTCGGTCGGGCCGGAGTCGGACCAGCCGCTGGAGGAGTTCACGAACGACGCGCCGCCGAATCCGGCCCAGGACCTGGAGACGACGACGGAGGTGTCGACGACGGACGTGGTGATTCCGACCGTGGTCGTGGCGTCGGATGCGAGCGACCTGGAGGCGGCCCCGCTGGCGCTCGAGCTTTCGGACTTCGGCGACACGACGGCGCCGGCGAGCGACGTGCTGTCGAGCATCGGTGCCGCGGGAGGGACGAGCACGGGGTTCGGGGGGCGGAAGAATCCGGGCAAGGCGGCGGCCGGCGGCGGTGGCGGTGCCGACACGGAGGCGGCGGTCGATGCGGCGCTCAAGTGGCTGGCGGAGCACCAGTTGCCGGACGGCAGTTGGTCGTTTCGCCTCGAAAAAGAATGTCCGTCGTGCATGGGGAAGTGCTCCGGTTCCGGCAAGACGGACAACAAGTACGGTGCCACTGCGATGGCCCTGCTGCCGTTCCTGGGCCGGGGCTACACGCACCAGGAAGGTCCTTACAAGAAGGAAGTGGGCAAGGGTCTCAAGGTGCTCGCTGAGGGGGCATTGACTGGCAAGGGGAGGCTTACCGGCGACGACATCATGTACGTCCAGGGCCTGGCGGGCATCGCGCTTTGCGAGGCCTTCGGCATGACTCAGGACGAGCAGCTGCGGGCCCCCGCCCAGTACGTGCTCGACTACAACTCAGAGGCCCAGGATCCGGTCGGCGGAGGCTGGCGGTACGGACCGAAACAGCCCGGCGACACGTCGGTTGTGGGCTGGCACCTGATGGCGCTGAAGAGCGGTCACATGGCCTACTTGAACGTGCAGCCGCAGACGATCAGGAAGGTGTCGGAGTTTCTCGATGGCGTGTCGGAAGACAGCGGCGCGGCTTACGGGTACATCAGCCCGGGCCGTGGCCTCAGCACCACGGCCATCGGCCTCCTGTGCCGGATGTACCTGGGCTGGAAAAAGGATCACCCGGCGTTGCAGCGAGGCGTCGTGGCCTTGGCCCAAAGAGGACCCTCGCAGGATCTGTACTACTCCTACTACGCCACGCAGGTGGTGCATCACTTCGAGGGGGATGCCTGGCGATCGTGGAACAACAGCATGAAGTCGCTCCTGCTTCCGGCACAGGCCAAGACCGGGCACGAGGCCGGCAGTTGGTTCCAAGGCGTGAACGCGGGGCATGGCCGCTCTCACGGCGGCCGGCTCTACTGCACGTCGCTGGCGACGCTGATGCTCGAGGTCTACTACCGGCACGCGCCGCTCTACGGGAACCAGGCCGTGGACAACGAGTTTCGAGAGTAGCGGTCGGCATCGGCGGCGAGAGCGGTTTGCATCCGGCCGGCGGCTGCCGCTATCATCTGCCACTCCCCCTCCGCACTTCCTTCCCAGCGAGCGGAATTTGACCCATGACTGGCGCGAGTCATTCGGCCGCCACGGCCATGATCGAGGCTGATCGCCTCTGCAAGTACTATGGCGACTTCATCGCCATCGAGGACGTCTCGTTTCGCATCCCCCGCGGCGAGATCGTCGCCTTTCTCGGCCCCAACGGCGCCGGCAAGAGCACGACGATGAAGATCCTGACGGGGTATCTCGCCCCCTCGTCGGGGCGGGCGTTGATCGCCGGCCACGACATGGCGACCGACCGCCTGGCCGGTGCCGAGCGGCTGGGCTACCTGCCGGAGAACGGGCCGCTGTATCCCGACATGACGCCCCGCAGCCTGCTCGAGTTCTTCGCCGACGCGCGGGGCATGTCACGGGAACGGAAGCGGGAGCGTATCGAGAAGGTCATCCGGCAGTGCGAACTGGGAAGCGTGATCGGCAAGGCGATCGGCAAGCTCTCCAAGGGCTACCGGCAGCGGGTCGGCATGGCCCAGGTGCTGCTCCACGAACCCGACGTGCTGATCCTCGACGAGCCGACGAGCGGGCTCGACCCGAACCAGATCCGCGAGGTTCGCGAGACGATCCGTCGGCTCGGCGAACAAAAGACGATCCTGCTCTCGACGCACATCCTCCAGGAGGTCGAGGCGCTCGCCGACCGGGTGATCCTCATCGCCGACGGCCGGCTCCGCTTCGACGGCCCGCCCGCCGACCTGCGTCGTGAGGGGCGGTCGCTTGACGACCGGTTCCACGAACTGACGCGGTCGGCATGATCATCAACGGCAGGCATGCCCGTGGCGGGCGTACGGAACAGCGAAGGGATCGGCGTGCGGATGCCGAGCGTGCTGGATCGAGCGCAGCGAGAACCCCAGCGAGGCGACGCATGCCGTCCCGCAGCGGCGCGGGACAGGGCACTGGCTGCAGGGTGCCGCCAGAACGAACAACGGAGGACCTGAAAGCATGAAGTGGCACGTTCTGGATGCCGTGTTCAAGCGGAATTTCGTCGCCTATTTCTCCAACCCGACGGGCTACGTCTTCATCTGCGTGTTCGTGCTCCTCGGGTCGCTGGCCGCCTTCTGGCCGCCGGAGTTCTTCAGCTCCAACCTCGCCAACCTCGACCAGCTCAACCGCTACCTGCCCTACATCCTCCTCGTGTTCGTCCCGGCGATCACGATGAGCGTCTGGGCGGACGAGCGCCGGCAGGGGACCGACGAGCTGTTGCTGACGATCCCGGCGAGCGACTGGGAGGTGGTGTTCGGCAAGTACCTGGCCGCGGTCGGCATCTTCACGGTCGCCCTGATGTTTTCGGCGATCTGCAACGTGGTCTTCCTGCTTCTCTGGGGATCACCCGACGGCGGCCTGTTTCTCGCCAACTACCTCGGCTACTGGTTCACCGGCCTGGCGATGCTCGCGGTCGGCATGGTGGCGAGCTTCCTCACGAACAATCTCACGGTCGGCTTCGTCCTCGGGCTGGTCCTGAACGCGCCGCTGGCACTGGCCCACCAGGCGGGGGCGGTGATGGGGCCGCGGGCGGCCGAGAAGGTCCGCGGCTGGAGCCTGGCCGAGCACTTCACCGACTTCGGCCGCGGGGTCGTCAGCCTGTCGTCGGTGGCCTACTTCCTCGGTGTCGTCGCCGTCTGTCTCTACGTGGCGATGGTCCTGATCGGACGGCGTCACTGGGCTGGGCAGCGCGAGGCCGGCGGTATGGGGCTCCACTATCTTGCGCGGACGATCGGCCTGGCGGCGGCCGCCATCGGCTGCGTTCTCCTCTTTCACGCCTTCGACCTGCGGGCCGACCTGTCGGCCGAGCAGATCGGCTCGCTCTCGTCCGACACCCGCCGGCTGCTCGCGAAGCTCGATCGGCCGATCGACATCAAGGCCTACGTCAGCCCGACGGTGCCCGAGGAATACGCCCAGGTGCGGCTCAATCTCCTCACCACGCTGCGGCAATTTCGCCAGCTCGGCGGCGGCAAGGTGAAGGTCGATGTGATCGAGACCGAGCCGCGGACCGACGCGGCGGCCCTGGCCAGCACGCAGTTCGGAATCGAGCCGCAGCGGGTGGCGTCGCGGGTTCGCGGCACGTACCGCAACGACGAGGAGATCTTCCTGGGGTGCGCGTTCATGAGCGGCCTGGAGAAGGTGGTGGTGCCGTTCTTCGACCGCGGCACGCCGGTGGAGTACGAGCTGATCCGCTCGATCAGCACGGTGGCCCAGCAGAAGCGGAAGCGGCTCGGCCTCGTGACCACCGACGCCGACCTGTTCGGCGGCTTCGACATGATGAGCGGGCAGCCACGACCCCGGCAGCCGCTCGTTGAAGAACTCGAGAAACAGTACGACGTCATCCAGGTCGATGCCTCGGCGCCGATCAAGGAGACGTTCGACGTCTTGCTCGTCGTGCAGCCGTCGTCACTGGGCCCGGAGCAGATGCCGAACCTCGTGGCCGCCGTGAAGGCCGGCCAGCCGGTGGCGATCTTCGAGGATCCGTTTCCGGTGATGATGCCCGGCGTGCCGGGCACGTCGCAGCCGCGTCGCTGCCCGATGGGACCGAGGGGGGCGATGTTCGGCGGGCCGCAGGGGCAGCCGAAGGGGGACATCAACCAACTGTGGCAGGCGTTGGGGGTGCGTCTGGCGACCGGAGCCGGTCGGCCGGCGATGGGGCAGATGGGGTCGTCACCGACGATCGCCTATCAGGACTACAACCCGCACCCGAAACTGACCCTCGAAAACGAGTTCGTGTTCATCGACGCCAGCCTCGGTGACGACGGCCAGGGGGGCTTCAGCGCCACGGAGCCGGCGGTTGCCGGGCTGCAGGAGGTGCTGTTTCCGTTCCCGGGCAGCCTCGTCAAGGAAGGGGGCGCCGAGGTGGCGTGGTCGCCGCTGGCCCGCACCGGAGCGCGTGCGGGGACGGTCGACTTCGACAAGGCGGAGCAGGCCTTGCAGCAAGGGAACACGCGGATGCTGCGGGCATTCGAGAAGCCGGGGAGCGAGTCGCTCGTGCTCGCGGTGGCCATCGACCGCAAGCCGGTCGACGGGGGCCCCGACGCCAAGCCGATCCGGGCGGTGATCGTGGCCGACATCGATCTGCTCTCCGCCGTGTTCTTCGGGCTGCGCACCCGGGGGGACGACATGTTCGGCTTCGACTTCGACAACGTGACGTTCGTGCTCAACGTGCTCGACCGTCTCGCCGGCGACGACCAGTTCGTGGAGATTCGCAAGCGGAAGCCGAAGCACCGGACGCTGGAGCGGATCGAGCAGGCCGTCGCTTCGGCCCGGGCGGATGCCGAGAAGGAGCGGAACAATTTCGTGTCGATCGCCGAACAGGCCGAGCAGGAGGCCAGCACCGCCATGCAGGCGAAGATCGGCGAGTTCGAGAAGAAGATCAACGAACTGCGAAACGCCGAGACCGCCGACCCGCAGGCACTGACGCGTGCCATGCAGCAACTCGCCAGCCAGCAGCGGTTGGAGCAGCGCAAACTCGACACGAGACTCGAGCAACTGCGGCTCAAGCGCGACCGCGACATCGGTGCGGTCGAGCGCCGGCTGGAGGCGACGGTGCGACGCGAGCAGGACTGGCAGAAGTGGCTCGCCGTCCTCCTGCCGCCGATCCCGCCGCTGGTGGTCGGGTTCTTCGTCTACTTCCGCCGTCGCGCCCGGGAACGTGAGGGCGTGGCGAAATCGAGGCTCAGGTGAAAGGGGAGAAGATCGCGATGAACGTCAACGCACATGACTCCGCCTCTGGCAAGGCAAGCAGGTCGTCGCAGGCGGTCAGCCGCACGGCCCTGTTCCTGCTCGGGGGCCTGGGCGTCCTCCTGTTCGGGGCGGCCGTCCAGCCGCGGACCCCGGTCGTGCAGGTGAAGGCCGAGAAGGAGCGGATCCTGTTCCCCGAATTGACCGATGCCTCCCAGGCCGCCAGCCTGGATATCGTTTCCTTCGACGATGCCCTGGCGACGCTCAAGTCGTTCAAGGTCGCCCAGGCCGACGGCGTCTGGGTGCTGCCGGCGAGCGAGAACTATCCGGCCGACGCCAAGGACCAGCTCGCCGCCGCGGCCACCGAGCTCATCGACCGGCCGACGCTCGACGTCGTGAGCACGGAGGCCGGCAAGCACGAGGAGTATGGCGTGCTCGAGCCCGACCCCGAGAAGGTCAAGGTCGGCAGCACGGGCGTCGGGCGACTGATCGAAATCCGCGATGCCTCGGGCAACAAGCTCGCCAGGCTGATCGTCGGCAAGGAGATCAAGAAGCCGGGTCAGGCTGCGAGCATGGGCAAGACCCTGCGGTACGTTCGCCGCGCCGGACAGGACGCGGTCTACTCGATGGAACTTGACCTGGGGAAGTTCTCCACCAGTTTCGGCGACTGGATCGAGAAGGACCTGCTCAAGCTGACACCATGGGCGATCCGGCGGCTGACCCTCGACGACTCCAACTACAACCTCGCCTTTGACGAGCAGACTGGTCAGGCGGTCCTGGAACCGGATCGCAAGAGCGTGATCGACCTGGCCTTCGACACGAAGGAGTCGAAGTGGTCGGTCCTGAAGATGCAGGGCTTCGACAAGCAGGGAAAGTCGGTCGAGGACAAGCTCGGCGATGACGAGGAACTGGCGTCCGGCAAGCTCACGGATCTGCGAAACGCGCTCGGTGACCTGAAGATTGTCGACGTGCGCAGGAAACCGGCCGGGCTGAGTGGAGACCTCAAGGCGGCGGACTCGTTTCTCGGCGACCGGGGAGCGGTGCGGTCGCTCGCCCAGCGCGGGTTCTACGCCGTCCAGGGCAACGGCGACATTCTTTCCAGCGGCGGGGAGACGATCGTCGGCCTCGATGACGGGGTGGAATACGTCCTCCGCTTCGGCAACGGTACGACGGTGGCGGGAGACGAGAAAGACGGCAAGAAGAGTGGCGAAGCGGCCGACGCGGCGCCGGCCGATACGACCGGTCGCTACCTGTTCGTGACCGCCCGGTTCAACGAAGGGCTGCTCGAGAAGCCGAAACTCGACCCGCTGCCGGAGGTGCCCGCGGTCGCTGCGGAGCCGACACCTGAGGACAAGAAGACTGAGGACAAGAATCCGGAAGACAAGAAACCCGATGCCGATGCCGGTCCGGCCGCCGCGGGCGACAAGAAGCAGGACGGGGACGCCGGGGACAAGCTCAAGGCCGCGGACGAGGCCGAGGCCAAGGCGCAGGCGGCGCTCGAGGAGCGGCGTCGCGTGGAGCGGGAGAACCGCCGGCGCGAGGAGGAGTACGACGGCAAGGTGAAGACTGCCCAAAAGCGGGTCACTGAACTCAATGGTCGGTTCGCCGACTGGTACTACGTCGTCTCCGACGCCGAGTATGCGAAGATCCATCTCGGCCGGGCCGGTGTCGTGCAGAAGAAGCCCGATGCCGGGAAGGGCGATGCCGCCGGTACGCCGGATGCGTCCAAGGAGCAGCGGGACGACGCCGGTTGACTTCGCGCCCCGGCTCAAGGCGCGTACCATGCCGGTGTCAGCAGGCTCATTCTCCGGCCCTTCCCGATGTCCGAAATCTTCACGTCGCCGCGGCCGTCTCGATTCGGCCGCACCGTGGGTTTTCGGCTGGTGGGAATCGGATCGGCCGTGCCGCCGCAGGTCGTGACCAACGCCGATCTGGCGCGGCTGGGCTGCGACCCGGAGTGGATCGTGGCCCGTTCCGGGATTCATGAACGCAGGCACGCGGCCGCCGACGTGGCGACGAGCGACCTGGCGGCGGCCGCTGGACGGGCGGCCCTCGAGCATGCCGGCGTGGCACCGGCCCGCGTCGACCTGCTCGTGCTCGGGACGTTCACCCCCGACATGTCGATTCCGTCGACGGCCTGCATCGTGCAGGAGAAACTCGGGCTCGACGCCCCGGCCATGGACGTGACCGCCGCCTGTGCCGGCTTCGCCTACGCCCTGGTGACGGCGGCAAATTTTCTCGCCGCCGGCACGACCCGTCTGCCGCTCGTCATCGGCGCCGACACGAACTCGCGGGTTGTCGATCCGGATGACATCAAGACCTGGCCGTTGTTCGGCGATGGGGCCGGGGCGGTCGTGCTGGAGTCGGGCGGGTCGGATGCACCGGGGCGTGAGCATGGCCTGCTCGCCTATGCGCTCGGCGCCGACGGCCGCGGTGCGACGCTGCTCCACTGCCCGATGAGCGGCTCGCGGCAGCCGGTCTCGGCGCAGGGCATCGCCCGGCGCGAGCAGTTTCTGCGGATGGACGGCCGGGCCGTGTTCAAGTGGGCGATCCGGCTCGCGGAGGAGAACATTCGGGCGGTCGTCGAGCGGGCGGGCATGCCGCTGGAGAACGTGGACATGTTCTTCCTCCACCAGGCGAACGCCCGGATCATCGACGGCGTGCGCGACGCCCTCGGCCTGCCGGCCGACAAGGTCTACATGAATCTCGACCGCTACGGGAACACGTCGAGCGGCTCGATCCCGCTGGCGATGGACGAGGCCTGGCGCGGGGGCCGGATCGGGCCGGGCAGCACGGTCGTCATCTGCGGATTCGGCGGCGGGCTCGCCTGGGGGACCGCCCTGTGGAGATTGTGAACCTGCGGAGACGCGACGGATGAGCGACGGTGAGACGGCGACGACGAGAAGACTGCCCGTCCGCAGCGACGTGCCGATCGGTGACACCTGGAACCTTGCGAGTTTGTTTTCCGGCGACGCCGACTGGGAGACCGCGCTTTCGGATTGGGAGAAACGGATTCCCGGCTTCGCACCGTTCGCCGGGACGCTCGGCTCGTCGGCCGACCGGCTCGCCGAATGCCTCGCCTACGACCTCGCCGTCGATCGGGCGGGGGACCGGATCGGGACCTACGCCCACCTTCGCGCCAGCGAAGATCAGGCCGCCCCCGAGGCGCAGCGGATGGTGGGCCGGTTCCAGCACGTGGCGACACGGGCCGGCGCGGCGGCGAGTTTCATCCGTCCCGAGATCATGTCCATTCCGCCGGCCACGCTTGCCGCCTGGCTGGAACTGCCGGTGCTCGCGCCGTACCGGCTGCTCCTCGAGCGGCTCGTCCGTACCCGGGCCCACACGCTCTCCGAGCCGGAGGAGCGGCTTCTGGCGATGCAGGGGACGTTCGCCGGCACGGCGGGGAAGGTGTTTCGCCAGCTCACCGATGCCGACCTGAAATTCGGCAGCATCACCACGGGGAAGGGGCAGGCGGTCGAGCTCTCCAACGCCACCTTCACCACGCTCCTCCACGACACGGTGCCCGCCGTGCGCCGGACCGCCTTTCACCAGTTCTACGCCCAGTACGAGGCGCATGCCAACACGCTGGCCGCCACGCTCTCCGGCTCCGTCGAGCGCGACGTCTACTCCGCCCGGGTGCGGCACTATCCGACCGCCGCCGAGGCGGCGCTGTTCCAGGACAACGTGCCGCTCGCCGTCTACGACCAGCTGATCGCTGCCGTCCGTGCCCACCTGCCGACGGTGCACCGCTACTACGACCTGCGCCGGCGGATCCTCGGCCTCGACGAGATCCACCACTACGACTGCTACGTGCCCCTCGTGCCCGAGCTCGAGCAGCGGCACACATGGGACGAGGCGGTGGACGTGGTCGTGGAGTCGCTCGAACCGCTCGGCGGCGACTACTGCCGCCGGTTGGAGCGGGGCCTGCGTGGCCGGTGGTGTGACCGCTATCCCAACGCCGGCAAACAGTCGGGGGCGTGCAGTTCCGGGACGTACGACTCAGATCCCTACATTCTCATGAACTTCCAGCCGGAGGTGATCGAGCACGTGTTCACGCTGGCCCACGAGGCCGGGCATTCGATGCACACCCGCTACTCGGCGGAGGCCCAGCCGTACCAGTATTCCGGCTACACGATCTTCGTCGCCGAGGTGGCGAGCACGTTCAACGAGCAGCTGCTGGCCCGGCTGCTGCTCAAGCGGGCCGAGTCGCGCCAGGCGCGGGCGGCGATTCTCTCGCGGGAGATCGACTCGATCCGGGCGACGATCATCCGCCAGACGATGTTCGCGGAGTTCGAGCGGCGCAGCCACGCTTCGGCGGAGGCGGGGGAGCCGCTGACGCTGGAGCGGATCCGCGGGCTGTATCGCGAACTGCTCGACGCCTACTTCGGTCCGCGGTTCACGATCGATCCGCAACTGGAGCTGGAATGCCTGCGGATTCCCCACTTCTACAACGCGTTCTACGTCTACAAGTATGCCACGGGCCTGGCGGCCGCGATCACACTGGCGACGAAGGTCGCCGACGGTGAGCCGGGCGCCCTCGACGCCTATCTCGGCTTCCTGCGCGGCGGCTCGTCGAAGTGGCCGCTGGACCTCCTCCGCGACGCGGGTGTGGACCTGGAGCGGCCGGAGCCGGTGGCGATCGCGCTCACCCGGTTCGGCCGGCTCGTGGACGAACTGGCCACGTTGCTGTGACGCTGGGCTGCTTGTCGCGCCGTCGCAGCCGACATGGCGTCTGCTCCGGCTTTCGGTCGCCGGGCGGAGCCCGGCTCCGGGCCGGGCTTCGGCCCGGCTCGGGTAATGCGTGCGTGAAGTGATGGAGCCGGGAGATCGGCGGAAGGACGCGGAGCGTGAGGCGATCGTGCCTCAGCGACGCGACTTCTGCCGTCTTCCGGCGGCTTGAGCTCTTGATCGGCTGCCTGTCGCGCCGTCGCAGCCGACATGGCGTCTGCTCCGGCTTACGGTCGCCGGGCGGAGCCCGGCTCCGGGCCGGGCTTCGGCCCGGCTCGGGTAATGCGTGCGTGAAGTGATGGAGCCGGGAGATCGGCGGAAGGACGCGGAGCGTGAGGC
>JBKDUV010000191.1:0-10412 GCA_046339335.1 Planctomycetia bacterium | reverse complement strand
GTCGCGATGCGACGGCAGACGATGAACGGTTTATTCATGCCTCAATAACGCGACCGGGCCGCCTCACGCTCCACGCCGCGCCGGTCCGCCGGCCGGCGGACCGAGCATGCGGAGCGCGGCCTCGGCCTCGGCACGCTCGGCAGCCGTCGGCCGCAGGACCATCGCCTGGCGGAGGATCGCGGCAGCCTCGGCGGATTGCCCAGCACGGTCCAGCAGCCGGGCGAGATTGAGCCGGAACCGAACGCGTTCCGGCGCGGCGGCAACCGCCCGGCGCATGAGCTCGATCGCTGCCGGTCGGTCCTTCTCGACGAGCATGCCGGCGAGGTTGTTGCAGGCATTGGCATGGCCGGGGTCGATCGTGATCGCCCGGGCATAGGAGCGTTCTGCCTCGCCGGGATCGGCTTCCATGAGCAGCGCGCCGCGTTCGAAGTGGGCCTCCGCGTGCCGCGGCGCGACGGCAAGCGCGGCATCGAGCAGGGCGAGCACCTCGGGTGACCGGTCCCCGGCGCCGCTCCTGCCCCGGGCCAGCCAGGTGAGCAGCGACGCCCGCATGGCTCCCGTCGGCGCCGGCTCGACGGCGAGGCCTCTGGACGCGATGGCGGCGGCCGCGGCGAACCGTCCCTCGTGGAGCAGCGCAGCAGCGAGGTTGACCGCCGCGCGGGGATTGTCCGGCTCCTTCTCGACCGCATCCTGCCACAGGCCTTCGGCCGACGACCAGACGCCGTTGCGGGCGAACGTGACCGCGGCGAGGACCAGCCCGCAGCCCACGGCGGCCGGCTGCAGCGCCGCGGACAAGCCCGGCCACCAGCGCCGCACGGCGGCATCGACCGCGACGCAGACGATCGCCACCAGCGGCAGGAGCGGCAGGTACATGCGGTGCTCGACGCACAGATCGATGACGGGCAGCAGGCTCGACGTCGGCCCGAGCAGGATCAGGAAGCTGCCGATCGCGATCGCCAGGCGAGGGCAGCGGCCAGCGGACCGGACGAACGCCGCCACGAGGACGCCGAGCGCGGTCCAGCCCGGCAGCATCCGCGGCCACGGGACCGGCAGCCAGCCGTAGTCGACGCACTGGCCTCTCGGCCAGATGGCGAGTTGCAGGTAGCGGAGGATCGACCGCGGCTGCTGGAGGGCGTATTCCAGCGGCGTCCACTTGGGCCTGGCGAACTCGCCGAACCGGTCACGCTGCACGAACACGACCGCGGCCGCGACCAGCCACGTCGCGGCCAGCGCGGCCCAATACGGCGTTCCGGACCGCAGCGTGGCGACGAGCGACCGCCAGCCGGCCGGCCGCGGGCCCGCAAGCCAGGCGACGAGCAGGAGCACGAGCGGTGCCGCCGCCGCCGACTCCTTGCAGAGCATGCCGGTGGCGCAGGCGAGAATGCTGCCGCACCGCCATGCATGAGGCCGCGGTGAATCGTCCGCGCGGAGCTGGCAGGCGAGGCTCGCGAGGATGCAGGTCGCCGCCAGGAGCTCGATCCGCTGGTAGAGGTAGCTCACCGCCTGCGTGCACAGGGGATGCACCAGCCAGAGCGTGGCCACGGCCCACGCGATCGCCGCCGCGCGGCGGCCGGCGGTCGCCCCGCCATCCCCCGGCGCGGTGCGGGCGAGGATCTCGCGGACGACGAACCAGGCCAGCAGTCCGTTGCCGAGATGGATCGCGACGTTGACCAGATGCCAGCCAAATGGCTCAATGCCGCAGGCGGCGAGGTTCAGGGCGAACGAGAGGTAAGGAAGCGGCCGCTGCGGCAGCTGGCCACCGGTGAACATCGGCACCCACGGGGGCCAGAGCGTTCGCAGGCCTTCGTTGCGCGCGATCTCGCTGACGCCGTCGAAGACGAACGGCCCGTGCATGCTCGGCCCGTAGGCGACGAGCGTCAGCACCAGCGGCACGATGACCGCGACGCCGCCGCGGAAACGCGCTCCGAGCGACGCGATGCTGGGTGATGGCAACATGGAGTCACGACGTGGGCGGCCGATATCCTGAGAGAATCCTGACCGCGGCGGCTGGTCAAGGGGCGGACCCAGGCAGGCGGGCCCGTCACCCATTCCCGTGTGGTAGAACCCGCGCTCGGCTATGACGTCGCCAGCACCCATCCAGATCCATCCGCTCGCCCAGTGGCTCGCCGGGCTGCCGCTCCTGGCACGTCCGGAGACGTTTGCGGCGCTGGTCTGGGGCCTGTTCATCTTCGGCCTCGCCGCCAGTTTCGTGCCGCTCCTGCCCGTCGCCCGCCCCCTCCTCGACCGTCTGCGTCTGCCGCGTCGGCTGCGCGGTCTGCTCGACGCCGGCTGGCCGGCCCTCGCCTGGCAGGCGGTCGTGCTCGTGACGGCCCGGCTGCCATGCCTGGCGTTTCCCTACGAGCTCCAGCAGGACGAATCACAGTTCGCGTCCCAGGCCGTCACGCTGCTCCACGATCCGGTCTTCTACCGGGCGGTCGACGGCGGCTCGGCCGGACCGCTCGACAGCCACGTGCTCTGGCTGGCGCTGCTGGCGGGCCAGGCCATCGACTACTTCACCGTCCGCTGCGTCGGCCTGCTGCTCTGGTGGCTCGGGGTCGTGGCGGTGCACCGAGCTGCCCTCCGGGCAGCGGGTCCGGTGGCGGCGACGGCCGCCAGCTGGACGGCGACAGCGACGTATGCCTTCGCCTGCCAGCTCGACTTCATGAGTTACCAGAGCGAACTGCTGCCGGCCGCGCTCGCCGCATGGGGTGGCTGGGCCGTGCTGCGGCTGCGCGGGCCGGCCGACACGGCGACTCCCGGGACCGCCTTCCTGCTCGGCCTCGTCTGCGGGGCGTTGCCGCTGGCGAAACTCCAGGCCGTGCCCCTGGGGCTGGCGTTGGCCGCGCTTGGATACGCGGCGATCTGCTGGCAGCCCCGCGACGCACCAACGCGATCGCCAGACCGCCGCATGCCCCTGGCCGGCTGGCTGACCGGCGGCGGGCTGCTCGTGCCGGCCTGCTTCGGCGGCGTCTTCATCTGGGCCGGCGTCGGGGAACGGTTCGTGCGTCTGTACCTGCTCGGCGGCGCTGCCTACACGACGCTTTCCTCCCCGGACGATCGGCTCTTTCGTCGCTATCCCCGGCTGCCCCTCGCCGAACGGGAGCCCGGCTGGGAATGCCTCGTGGCGGCCGTGCTCGTCACCGCGGGCGTCGTGGTTGTGCGCTGGTGCACCGGCCGTCTGCAGGCCGGCCGGGAGCGGTGCCTCGACATCGCCGTCGCCGCGACGCTGACGGCCGCCGCCTGCGGGGCCGCCGCCGCACCGGGCCGCTGCTACGTCCATTACCTGACGCTGACGATCCTGCCCGCGTGCCTGCTCCTCGGCCTGCTTCTCGGCCTGCTGGCCGCCCCGGCCGGCGCGACCGATCGAGGCGTCGGCTCCGGCCGCCGGCCGACGGTCGCATGGTGCCTGGCGCTTTCCGCGGTCATCGCCGGCCCGGTGATCACCTGGACCGGGATCACCTGGCCGGGCCTACGGCCGACACCGCTGCGAATCGTCGCCACCGGCGGCCTCGCCGACGACCCGCGCGACACGTTCCCCGCCCTCGCGCCCCTCGTCCACCTCTCCCGTCCGGGTGACCGGCTGGCCGTGTGGGGCTGGCAGTCGTCATACCACGTCTACGCGCAGCTGCCGCAGGGCTGGCCGGGATACAACCCGGCCCTCATGCGCGTGCCGCGCGAGACACTCTCCCCGCTGCAGCGGACGTTGTTCAACGCCGACCCCGTCGCGAACGACTTCCTGGCGCGGGAGACGCTCGCCGACTTCCGCCGCCAGCGGCCGGCCTTCGTGATCGACGCGACGGGCCCGAACGCCGCCATCTTCCGCGACCGTGACCGGTTCGGGCTCCACGCCTGGCCGGAGTTCGCGGCGCTGGTGAACGCCGACTACCGGCTCGTCTTCAGTTCACCGGTCGATCGTCTCTACCTGCGGGCCGACCTGGTGTCCGCCCGGCTGCCAGCCGGCGCACCCACGCCGGCAGCACCCCGCTGAAGAACACCGCGTGCAGGAGGACCCAGACGGCGAGACTGAAGCCGATGGCGATCACCATCCAGCGCGGCGCATAGCGGAGCTCGACCCGCTTCGTTCCCGCCGGCACCTGGATGGCCATGAAGCCGCCATTGACCAGATTCAACGCCGCGGGCCGGCCGTCGACCCGCCCCTCCCAGCCGGGGTAGAATGTGCTGCCGATGACGAGCAGGCCATCCGCGGGGCAGGAGACGGTGATCTCGACCCGCCCATGACGCTCCTCGAAGCCGGTCACCGTGGCGCCGGGGGCAAACTCGCGGCGCACCGCACCCTCCAAGCCCGGCACGATCGTCGCAGCGGTGCGACGCGTGTCGATGTCGGGCAGCGGCAGGGGGCCACGCGGCACGCCGATGGCCTCCGTCACGAACCAGGCCGGCGCGCGAAAGCCGGTGTGCCGATAGACGAGCAGTTGTGCGGTCTCATCCTGCCGGACAAAGTCCGGATGGGCGTCGAGGAGGCGTCGCGACGCCTCGTCGGCAGCCGCGATCGCGATCGCACCGACCCGGAGCATGTGCAGCAGGCCGGGGCGGCGCGGATCGAGCACGGCGGCGTGAAACGCCGGGAATGACTCGATCTGCCCCTGCGTACCCATGAACGAAGACCACGTCTGCCAGCGCAGCGGGAAGGCGTAGCCGTTCACCGTGCGGCCGTCGAACTGCCGCGGCATGCCGTAGACGAGATTGCCGCCGCCGGAGAGTTCCCGCTGCACCTGGAGCGGCAGGCAGGCCCAGACTCGCTCCTGCGGGCCGACCTCGACCGTGAGCGGTGCGCGGGTCAGATTCCGCAGGTCCGGGGTGGCGAACCGCTGCCGCTGCGCGACGGGCATGCTGGCGACGCCGCCGAGGACCGCGAGCACCAGCGCCCCCCACGCCAGCGAGCCGCCGCGGAATTGTGTTGGCCGCCACGCGGCGGCCACGAGGCACACGACGGCGAGCCCACCGGCTCCGCACCAGGCCAGCGAAGCCGCCGGCTGCGGCCAGCCGGAGCAGACGGCCCGCAGGCACCACAGCCCCGCGAACATGCCGGCGCAGCGGACCGCGACCGCCCGCGCATCGTGGATGGCAAGCCGCCGGAGGACGCCATCGGCGGCGAGCCCGACCAGAAGGGGACCGACCGTGCAGGCCTCGAGCATCCAGCGAATCGGCCAGCGGAAGTTGTTCACCAGCGGCACGCGCAGGAGCAGGGCGTTGGGTGGAAACGCGGCGCCGATGGAAAGCACGAGCGTCGCGATGAAGATGACCGTCAGGCTCCGCTGCACGCCGCCGGCCCACCAGCGCCGCTCAAGCACGACCCCGGCGAGCACCGGCAGCAACGCCCCGATCGAGATCGCCCCGCCGTTGAGCCACTCCGAGCCGAAGCCGCGCCAGCGTTCCGCGATGAACGGATCGACGAAGCCGGCGAGCGCGGCGACCGGCACACTGAGGAGAAAGAAGTCGGCCGGGTGGACGCCGACGGCGGAGACGCGGGTCGTCTGGCCGACGTACTCGCGGACCGCCAGGCACTGTGCCAGGCCGCAGCCGGCCGCGACGACCGCCGCCGCCACCAGGATCGCGGCGGCCCGCCGCCACGTGGACCGTTCGGCACGGAGAAGGAAATAGGCCGTGACGAGCAAAGCCTGCTTCACGATCAGTTGCGGGTCGGCGATCACCAGGATCGCCGTGGCTGCGACCGCGGCGAAGCATATCTCGCGCCAGGCGGACCGCAGCGGCCCGCGCTGGGCGACGGCGAGGTCCACGGCGAGGAGCAGGGCGGGCACGAGCGACGCCGACCAGCCGTACGGATTCCAGTTGGTCCACAGCCCCCAGAAAGGCCCGGCGAGCGCGAACCCCGTCGCACCGACGGCCGCCGCCGGGCGGCGGCAGCCGTGAAACCGCAGAAACATCCAGGCCGCCACCGTGCCCGCGCAGAGGTGGAGCAGGGAGGCGAGCGTCACCTCGCTGTCGGGCCGACCGCTGACGCGGGAGACGACGTGCCCGAGCACGGTTCCCGGGTGCAGAATCTGCCCGCTCCCCCAGAGCGGCATGCCGCAGAGGATGTGGTCGCTCCACAGGGGCAGGCGACCGGCCGCGAGCTGGTCGAACGCGGCCGAGACGCTGGGCTGCAGTCCGGACACGGCGTCGTCGACACTCAGGGCGAATGCCGGCAGGCAGGCAGCCGCAACCGCCGCGACCACCATGGGCACGACGCCGACCGCCAGCCCCAGCCAGACGTCCGCGGTGGTCAGTTCTTGCGGGCCCGCACCAGCCGCGGCCGTTCGCTCTCGTTCGTCATGCATCCGTCATGCCCGCAACACCTCCCGGACCGACTTGCAGCCTTGCGAACCGCTTCCCGCACGCACGTCGCCGCCGCGTCAGGCCGCGGGCCGAAGCCGTAGGATAGCCGGTCCCGATGGACTCACGAAAAACGAACAACCGATCCGCTGATCCGGTCGCTGCCGCCGCCGGAGTGGCAACGCTGCTCGTTGCCGCCGTCGTCTGTGCCGCCTACGCGCCGGCCATGCGCGGGGAGTTTCTCTTCGACGACCTCTCGGAAATCGTCACCAATCCGGCGGTCCGCACGGTCTGGCCCCCGACGCGGTCGATGTTCTCGGGCGGCGAGCTGCCGCACCGCCCGCTGCCCTATTTCACGTTCGCCGTGAACCATGCCCTCGGCGGCCTCGAGCCGTTCGGATACCACGTCTTCAACGTGGTCGTCCACCTTGCCAACGGCTGGCTGCTGTGGTGGGTCGTGTCCTGGACGCTCGCCCGCCGCGGCATGGGCCGACCGGATGCGGAACCGCGGGCCGACGCCGGCACGGTCGCCGCGATCGCCGCCGCCGTCTGGCTCCTGCATCCGATCCAGACCGAAGCGGTGAGCTACGTCTACCAGCGGATCGAAGTGCTGGCGGCGACGGCGGCCTTCGGCACGCTGGCCACGTTTCTCGCGGCCGTCGATGCCGAGGGGACCCGCCAGCGGCTGCTGGTCGCGGCCAGCGTCGCCTGTGCCGCCGCCGGCATGGCCTGCAAGGAGTGGTTCGTCGTCGTGCCGCCGCTCATCCTGCTCTTCGACCTGCTCGTGGTCGGCGGTCCGTGGCGGCAGGTGCTCGTCCGCCGCGGCTGGTGGCACGCGGCGCTCGCGGCGACGTGGCTCGTCCTCGCCGCCGTCGTGGTCTCGCAGCGCGGGCTGTATTCGGAGTTCGCCGCCGACGCATCCGGACTGCAGCACCGGCACCTGTACCTCGTCAATCAGCCGGCCGTGATTCTCTGGTATCTCACCCTGCTCGTGGTGCCGGTCGGGCAAAGCCTCGACCATGGCATGCCGCTCGCGACCGGCTGGTGGCTCGCCGCCCCCTGCCTCGTTCTCGCCGGTGCGCTGGCGGCATGCCTCATCGCGTTCCGCCGCCATGCCGCCGCCGCCTGGCTCGGCCTGGCCTTTTTTCTCCTCCTCGCCCCGACGTCGAGCATCCAGCCGGTGCATGACGCCTGCGTGGAGCACCGGATGTATCTTCCGTCGGCGCCTCTGGCGGTGGCGTTCGCCTGCGGCCTCGCGGGGGTCTGCGGCCGGCGCGGTTGGGGCCGCGGGCCGCAGGTCGGGCTGGCCATCGGCATCTGCGCGGCGCGTGCCGTCGTCACGTTCAACCGCAACGCGATCTACGCCACGCCCCGGGCGGCGTGGGCCGACGCCGTCGCCAAGTCGCCACCGAGCAGCCGGGCCCGGGCCCGGCTGGCGACGGAACGTTCCCGCGACCAGCAGCACGACGAGGCGATCGCGATCGCCCGTGAGGCGGTCGCCCTGCGGCCGACCGGCACCGTCGAGCATGCCGCGCTCGCCGCCGCACTCTTGAACGCCGGCCGCGACGCCGAGGCCGCCGCCGTCTGCAGGCAGGGCCTCGCGGCCGCTGGCGGACCTGGCGGCTGGCGCGATCCAGTGGCGCGACGCCGCGAAATCTATCTCGGCATGGCGCTCGACAGGGGGGGCGACCCCGCGGGACGGCGCCTGCTCGCGGAGGCCGTGCGGGCCGATCCCGATTCGCTCGTGGCCCGCGAGCAACTCGCCCGGGCGCTCGTCCGAGACGAGCCGCGGCAGGCGGCCGAGCTGTACAGACAACTCGTCTCCGTCACACCACGCGATCCGCAGCTCCGGTACGACCTCGGCTGCGCCCTCGCGGCCTTCGCTCCCGCCGAGGCGGAGGAGGCGTTTCGCGCCGCGATCGGGCTCGATCCCGAAAACGCCGACGCGCACAACAACCTCGCCGGGCTCCTCTTCGCCGCCAGCCGGCTCGACGAGGCGATCGCCGCCTATCGGGCCTGCCTGCGGATCCGCCCCGACCACCCGCTTGCCGGACAAAACCTGGCAGCCGCGGAGGCCGCCCGGGCGCGTGCCGGCGACTGACCGTCGTCAGGGCGGCGCGGTGTGCCCGGCCTCGAGCCGCTCGAGGAGACGCCGTGTTCGCCCATCCTCCGCGCCGGCCGCCAGCCCCTGCGCGAGAAGTTGACGGGCCGCATCCCGGCGGCCGAGCCGCCACAGGGCAAGAGCCCGCATGCGCAGCGTCCGCTGGGTCACGGAGTCGTATGCGACGGCCCGATCGAGAGCCGCATCGATCGTCGCTTCGTCGCCAGGCGCTTGACCCGGTGCGGCACGCTGGCCCGCCAGCGCCGCGGCCAGCGTCGCGAACCGCATGCCATGACGCAACGGATCGGCCGCTGCGTCCGCGGGCCGATCGGGGGGATCGAGACCGAACAGCCGCCGACAGGCGTCGAGTGCCTCAGCATTTCGGCCTTCCCAGACGAGCGCCTCGGAGAGGAGACGCAACGCCGGCACGTCGCCGGCATCGACGGCAAGTGCCGCCTGCGCGGCGCTGATCGCCTCGGCATACCGCTCCAGTTCCACCAGCGTCGCGGCAATGCGTTCGTAGCCTCCTGCCACCCGGGCGTCCTGGCGGACGGCCTCCCGGGCGGCCGCCAGCGCCTCCTCATGGCGATCGAGAGCGAAGAGGATTTTCGCGCGCAACAGGTGCGGCCGGGCGGAGCCGGGTTCGATCTCCAGGCTGGCATCGACCTCCGCGAGCGCGGCGGTCGCGTCGCCGCGCTGGAGGAGTTCGGCGGCGAGGATGGCTCGGCCGCGCGGATTGGCGGGGGCCTTGGCGACCACGTCGTGCCACATCGCCAGCCGCGAAGCGAACACCGCCGCCCGGGCGTGCGTCGCCACGGCCAGCACCACGGCGACGACCGCCGCGCCGACCGCGAACGGCAGCGGCGGCAGCACCCGCGCCACTGCGGCCACGCCAGCGGTGACGAGCACCGCCAGTGGCAGGTACATGCGGTGGTCCACCTGCAGGTCGTTGACCGGGATCAGGCTCGACGTCGGAGCGAGGAGCACGAGAAAGCCGAGCACGACGAGCGTGACCCGCGGCCGTCGGGCGAGGCAGGCGACCGCGCCGGCCAGCGCCGCGCCAAGGAGGATCCAGGCCGCGGCGACCGCGCGACCATCCGTGACCGGCAGCCGGTAGCGGTCAAGACACAGGCCGGCGGGCCAGGCGGCGAGCCGCAGATACTCGAGCACGACGAGCGGCTGCTCGCGCGCGTACTCCCACCACGGCAGCACCGGCTGCACGAGTTCGGAAAACCGCTCCCGTTGCAGCCATACGACCGCGCCGGCCACGAGGAGCGTCGCGACGGTGGCCGCATGAAAGGGCGGCCGGCGGCGGAGCGTGGCGCCGGCCGCGGCCCACGGTCGCCACGGTGGTTCGGCGCCACCGAGCCAGTCGACGAGAAACAAGACCGCCGGCGCCGCCACGACCGTCTCCTTGCAGAGCATGCCGGCGGCGACCGCGGCGACGCTCGCCACAAGCCAGCGCTGCGGCAGGCACGACAACCGCGCCGTGAGGAGGCACCACACCGCCGCGAGAATCGCGGACGCACCGAGCAGTTCCATGCGCTGGTAGACATAATCGACCGCCGCCGTGCCGAGCGGATGCACGAGCCAGATCGCCGCCGCGGCCCAGGCGACCAGTTCGCCACGGGACAGGCCGCGGTCGGCACCGGCCGCGGTTTGTTCAGGGCCGCCCGCGAGCAGCCGCCGGCAGATCGCCCACACGAGCCAGCCGTTGCCGAGGTGGATCGCCAGGTTCACGAGGTGGTAGCCGGTGGGCGATGTGCCGTGAACGGCATGGTTCAAGGCGAACGAGTAATAGGGAAGCGGCCGGTGCGGGAGCCGGCCGCCGGAGAACATCGGCACGTGCGGCGGCCAGAGCGTGCGGATCGCCGGGTTGTCGGCGATCTCGCCGACGTCGTCGAAGAGGAACTCGCCGTGCACGGCCGGCCAGTGGGCCGCCACGGCGACGGCCGCGACGACGAGGCCGCCGAGCAGTCGCGGCCACCGGCCCGTCACTCCGTTCATGGCGTCGGGC
>JBKDUV010000190.1:0-8572 GCA_046339335.1 Planctomycetia bacterium | reverse complement strand
CGCCGGGAGGATCGGTGGGGAGCCGCCCTTCGAAGCGGTCGAAACCGACGTAGTGAACCGACGCCTGGTCGATTCGGGAGCCGACTGCACGCAGCAGCCGCCGCGTCCGCAGCAGCGTGCCGAGGCCGATTTCAAGGATGCGTTGCGGAGGGGAGCGAAGCACGGTGCGGTAGATGGCCCGCTCTGCAGCCGGCCGGGAAAACCTCGTCAGCCAGAGCGATTCGAGGAAGCCCAGCCTAGCCACGTGACACCGTCGTTCGAGGACGTGCCGGGGACGGGCCACGCCCGCCGCTTCCGGATCACCGCTGCCATCGGCCCGGAGCGGCCTCGGTCTGCATGCCGCCGCCGGCTGCCGTCAGACCTTGCCAGGCCGGCACGGGCTCGACGGTCCGTCCGTCATCGCGGCCCGCCAGCCGGCTCAGCGTCGGATTTTCGCCAGTGCTCCGGCAGCCGCCTGCCGCACGGTGCGCGACGGGTCGTCCTCCGAGACGAGTTCCAGGATCGGCACCGCAGCGGCTGCCGGGGCACCGATGTCGCCGAGGGCGACGACCGCTTCGAGCCGGACGATCTCGCGGTCGCTGCGCAGTGCCTTGCGAAGGAGCGGCACGGCGGACGCGGCGAGTTCGGCGTCGGCGGGATCGATCTTGAGCGCCGCCCAGGTAGTGACCGTCGCCATCAGATCGTCCGCCGACTTGCCCAAGGCCCGGAGTTCGGCGAGCGCCGGCTTTGCCTCGGCGCCGATCGAGCCCAGGGCGAATGCCGCCGGATAGCGGCCCTGCGCCGGCACCGTCTCGTCACCGAGCAAGCGACGGAGCTCGGGAACGGCCGGTGCTGCATCGGCTCCGAGCGTTGCCAGGGCCACCGCGGCCTCGCTCCGACAGATCGGATCGGCATCGCCGAGCGCCGCGACGAGGTCCCCGAGGGCCGGTTTCGCCGCTGGGCCGATTTCGCCGAGGATTTCCATGGCGGTGAGCCGCAGCGACGGATCGGAGAGCTTGCCGCGCAGGGCCTCGACGGCGGCGGAGCCGAGCCGGATCAGTGCCGCGCCGGCGCTCAAGGCCACCTTGGGATCCTCGTCGCGGATGAGGCCGACGAACAGTCCGGCCAGGCGTTGCTTTTCATCGTCGTCGAGTTGGCCTGCCAGATCGGACAGGCCGTCGGCGGCACCGTCGCGCACCCGGGCGTCGTCGCTCGACAGGCCGGCGGTCAGCCGGGCGATGGCATCCTCGCGGACCGCCCGGTCGGCAGGGTTGATCTTCGCTCGGGCCCACGTGGCCACGGCCGCGAGGAACGGGTCGGAGTCGCGGGCCACGGCCTGCAGCGGTTCGTCGGCTTCTTTGCACCGCAGCTTGCCCAGCGCGAACGCGGCCGGGTAGCGCAGGGTCTTGTCGGGGGACTGCAGAAGTTTCAGGATCGCCGGACCGGCGGCCGCGGCCTTCTCGCCGATGGCGGCCAGGGCGAGTAGTGCCTGTAGTTGTTCGTGGATCTCCGCTTCCTCGACGACGTTGACCAGGGGCAGCGTGGCGGCGGCCGCCTCCTCGCCGACCTCGGCCAGGCCGACGCTGGCCCAGTAACGGGCCTTCGGATTCTTGAGCGCCTCGAGGAGCACGGGAACAGCCAGTTCGTCCATGTCGGCGAGGGTGTGGAGGGCCGGGACGACGACCGACGGGTCGCTGTCGGAAAGCTGCTTGGCGAACAGCGGGGCGAGCACGTCGGGGGCTGGGTTGAGCGCCTTCAGACCGCGGATGGCGGCCCGCCGGGCCCGTGGGTCGGCATGCACCGTGGTCTTCGAAAGCGCCGCGAATGCGGCCTTGTAGTGACCGTCGTCGGCCGGCGTGATCGTCGCCGTATCCTCGTCCGCGCGGATCATGCCGATGGCGGCCGCCGCCTGGGCCACGACGAGCGGATCCTCGTCGTCGAGCAGGCCGATGAGTACCGGGATGGTGTCCACGGCGTCTTCGCCGATCATGCCCAACGCGCGAGCCGCATGCCAGCGAACCCGTTGGTCCGCATCCTTGGTGGCGGCGATCAGATCGTCGATCGCGGGGGCCGCGGTCTGCCCCAGGTCGGCGATCGCATCGATCGCCACGAGGCGGGTTTCGCAGGTCGTCGCGTCCCGGAGCGCGCCGCGCAAGGCGGTGAGACCGGCTTCAGACTGTGCGCCGCCGGGAGGGACATCGGCCGGGCTCGTGGTGGTGCCGGGCTTCACGGTCGAAACCGGAGGCGGTGTTGCCGGGGCCGGTCGGCGCGAACAGGCGGGCGCGACCACGAGGAGCACGGCGAGGAGCGTTGCGAGCGAGACAGAACGCATGAAGAGAATCTCCGCGAGCGGTGCGGGAAGCCGGGGTTAGGGTGACCGGGGACGCCGCTACCGGGGCTCCCGACGGACCGGAACCCTGCTCCGATCCGCATTTTCAGAGTATACTCCATGAAACGTCTCGCCACGGTCCACGGCTTTCGAACCCGGGGACCGGCCGAGTCTCCTGGAGTCTGGAGGGCATGGGCATGATCTGCCGCGGGATGACCATGGTTTTCGACGTCGCGATCCGGACCGCCAGCCGGTCGGCCTTGGTGCTCGCCGCCTGCTGCATGCCGCTCTCGGCTGCGGCCCAGTGGGGCGGGGGTGGCTGGGGGTACAACCGCGGCGGCTATGCCTCGACGGCCCAGCAGGCCGCCGCCTATGGCATGTCGGAGATGATGCGGGCCCAGGGCTACCAGAATCTGGAAAACTCCCAGGCGGCGATCAACTGGGAGCAGGCCAAGACCCAGGAGATTCAAAACCGCCTCCGCTGGACCGAGACCTACTTCGAGATGCGGAAGGTCAATCGCGAAGCCCAGGCGGCGGAACGCGGCCCGCCGGTCACGAAGGAGCAGGCCATCCGGATGGCCAAGGACAACGCCCCGCGCCGGCTCGGGTCGACCGAACTTGACCCGGTCACCGGCCACATCGGCTACCCGCCGGTCCTGCTGGACGAACCGTACGTCGACTACCGTGCCCGTCTCGACAAACTCTTCGCCCAACGGGCGGCATCGGGCGGCAGCATGCCCTATTCCGACTTTCGGGCGATCCAGTCCACCGTGTCGGAGTTCATCGACGTCCTCAAGTCGCGGGTCAAGGACTATCCCTCCAGCGACTACGGACGGGCGCGGACGTTCCTCGACAGCTTGGCCCACGAGGCCCGGCAGCCGGCCGGCTGACGGCTATCGTGCCCGTTGCGGCGGTTCTTCCAACGCTGCACCCCACACCGGGGCACCTTCATCTGTCTCAAGGGGGATGATGGAGATATCTTTGAACTCGACGGTCAGCGTCCCGCCGCCATGCACTTGCAGGCCGATCCGGCCGTCGCGGGGAATCTGCCGGTCCTGCTCGGTGTAATCGAGGGCGGGCGTGTCGTTGATCCACGTCCGGATCCGCGGGCCCTCGGCGCGGATTCGGTAGTCGTTCCAGTCGTTCCGCCGCACGCCCGCGACAGCCCGGCCGTCCACCGGCTCGGCGATCACCTTCTTTCGCCGTGACTCGTCGTAAAGCTTGCCCCACCAGCCGTCTCCGGCGTCCACCTGGTAGCCGATCATCTCGTGGTTTCCGGGAACGCGGACGCTGCGGATCTGGATTCCGGAGTTCACGAAGCCTTCCTGGCCACGAATCCGGATCTTGAGCCGCAGTTCGAAGTTCTGGAACGACTCCCGCGAGCAGACGAACGTGTTGTGCGGCACCTGCTCGGTCGGGGAACCGCCGAGGATCGCGCCGTCGGCCACCCGCCACCAGCGTTCCTCGCCGGGCCGGACCTGCCAGCCGTCGAGGCTCGTGCCGTCGAACAGCGGCCGGGCCTGCGGTTCGGCGGCCGGCCCCAGCGGTTGATTCATCGCGAGGATCGCGGCACCGATGAGGATGCCCCGGAGGCACGCCCGCCGGGGCGAGGGTTTCGGGAAATGAACGATGGCTCCATGCATGGCTTGTCTCCGTGAGCGATCGCGCCGGACGCACCTCGGGTCAGGATACCAGCCTGCCGCCCGGCCCCATGACGCCCAGCCAGAACGCCCAGCCACGACACTCACGGCCGTGCCGACGCCGCCCGCCGGCCGAGCAGCGGGAGGGCCGCCAGCCGCAGGAGGCACGAAACGAGGAACACCACGATGTAGGCCCGCCTGTCGGTTCCCAGCGACCACAGCGTGAGGCCGCCGCACGTCCCGCCTGCGACGGTGGCGATCGCAATGCCGAGGTTGTAGACGGTGATCACGCCCGTCCGCTCCCGCGTTGGGACATGATCGAAGAACACGAGGGCGACCGCGAGTTCGTACGCCGCCCAGCAGCAGCCGGCCAGGCTTTGCACGACCACGAGGTAGGCCACGTCCGCGGAGGGAATCCAGAGCAGACCCATCGGGACGACGGCGAATGCCGCCAGGCCGAGGAGCCGCAACGAGCCGATCCGAGACGCGATTCGGCCGAGCATCGGTAGCGCCAGGGCCCGCGCCAGAAACTGCGTCGCCACCACGACCATGAACGCCCGGTAGGAGAACTGCATCTCTTCGAGCATGTAGGGACCGTAGTACGGACTTGCGAACTGCACGCCGAAGACGAAGCAGCAGAGGAAGGCGACGATGCGTCCCGAAGGCTGCCCGACCATGGTCCGGAGCGTCTGCACGAGCCCACGCCGTCGCTCCCCGGCAGGTCCGGCCTCACGAGCGTGCGGCTCCGGGGGCTTCGGTTCCCGGCAGACGACCAGGCAGGCGGTCGAAAGCAGCCTGGCCACCGCCGCCGCCGCGAACAACACCGCGAAGGCGACGAGCGTCATGTCGCGAGCCTTGCCCGTCTGGAGCAGGACGCCGCCGATCACGAATCCAATGCAGACGCTGAACTGGCCGAGCCGGGTGCGTTGGGCAAAGTAGCCGGCACGCATCCGCTCGGGGATGAGCGTTCCCATCCACGAGTTCCAGGCCGGCACGCCCGCCATGCCGGCGGACCAGTACACGCTGGCCGCCACGAGGAGTTCCCAAAATTCGGCCCTGCCGCCGAACGCCCAGGCGATCAGCGGCAGAAAACTGGCGGCCTGGAGTGTCGTGCAGCCGATTACCCAGGCCCGGTTGCTCCCCAGGCGGGCGACGGCCATCGGCGTCACGAGTTGCACCACGGCTCCGATCAGGAGCGGGATCGTCACGGTGAAGCCGGCTGCCACCGGGCCGAACCCGAGTGCCAGCGCGAAGGCCGGAATGTAGGTCTCGCCGCAGCCCACCATGACGCTGTAGGCGGCAGCATCGGCGGTGGTGACCCAGAGATCGCGCCGCAGCGAGCCGCGCGGGGGAATCGGCACGGTTGGCATGCGGCTGGCAGGGCTCGGTGAGGAGGCCGCCGGGCGGGAAACGCTGGTGGACCGACGCCCGCGGCGGCCGGGTCGAACCCACCTGTTTATACTTCGTTCGTGGTCGCTCCGGAGCCAGCGACGCACGAGAAGTGGCCGGCGGCTCGATTTCTCCAGCGTTTTGCGAGGCATGTCCATGAAGGCACTTGTGACCGGAGCGACCGGTTTCGTCGGCCCCCGGCTTCTGCGGCTCCTCGACAAGCCGATCGTGTTGTCGCGGAATCCGGACCGGGCGCGGGACGGCATCGGGCATCTTGCGGCCCGGATCATTCGCTGGGATCCGCAGGCCGGGCCGCCACCGGCCGAAGCCTTCGAGGGGGTCGATGCGGTGCTCCACCTGGCCGGCGAGTCGGTCGCGGAGGGCCGCTGGACGGCGGCGCAAAAGGCGCGAATTCGCGACAGCCGCGTGATCGGCACCCGGCACCTCGTCCAGGGGCGCGCGGCCGCGGTGCGGAAGCCGGCGGTGCTCGTCAGCGCCTCGGCCGTGGGCTATTACGGCGACCGCGGCGACGAGGAACTCGTCGAGTCGGCTGCCCCGGCCGACGACTTCCTCGGCCGCGTCTGCGTGGAATGGGAACGGGAGGCGCTGGCCGCCGAGGCTGCCGGAGTGCGGGTCGTCACCGCGCGGACGGGCATCGTGCTCGGCGCCGGCGGCGGGGCGCTGGGAAAGATGCTGACGCCGTTCCGCCTCGGCCTCGGCGGGCCGCTCGGCAACGGCCGGCAGTGGATGCCCTGGATCCACGTCGCCGACCTCGCCCGGCTCTACGTCCACGCGGCCGCGCAGGGCGGTATTCGCGGCCCGATGAACTCCGTGGCCCCCAACCCGGTGCGGAATTCCGAGTTCACCCGGGCCCTCGGCAGGCAGTTGCATCGCCCGGCCTTCATGCCGGCGCCCTACATCGGCCTGCGGGTGTTGTTCGGCGAGTTCGCGCAGGTGCTGTTCGCGTCGCAGCGGGTGATCCCCCGCGTGGCGATCGAGAGCGGGTTCGTCTTCCAGTATCCGGAGATCGCGTCCGCTCTCCGGGAGATCCTCGCCCCGGCCGCGGCCGGCTGAGGCACGGGGCCGCTGCATGACCGTCCGGCTCCTGCCATGCAGAATTCCGGCAGCCCTCGTCGCGGTATGGATGCCGCTCCGCTGGGGATTCGACCGCGGTCAACAATCGGTTCTTCGGCTCCTCCCGGGAGCATTCACGAGTTGACAGAACGCTCCGCCGGTTCGGCTTTGCCCATGCCGCTCGTCGGACGTTCACGTCGGCCTTCCAGGCCTTCGTTCACTCGATGCCGGCCGCGTTTTCGGCAGACCGATCCGCCGTGTGGCGGATCGGTGCCCTCCTTCACTTGCCGGCAACGCCGCCTCTCGGGGCATGGGCAACACCTCACGGATCCATCGACGTCAGATGTCAACTCCATCATGCTCGGGGTGGTACATTCGCCTGATGGCAGGCGCAGTCGTGACGCGGGCACTGCCGATGTCTCACCGCTCTCGGGCCGGCTTCACCGGCCGCGATTCAGGTCCATCGGGCTTTTCCGTGGGTCGGGGGTGTCCCTGCCATGTCACCGGCCGTTCTCTGCGGGCCTCCGGCCCTGCGCTCACTGCATGTCCGCTGCGCTTCGGCATCCATGCCTGCGCTTGCTTCCACAGCCCGGCGACATGGCAGGAACACCCCCTTCTTGGCTCCTGACCCACAAACTTCCCGGAAGGACCCCGATTCATGTGCGCCGCCGCCGCGATTCGTCCTGCCGCGCGGCCGCCCGGTCGCGGCGGTCGCGGACGGCCCGCCCGGCGTCCGTGTCGGGCGGGGTCTCGACCGCGATCCGGTCGAGCTCGCGCTGGTCGAGCGCGTGGAGCGTCGCGTAGAGCCGGGCCGCGTACGCATCCGGATCGGCCGGCATCGGCACGACGACGAGATCGCGCGACGATGCCAGCGTCCGGACGGCCGGATCGTCGATGCGTGTCGTGAGCCAGCCGACCCGCCGGCCGGCGGCGAGCAATTCGGCGACGCGGTCGGCGGCGTTTTCGCACGTCTCGAGTGGCGTCTGCGGCGCGTAATGCCGCGTCGACTGCCCGGGGCTGCGGGCGGTCTCGCCGCCGGCGTCGGGCCGCGGACGAGGGCCAGGATCGGGCCAGACGACCGCGGTTCCCACGGCCGTCGCGACGGCCTCGCGTGAAAGCGGGCCCGGCCGGAGGATGCGCGGCGGATCGGTCGTGCAGTCGACGACCGTCGATTCGATGCCCCGTTCACAGGGGCCGCCGTCGAGGATCAGTTCGACCTTGGACCCCAGTCCGGCGAGCACGTGCTGGGCCGTCGTCGGCGAGAGTTCCTCCGAGCGATTGGCACTCGGCGCCGCCAAGGGCCGGCCCAGGACCGCGATCAACCGCCGCGCGAGGCGGTGTTCGGGGCAGCGCATGGCGACGGTCGCCCCCCCGGCGGTGACGATCGCCGGAATCCGCGGCCCGCGCGGCACGACGAGCGTCACGGGGCCGGGCCAGTGCCGCACGGCGATCGCCGTGGCCGGCTCCGGCCAGCCGCCGGCGAGACTGCGGGCCATCGCTTCATCGGCGACGTGGACGATGAGAGGATTCGATGCCGGCCGCCCCTTGGCGCGAAAAATGCCCGCCACCGCATCCTCGTCGAGCGCGTCCGCGGCGAGGCCGTAGACCGTTTCGGTCGGGATCGCGACGAGCCCGCCGCGGCGCAGGATTTTCGCCGCCCGGTCGAGGGCGGCGGCCGTCGCCGGTGGCGGCTCCGGCTGGTCGGCCGGCCAGTCGCAGCGGATGACGTCGGGAAGCGTGCGGGCCATGTGAAAAACCTTGCAACGAGGAGCCTCCGAGAGCAAGATGACCGGCGTTCGTCGCGGAGGAGCGGCCCGTTGCCGGGCCAACGTGACGGCCCCATCCAGGACTGCGCCGTGTCCGCCTCCCCTGCCCCGCTGGTCGGCGTCGTGATGGGCAGCCGCTCCGATTGGGCCACGCTGCAGCGGGCCGCCCAGATCCTCGCGCAGTTCGGCGTCCCCCATGCCTGCGAAGTGGTGTCGGCCCACCGCACCCCCGAAAAATTGGCCGAGTATGCCGCGGGGGCGGCCGGTCGCGGCCTGCGGGTGATCATCGCCGGCGCCGGCGGCGCGGCCCACCTTCCCGGCATGCTCGCCGCCCAGACGCACCTCCCCGTGCTCGGTGTGCCGGTCGAGTCGGCGGTGCTGCGCGGCGTCGATTC
>JBKDUV010000189.1:0-3360 GCA_046339335.1 Planctomycetia bacterium | reverse complement strand
GGGCTGCGGCGTCGCGTTCGCACGACTGCCATGGCATCTGTGTCGCGGTTGTGCGTGCGGCGAGCAGCGGCTGCTGCGGTTGTGCGCGAGGCGAGCGCGGCTGTGTGTCGCAGCAGAGACGGCGCGTGGTTGGCGGTCGGTCGGCCGAGGCTGCCGCCGCCACACGTGCGTCGGACACATTGCCACACACGATGCAGAGTTGCTGTGCGTGCTGCAGGGCCCTGGCACCGACTCGGGTCGACGCAGCGTGCGGCGTCGCGACCGCAGCGGGGCTGTGTGTCGGCGTCGAGCGGTGGCTGCTGACGCGACCGTGTGTGTGTCGGTGTGTCGCGGTCGCGGCGTGAAAATGCACATGCTGCAACTGCACGTCGCGCACGCGGTCGCGCGGTCGCTGGGCGCCGCGATGCCGCGACGGTGGCGGGCAACACCGCACGGCAGCGCACTCCGCTCCGCACGGTCGTTCCCCAAAAAACTTGACCGGGAGAACGGTTACACCGGTTACGTCTCCGCTGGCTGGCATTCCTCCGCTCCGCCACAACACATTTCACACCGACAGCCATCGCCACCCAACCATGGTCGCAGCAGCAGCAGCAGTCACAATGAGCCCGACGATGTCGATGACTCGGGAGGCGATCAGCAACGACGCAGCAGCGCAGCGCTCGCACGCCGACAGCACGCCGACGTGCGTCACGTCGCGCGTCGTGCGGCGCACACGCATGACCATCGTGGAGTCCGCGACGACGCCGGCGGCCTCGCCCTCCACGTCAGCGACTGTCCCATCGACGCTTCTCCGCAGCGTCGTGCAGAGCACACGCTCTGTGGCTGCAGCAGCGGCGCGTGTGTACAGTCGCATCGCGCAGCGCGTGCGCAGCTGCATGCACGACGCCGCGGCGGCTGTCGCTGCGCTGCTCACGCCGGCGTCCGCTGGACAACGTGTCGTCGTCATCGACGTGACGCCTCAGCTTCAGCAGCTGCGCGAGCAGCTCGCAGCCAACGCCGCGGCACACGTCGCAGCAGCCGCCGATGTGCCGCGCATGGCGTCAGCAGCAGCCCTCGACACAGCCGACGCGACAGCACACGCTGACGACGCCGCGGCAGCTCTCACCATCGCACGTGCGACGCTGGATACGCTGCGACAGGATCGCGATCGCATGCGCGTCGACGCAAGGCGCATCATCGCACGTGTCGGTATTGCACACCAGTGCTGGCTGTTCACGAGCGGAGACCGCGCGTGGACGGGCTCGTGGTGGCACACGTCTGCCGGCGCGCCGTCAACAACCACAGCCGCGCCGACGCCGCAGTCACGCGTCGTCGGCGCCGCGACGACCAGCGAGCTGCAGCAGCAGCAGCAGCAGCAGCAGCAGCAGCGCACGGCGGCAGCGAGCAAGACGAGTGCAGGCGGCTGCCTCCCCAACGTCACCTGCTCCGTGTGCACGTTCGTCCCCGTCGTGGACGCTTCGGACATCGACGCCGCGACACTCGGCGTCTCGACGCCGCTGCGCCGTGCGCTGCCAGCCGCCACCAACGGCTGCCGTGCCATGGCGTCGTGGCTCGCGGCGTCACGCCAGCAACGCGACGAAAGCGGCAGCGGTCGACGCCGCTGCACGCCGCTCGCCGCACTGTCGGCTCGCATGCGCAAGCAGTGCACACACATCACGTACGACGGCTTCCAGTCGCGCTATCACATCTTGGTGTGATGGCGGACTCTCTGAATCCAGGCGCGGCGACGACTGCGTGGGTGTGGACACACGCCACATGCGGTCGTGAGCGCGTGCGTACGTGTGTCTGTGTGTGTGCCGTCTTGCTGCTGTGCGTGTCGCTGTGCTGCGCTGCGTGTCTCGCTACTTCTACGTTTTATGTTCTACACTCTTCCACTCTTCCACTCTCTTGCACTATTGCACCTTCCCTGACTTGTTCACTCCATCAATCCATGAATGACATCATCATCACCATCAACATTTGAGTCATGCATTGAAGCCGGGTAGCGAGCGCTGCAGCACCGCAGCGCCGTCCTGCTGTCATCATCTATGTCACACACCGGCCGCCGTCGCGTGCTCGCAGCACACTACACGCCGTGGATCCACTTCATGCCTGCCGTGTCGATCGCGTGTTGGAACGACTTGACCTTGCCCGCGGCGTTCAGCGTCCACAAGTGTACATCTGCGAGAGCGCACAGCGCACAGCAGCAGCGTCCATATCTCTCTCCATCTCTCTCCATCTCTCTCCATCTTCCCTTTGCTTTCTCCCGATCTCTCACACAGCACGCGTACAGCACGCACCTGTGTCGCTCTCGTACTTCCTGCCCGTTGCCTTGCACGTCAGCGACGCTCGCATGATGGCCGCCACCTGACTGCCGCCCGTCAGCACGTTCACGGGAGCCACGGACACGGCGTCGTACTCCGCCATGAGCGCCGTGAAGAAGCCCGCGACGGCGTCCTTGCCACGCCGCGCCTTCAGCGTCTCGACAGCCGACAGCTGGCCGTGGTTACTGAAGTTGAAGACGTCCCACTCGATGTCGTCCGCGAGACCAGCCATGATGAACGCGACGTCGCCGCGACCGAACGCCGCGTACATCGACTGCACGAAGTCTGCGTTGCTCGCACTCATTGTTGGCTACTGACGCTGTTGCTGCTGTTGCTGTTGCTGTCTCGAAGCTGCTGCTGCTGCAGTCGCCGCTGTGTCCGCGTGAGCTGCCGAATCGTTTGTGACGGCTGTCGCGGCCGGCACACACACAGCGCTGCGGCACACCATCATCAAGGCTCGCGCCGGCGCCGCGTATCTTACGGGGGTACCTGCCCGCGTGTCCACCGCGGCGCCGACGCACGTGCGAGGCGCTGCGTGTGACGCCAGCGCGACGCTGCCACTTGTTCGCGATGCACGCTACAGTCAACGACGAACGCCATGCCGCGACGGCGCGCGAGAATGCGAGCAGCACGCACGGGAACGACTGTACGACTTCAGTGGTGCGTCGTTGTCGACCACCACACGGCTGCTGCTGTGCCGTGACGCGAGGTGTGTGGTTTCGTCAGCGCGCCGTGACGTCGCATGCGACTACTGTGTATGCACGTCGACACGTGCAGGGTTGCGTGCTGTGGTGTGACGCCGCGGGACGTGCACGCAGCGATTGTATGGCAGCAGTGTCGGTGGCCGTACATCGTCTTTGCGGAGTCGACGACGGCGACGCGTGGTGTAACATGCTTTGCAGTGATGTACATGGTGTAGCGCGAGGCAGCGTGACGGCGCAGCGCGTGAGCGGCGGGTGTTGTCGTCGCGTGACGCTTTCGCGCGCTTCGTGTGTGCGTGCGTGTGATGCGAGGGTCGGGTCGTCAGCCACGAGCGTCCGGGCTGCGGCGTCGCTTT
>JBKDUV010000188.1:0-43542 GCA_046339335.1 Planctomycetia bacterium | reverse complement strand
TCTGGGATTTCCCAGAGTCCAGTAACTCCATGGCTTTCAGCCTGCGCGTTTCCGCGTCTTTTCGTTTTCCGCTGTATGGCATGCATGGGGTATCGGCCACCCGGCCCATCGGCCATGAATCTTTTTTTCAAGCGTCAATAGCAGGATCGTTTGGGGCGCGAGGATCCAGTGGGCGCCGTATAAGAAAGGGACCGGCCAGCAAACCAGCGAGGCTCTCCTGGCGATCCATCAGCGGTTTCCAGAGCGGCAGAAGAGGGGCCGTCCGCCCGCAGGACGACGGTATCAGCCGCGTCACGCGCGGTCGTCGGTGGTGCGTCGTCGTGGTGCCGGTGTCGATCGAGGTGTCGTGGCGGCCATGTCGGAGAACAGGGCGAATGTTTCGTCGAGCATTCGCGTGCGGCAGAATCGTTCCGCTGCCTGCATCGCTGCGGCGCCGATCATGTGCCAATGAGTCTCCTGATCCAGCGTTTGGCGCAGGGCGACGAGCAGTGCGGATAGATCCTCAGACGGGAACAGCATGCCGGAATGTCCATCGGTGACGGCTTCCGGGATGCCGCTCGCATCCGACGCGACGATCGGAAGCCCCGCGCTCATCGCCTCGATGAGGGCGAAGGAGTGGCCCTCATAACGACTCGGGAGGACGAAGACGTCGGCAGCCCGCAGCAGTGCCGCAACGTCAGCGCGGTGGCCGAGCAGTGCAAACTGTGCGTGAATCCCGTGGCGGTGCACGAGTTCCTGGAGTTCTTCGCGCTGCGGCCCTTCGCCTGCCACCACGAAACGGACCCGGGGATGCGTTTGCAGAACGGCGGGCGCGATCCGGGCGAGAAGGTCGAAACCTTTCTGCGGTGCGAGCCGGCCAATGGAGAGGACGAGCGTCGTGTCCGCGGGCCATCCGAGCGCGGCGAACAATTCGGCCCGTGTCGCCTCTCGACTTGCCGTGGCGGGGGCGTGGTCCGTGCCGTTGTAAATGAGGTCGAGTGATTCCGGAGGCAGACCGAAGATGTCGGCAAGGAGCCGGCGGTTCTGGTCGGACACGGCGACCCACCGCTGCCCCGTCGACTTTGCCCAGCGGTACAGCCGGCTCACCCGCGGACTGATGCGGCTGCACGAGTCCGCGGCGAGTTGGAAAACGACTTGCGTCGGCACGCGACCGACTGCGGCCGCGAGAATCGGCCCCAGTCCGAACGTGGGCCATGGCAGGACGATTTGTACGATCGTCGGCTTGAACCGTCGAAACAACCGACGTGTTCGCCACAACCGTGGGAGGAAGACCCGCGGGTGGTGCGGGGTTTCGCCGGGGGGCACCAAGTCGGCAGCATGGACGCTCGCGCCGGCCGCTTCGTAATCGGCAGCAAGTGACTCCGTGCCTTCAAGGAGCGTGAAGGCGGCGGCCAGCGACCAGCCGCGCCGTATGCCCTCCCGGGCAACGGCGAGCGCGTATTCCTCGCAGCCGCCGCGACCAGGCGTTGGGATGATCTGCAGCAGCCGGGGCGGTCGCCCGCAGCCTGACGCCGCCGACACGTCCGCGGTGTGGTCGCTCATGGTCGACTGAGGAGCCACACGGTGCCCCCTCTCTCCCGCAGGCCGCCGCATTCCTCCACGGCCTGGACGACTCCGGGGAAATCCGGCGAGTAGTCGTGGCCGGAAATCAGTTGTGCACCGGCCCGCAGCGCCCACTCGATGTCCAGTTTCGTCTCCTCGTAGGTATGGATTGCGTCGAGGAACACGAGGGCCGGCGGTGGGCCGGAGTAGGACTCATAGAATTCGTTTTTCCCTTGCTGAACGATGCTCACCTCCCCGATCGCGAGCAGGTAGCCGAGGACGCCGCGGGTGAGCTCGAGGTGCTCGGCGGGGGTGAGTTGCAGAGGATTCCAGGCGAAGTTATCGACTGCCAGAAGCGGCTTGCCGGGGCGCTTCCACTGGGCCAGCCGAATCGTCGTCATCCCGAACAACGCGCCGACTTCGATGATCGGGCCGTCCAGACCGTTCGCGAGTTCGACAAGCCGCTTGAGGAACACGGCTTCGTCCGGCTGCACGCTTCCTTGAGTCAGCGTGAAGGGCGGCCGCTCGTGGACGCCGACCGTCGGTTCCGGCGGAGGCGGAAAGAGCAGACGGCGAAGCCGGCCAAGCACCCGGCGCGCACCCCACGACATCACCGGTGGCTTGGCCGCGCCGCTCATTCCGGTGTTTCCAATCATGCGTTGGGTCACGGTCGGCCCAGTGACACCAGGATCGAATGCCGTCGTGACGCCCAATCACGGCCGAGATGCCGCGCACAGTGAAAGGCCATGCGACCGAGACGACCATCCGGGGCAGGCAGCCCTGCGATCCGCCCTTGTGGTTCTCGTCCCGAGATGTCGCGGTAGGATTCGATCGTAAGACCCTCGTACCAGACTGCCCGCAGGCGAAGGCCGAGTTTCCGGGCCAGCGACTCGAATCCACGCCGCGACCACGCCGACCGGTGGTGCGGGGGCCAGGCAAGCGGGTCCGAGGAGTAGCCGAGCAGTGAGCGGAAGGTCGGTGCGCTCACGAGCAACTCGCGCGGCGCGTACCGAGCGATCTGATCCTGCAACGCTTGGATGGGCCGGTCCAGATGCTCGATCGTCTGGAACAGGCAGAGCACGTCGCACGACCGCACCGGTGAATCGTCGGGGAGAAATACATCAAGTCCGCGGGCGCGGCCGGCCTCGACGGCCTGGCGGTTGATGTCGATTCCGATGGCAGTGATGTTCCGCGCACGAAGGCAGGCGAGAAACGCTCCGTCTCCGCATCCGACGTCGACGACCGTCGCGGCCTTGCGCGCCGTGATGTGAGCCAGGGCTGCCTGCTTGTCCCAGCTGTCCGGAGCGTAGTACCAATCGAACATGTGACCGAGCGTCCCGTAGAAATCACCGTCGCCCAGGCTCCCCGGTCCATACCAGCGCATGTCGCACGCAGAGCAGTGGAATTCGACGTTCGGAACGGTGAAATACCTGGCGACGATTTCGCAGGGCAGCGACTTCCCGAAGTACGTCTGATAGGCCCCCGCAAGCTCGTCCGGAGCGCGCCGGCGGAGCGGCCGGCAGCTCCGCCCGCAGATCCCGCAGCCGAACGTGGGTTTCTCACCGGACATGATTTTGCTTCTGCGAGCGGCCGCGAATCACTCCGCGGACGGGTCGAGAGCACCGTCAGCCGTCCGCTCCCGACGATCGGTGGAGCGACGGGACGAGCCGTCGATGCACCAAAGCCCGGTGCGGGCCGGGGGCGGCGTCAGGCCGGCGCGGGCGGAGCCCACTCGTGGTCCTCTAGGTATGCACAATCGCCCTTCCGCCAGTCGTAATGCCGGCGGTCGACGTCGCCCATCTCGACGCGGAACTTGCACAGATCGTGGAGCGTTTCCAGCATCTCGTTGACGGCCCGATCGGCAAGATATGTCGTCACCGTGAAGTCGCCCATGAAGAGCCGGCACCGCGGCAGCGTGCATCGGAGACGGTACATTCCGGCCGCCGTGCCCCAGTTCGACCCGGGATTGAGTGACGAGAAGTGGCAGATTGCGTTCTTGGCCTCATCCAGGATCTGGAACGTGAAACAGTGACCCGTACTCGGGCGTGCGACCTCGATCTCGAACTCGAACGTCAATGCGCGGCCCCACTTGTGGACCCCACCCGGCTCCGCCGTCAGCACGGCAGCCCGACGAACCCGGCCGTCGATCCGCTCGCCATCACCCGCGACATACTCGCATTGGAGGGAGTGACCGGCCCGGGTGTAGTGCGAGATCACCTCGCTGGTCGGGCCGTCGGCCTCGACGTGGCCCGCGTTCAAGAGCACGCAGCGACTGGTCAGTCGCTGCAGCGCCTGCGGATTGTGGCTGACGAACAGCACCGTCCGGCCCCCGTCGGCGATTTGCCCCATTTTCCCAAGGCATTTGCTCTGGAACTCCGCATCGCCGACCGCCAAGACCTCGTCCACGATGAGAATTTCCGCATCCAGGTGGGCCGCCACGGCGAAGGCCAGCCGCACGTACATCCCCGAACTGTACCGCTTCACAGGCGTGTCGATGAACTTGTGGATGCCGGAAAACTCGACGATTTCCTCGAACCGCGCCCTTACTTCGGCCTTCGTCATGCCGAGAATCGTGCCGTTGAGGAAGATGTTTTCGCGGCCGGAAAGCTCGGGATGAAAGCCGGTGCCCACTTCGAGCAGCGATGCCATACGGCCGCGGATTCGGGCCTCCCCGGTAGTCGGCTCCGTGATCCGGCTCAGGATCTTGAGCAGCGTGCTCTTGCCGGCCCCGTTCCTGCCGATGATCCCGACGACCTCCCCCTCATCGATGTCGAAGGACACGTCGCGCAGTGCCCAGTAGTCGCCCTTCGTGGCGTTCGGTTCGGCCGGGCCCCGCAGCCGCCCCCACCAGTTCTGGATCTCTTCGCGGAGCGTGCTCGCGCCGAGCATGCCCAGGCGGTAACGCTTCGAGAGCGAACGGGCCTGGATGACGGGCATCGTCATGGAGAGGCTCAGACGGTGTCCACGAACGTGCGCTCGACCTTGCCAAAGATGGCCAGGCCACCGAACAGGATCGCCAGCGTCACTGCCGTGGAAAGGAGGGCGTGGGCCGGGGCGACGGCCCCGTGCCCGAGAAACATGGACTTGATGACGTCCACGGGCACGGTCATCGGATTGATTGCGGCCACCCACCGCCAGCGGGCGGGAATCGCCGAAAAGGGATAGATGACGGGCGTTGCATACATCCAGAGTTGCACGAGAAAGGACGACAGAAAGGCGAAGTCCCGATATTTCGCCGTCAGCGCCGACATCCAGAGGCCGGCCCCGAACGACAGGATCGCGATCTGGAGGAGCACGATCGGTAAGAGCAGCACCGTCCACGAGAGATGCAGTGCGGCGCCGCCAGGGGAGCCGAAGCGATACCAGGCCCAGATCGGCAGCAACGTGGCCAGTTGGATCGCCATGG
Organism: Planctomycetia bacterium; assembly: GCA_046339335.1. Taxonomy (GTDB): domain Bacteria; phylum Planctomycetota; class Planctomycetia; order Pirellulales; family UBA1268; genus QWPN01. The sequence continues at coordinate 38,594 of JBKDUV010000188.1, read as the reverse complement.
CGATGAATCCCGAGATCACCGTCGCGAGCGGCACGACGAGCCGCGGGAAATACACCTTGCCAAAGATTCCGGCGTTTCCGGCGAGTGTGTTTGAGGTCGCCGTGAAGGTGCCGGCGAAGAAGTTCCAACCGAGCAGACCCGTGAGATAAAACAGAAACGGAGGTGCGCCATCGGTGGGGATATGTGCGATCTTCCCAAAGACCACAGCGAACACGAGCGTCGTCAACAGCGGTTGAATGACGAACCACAGCGGCCCGAGCACCGTCTGCTTGTACTTCGAGACGAAGTCGCGATGTACGAGCAACCAAAGCAGGTCTCGGTAACGCCAGAGGCCGGCAAGATCGACGTTGAACCAGCCCGTGCTGGGCCGGATGACCGTCTCGGTGCCCATGGGAGACCGATCCATCAGCCTGTGGCCTTGGTCGATGAACGAGTGAAAAATCCCGAACACATGTGAATGGTTTACCCGTCTCGCGGTCGGAGATCGCCAAGTGAGTGGCGGGCCTCGGACGTGTCCACGGCATGCTGACGGTTGAGCGGAGGCTGCCTCCGCGCCGGTACCGCCAGGGCAGGCGGAAGGCTCCGCTCCACGGCCGAGATCAACTCGCCAGGAAGGGCCGGAATGATGGCCTACGCGCCGTCGCTGATCGGCCCCGTAGCCCTTGGGGCGCACTCCGTTCCTCTGGGTGGCCCCACGGCGTTGAAACCATGCACTTCAAGACGCTTCCACGATACAACAAGGGTTCCTCGAATCACACAGACAAGGATGAATCTTTGGTATTTCAATTCATTAAGTAAAGTCGGGTTCGAGTCACCCAAGTTGCTTGCGGAATCGCAAGACGCTGCTCCCGCTGCTTGGCTTCCAAAGGGAGCCTCACACCGATTGTGTGGGCATCCGCGATTCTCGGGCTCATCGCGTGCTCGACCATCTTCACCAAACGGAGAGGGCGGGATTCGAACCCGCGGTCCAGCTTTTGACCGGACACGTCTTTAGCAAAGACGCGCATTCGACCGCTCTGCCACCTCTCCTATGCCAGCCGGACCCGGTCGCTCCGCGGTCCGCCGAACCAAATCATTCTGGACCGCTTTCCGCCCTCCCGCAAGCCGCCAGCGCGGCCGGGCCGGTCGCGGTCGATCGGTGGTGGATTCACCGCAGCGGCGCCGCAGTGTTCTGGCGAGGCGTTCGGTTCGAGCACGTCCGCAGCGCCGCCAGGGCCAGCGGCGTGGCCACGAGCGGATCGTCCTCGCGGACGGCCCCGTGGGCGCTCTGCCAACTGCCGTCGTCGGCCTGCCGCGTGACGAGAGCGTCCGCGACCGCACGCCGCCAGTCGAGCGGTCCGGCAGAGCCTGGCAGGCGATCGGCCCCGAGGGCCTCGAGCGTCGTCGCCGCCGACCAGCACCAGTAATAGAAACAGCCGTCACGAAACACGGCCCGCTCCTGCGGAAACGCGCCCGGATGGACGTCGGCGGCAAAGTGCCGCTCCAGCCAGGCGCGGGCGGCGACCACCCGTGGATGATCCGCGGGCAGTCCGCAGGCGAGCAGGGCCCGGAGGCCGTCGGCCGTGGCGCTGCCGTAGGAACGCATCCGCATCCGGCCATGCCGATCGACGCCGGCGCTACCGGCCTTCGAGCGATCGGCAACGCCGACGGCGAAGCAGAAACCGCCGTCATCGAAGGCCGGGTCGGCGGCGGCGTCAGCCCGGGGAAAGTTCTGGCAACGCTCGAAAAACCTCAGCGCTGCCCGGAGGGCCGGATCGTCCGCGCGGGCGCCCCCGGCGCGGAGCGCCGTGACGGCGAGCGTTGTGGCCGACAGGTTCGGGTCGAGGGTCGGCAGCCGGACTGCGCCGGGGGATGGTTTCCGGGGCTCGACCGTGGCATAGCCCCAGCCACCGAACTCCGGATCGGTCTCTGCCCAGCCAAGCCCGGCGGCGAGCTGCTGCCCGCGCAGCACGTCGGCCCAGCGGATGGCCGACCGGCGAGACGGCTCGTCCCGCAGGCAGACCTGCACCGCGAAGGCCGCCGTGTAGACCGGATACTCGAGCCGATCGATCCGCTCCGCATCATCGGCGAGTTCCGCAAGAAACCGGCAGCCCGCTGCATGGGGCCCGGGGTGCGTGGCGGTGTCGAGGGCGACGAGCACCAGCGGCGTGATCGCGTCACCACCACGAAAATTCCCATACGTGTCCGAACGCCAGCCGCCGTCGGCCGATTGCCGCGCCGCGAGGAATGCGCTGCCGCGGTCGGCGGCCCGGCGCCAGGCGACGGGGTCGGCCGCGCTGGACGCGACCGCGGCGACGCACGTGGCGGCGACCACGACCCGGCGAAGACAGTGGGCCAGGACCATGCTGTGCACTCGGTGGTTTCCGGCGCGGGTCGGCGGTATTCAGCGGCCGGCGACCGCCGCGCCGTCCCGCGTCGGCACCATGACGAGCAGGGCGGACGACGTGCAGAAGACACGGCTGTTGATGCACGACGAGCCGGTCCAGCTCCCCTGGGCGTTCTGCGTCTGGATCAGTTGCGCATCGACCCTGGCCGTCCAGGCGGCGGCCGCGTCGGCATTCGTGTCCTGGAGCATGGCGGTGAGGAACATGAGCGCCAAAAACACCTCTCCCCCGGCGCCGTACGGCCACTGGTTGCGAGGGTTGGCGAGCACCGGTTTCACGAGCGATTTCCCGAGCGCTTCCAGCTCACGGGCGGTGCCCACGGGGCCCGCCGCCACCGGGGCTGCGGATGCGGCTTCGTCGGCGATTTGGGCGAACGCATGGCTGCTGCCGCCGCCGCTGCGTCGCCAGGCAACGTGCAGGCATCCGACCCGGCCGGCATCCCCGTACAGCCCCATGTTCTTCGGACCGTTGGCGGTGATCAGGGGCACGAGATCGTCGTCCGCCTCCACGCCGACGCGGGTGGCCCTGTCCACCGCGTGGGCGATGAGCCCCCGGGTCAGCGCCTGGCCGCCCGCCGCGAATGCGTTGGGCTGTTCGCGCACGTTGCGCGTGATCACCCGCATCAGCGTGTCCAGCGACTTCTTCGCGGTGGCGGCCTGGTGGTCCGCTTCGGCGGTTTCGATCGACTCGGCGAGAAACAGCGCCGCGAGCACGGCATCGACGCCGACACCGAGGTCGCGCTGCACCGTCCCATCGACGACGTCGGGACGCGGCGCCCAGAGTTCCGCGTCGGCCGACGCCGCGACACGTCCGTTGACGAATCGCACGGCCCGCTCCATGGCTTCCTCCTCACCGCGCACAGCGACAGCCGTGCCCGCGCGGAGCACCGCGAGGCCGGCAATGCTGGTGTTCGACAGGTCGGCGGCCATCGGATGCTCGCCGGAGTTCCAGCCGCCGTCGTTCCGCTGGCTGCCGATGAGGTACTGGACACCCCTGCCGATGGCCTGCGCCTTCGTCGCCGGGGCCGGTGCGGCTGCACGATCGGCCGCTGGAGCGAGTCCCGCCCCCCGTGCCGCCGCCGGCTGCCTCTTCGGTCCCCGCTGGACGGGCCGCGGAGTGCGGCGCGGCTCGATCTCCTCGTCGGCCGGCCGCTCGAGGGTGGTCATGGTCAGTCGGCCCGGCCGTGCCGCGCCGGGCGGGTCCGCAGCCCACAACGGGGCGGAGAGGAGTGGCAGCATGATGGCCGCGAGGACCGGACTGCACGCGCGACGCGGCATGGGACGAGGCATGGCGGTCACCTCCTGTCGGTGCCCGGCCAGCAGAGCCGGCCGGGGATCTCGCGAATCAGACGAAGTGTACGTGTGGCGACAGACGGGCCGCAAGCCGGCCGGGACGGTCAGTCGTCCGCCGTGACAACCGTGAAAAACTCGTCCGGCCGTCCCGGCGTCGGGAAGGCGAGCGTCGGCACCTGGCCGATGGCACGGCGGAGTTCCCGCTCCCAGCAGCCGCGAATCTCCACGAGGTCCGGATCGTCGGCCGCCAGCCGGCGGTAGCGGCGGACGGCGAATTCGTCGGCGCCGTAGACGAGCAGGTCGATCGGCGGACCAACGGCCACGTTCGACCGCATCGTCGAGTCGAGCGAGATGAGCGCGTACTTCACCGCCTGGTCGAGGGTCGTCGCGCCGTAGCGGACGCCGCGGTCGAGGATCGGCCGGCCATACTTCGTCTCGCCGATCTGCAGGAACGGCGAGGCCCGCGTCGCCCGGAGCGGATTGCCCTGGGCGTAGATCATGTAGAGCTGCGGCGGCTCGCCGCGGATCTGGCCGCCGACGATCAGGTTGATGGCGAAGCCGACGTTGTCCCGCTCCAGGTAGTCACGGTCGAGCGCCGCCACCTCGCGGACGTGCCGGCCGACGCAGCGGGCCGCCTCGTACATCGTGGCCACGTCGGCCAGCCCCGAGCCGGTTTGAAACTCGTGCTGCAGCCGGGTCATGACCGACTGCGTGACCGACAGGCTGCCACTGGAGAGGATCGTGAACATCCGCTCCCCCGGCACCGCGAAGTTGTGCATCTTGCGGCAGACGCAGACCTGGTCGATCCCCGAGTTCGTCCGCGAGTCGGAGGCGAGCACAAGCCCCTCGTGGGTGCGGATGCCGACGCAATAGGTCATCGTTGGTCTCCGGATATCCTGGACGGACCGGTTCGGCGCGCGGATTGCTGTAAGGCGAGTCCGCCAAGTCCGCCGTTCCAGACTACTCGCAAAAACCGCACAGGATAGTTGTGACAAAAGGCAAGACTGCCCGCCAGCGGGGCAGTCCCTGCTCGGTTTACGCGCAGTCAATCGTTCCGATGTCAATTTCAGCAACCGCCGTCGACTCCGCCGCCGGGCCGTTCGCCGGCTACGAGGTCGGCCGCGCCTACGACGAAATGATCGCCGATCGGGGCGGTCCGCGGGATCACTACCGGCCGCTGTACGACCGGCTCCGCGGCCTCGACGCCGAGGACATGCGGCGGCGCAAGGCGATGACCGACCTCTCGATGCGGCAGGACGGCGTCGGCTTCACCGTCTACCGGGCCGAGGAGGGGATCGAGCGGGTCTGGCCGATGGATCCGGTGCCACGGATCATCCCGTCCTACGAGTGGCGGCAGATCGAGGCCGGCCTCGTGCAGCGGGTCACGGCCCTGAACCTGTTCCTCCACGACGTGTATCACGATCAGCGGATCCTTCGCGACGGCGTCGTGCCGCCCTGGCTCGTCCTCCAGGGAACGTTCTTCCGGCGGGAGTTCGTCGGCGTCGAGGTGCCGCGACGGATCTACGTCCACATCTGCGGCACCGACCTGATCCGCGACGCCGACGGACGGTACCTCGTCCTCGAGGACAACGCCCGGACGCCGAGTGGCGTGAGCTACATGCTCCAGAACCGGAAGGTGCTCAAGCGGGTCTTCCCCGCCCTGTTCAACGACTACGACGTCCTCCCCAACGACGATTATCCCGCCGCCCTGCTCGACGTGCTGCAGTACATCGCGCCGGCGACCTCCAACCAGCCGACCGCCGTCCTCCTCAGCCCGGGCATGTACAACTCGGCCTACTTCGAGCACAGTTTCCTCGCCCAGCGGATGGGGATCGAGCTGGTCGAGGGCCGCGACCTGTTCATCGACAACAACCGGGTTTTCATGCGGACGACCCGCGGCCCGCGTCAGGTGGACGTCATCTACCGGCGGATCGACGACGACTTCCTCGACCCGCTCACCTTCCGCCACGACAGCGCTCTCGGCGTGCCGGGCCTGGTGAACGCCTCCCGGGCCGGCACCGTGGCTCTCGCCAACTGCATCGGCACCGGCATCGCCGACGACAAGGGCATCTATCCGTTCGTGCCGGCGATGATCCGCTACTACCTCGACCAGGATCCGATCCTGGAGAACGTCGAGACCTTCCGCCCTGAGATCCCCGCGGAGCGGGACCACGTCCTCGCCAACCTCCAGTCGCTCGTCGTCAAGCGGGTCAACGAGTCCGGAGGCTACGGCATGCTGATCGGGCCGGCGTCGACGCAGGCCCAGCGGGACGAGTTCCGGGAGCTCATCAAGGCCGACCCGCGCGACTTCATCGCCCAGCCGACGATTCAGCTCTCCACCCATCCGACGCTCGTCGACGGGCGGCTGGAGGGGCGGCACGTCGACCTGCGGCCCTTCATCCTCTGCGGCGAGCGGACCGTGGTCACGCCCGGTGGCCTGACCCGCGTCGCCCTTCCCAAGGGGAGCCTCGTCGTCAACAGCTCGCAGGGGGGCGGCAGCAAGGACACCTGGGTCCTGGCCGAGGAACGGTTCCAGCGGAGCGGAGCATGCTGAGCCGGGTCGCCGACGCACTGTTCTGGATGAGCCGGTACCTGGAGCGGGCCGACCACGTCGCCCGGGCGGTGAACGTCACGTTCCAGCTCGACCTCGACCTCCACGGCGTCCTCGCCAATCCCGTAGAACTGGAGTGGAACGCGCTCGTGGCCCTGCTGCGGCAGCCCCCCCCGCCAGTCCGCCCGGGCGAGCACCCGGTGGCGGCCGTGCAGCGCTGGCTGCTCGTCGACACCGCCAACCCGGGCAGCGTGATGGGCTGCATGAACCGGGCCCGCAACAACGCCCGCAGCGTCCGCGGCTCGATCAGCCCGCAGATGTGGGGCGAGCTCAACAAGCTCCACTGGCGGCTCGGCGAGGCCGCCCAGCAGTTTCGCGCCGCCGATTCACCCCACGACTTCTGTGAGGAGATGCAGACGGGCGTGCTCCTGTTCACCGGCGCCAGCGAGGCGACGCTCGTCCACGACGAGGGCTGGCACTTCATCCAGCTTGGCCGCTACCTGGAGCGGGCCGACAAGACGCTGCGGATCCTCGACGCCAAGTTTTCCCTCCTCGAGCGATCGGGCACGGTCGACCTGCCGATCAGCAACCTGCAGTGGGGCGCGGTGCTGAAGAACTGTGCCGCCTACGAGGCTTATCAGCGGCTGTACATCAGCCGCGTCGAGCCGGAGCGGGTCATCGAGTTCCTCCTCGCCAACGCCGACTTCCCGCACTCGGTGCGGTTCTGCCTCGGCCGGGCGATGCACTCGCTGGCGGCGATCAGCGGCCGTTCTGCCGACCGCTGCGACGACGACGTCTCGCGGGTCGTCGGCCGGCTCCACGGAGAACTCGCCTACCTCGATGCCGCGACGCTCGAGGGGGAGCAGCTGCATGCCTTCCTCGGCGACGCCCAGGCCCGCTGCGCCCGGATCGCGCAGCTTCTCCAGCAGCAGTACTCGCTCCAATGACCACAAGGCCCGTGCCACGGCCCGGGAGGCCGCGCCCATGATCCTCGAGATCCAGCACGAGACGACGTTCTCCTACGCCCAGCCGGTCCGCGAGTGGCTTTGCGAGCTGCGCATGGAGCCGGCCAGTGACCACGGTCAGCGCTGCCATTCGTTCCGGATCTCGACCGGCCTGGCGCATCCCCTGGCCACCTATCGGGATGGCTTCGGCAACGTCGTCCACCATTTCAATCTCCTCGCCCCGCCGCCACGGGTGCGAATCCTCGCCGCGAGCGTCGTCGAGACGGAGGACTCCGCGATCGGGCCCGTCGCCAGCCAGGCCGAGTTTCCCGAGTCGGGCCCGCTGGAGTGGCAGCTGCCGCTGGAGACGCTCGACTCCCTCGCCCTGCGCGGGCCGGTGCGGCGGACGCCGCTGCTCGAGCCGGTCCGCATCGCCGTCGCGCCGCGGCCGCGGACGCGGGTCGGGATCTGGGTCTGCCAGGTGGCCGAGCACATCCGCAGCCAGTTCGAGTATGCCCGCGACGTGACCGACGCCTCGTCGCCGATCGACCACATCCTCACGCACGGCAAGGGGGTCTGTCAGGACTTCACCCATCTCATGATCGCCATCCTCAGGTCGTGGGGCGTGCCGGCCCGCTACGTCAGCGGCTACATTCACCGCCCCAACCGGGAGTCGCAGAGCCACGCCTGGTGCGAGGTCTGGCTGCCGGACATCGGCTGGTCGGGCTTCGATCCCACCAACGGCTGCCCGATCGGCGGCGGGTTCGTGAAGACGGCGGTCGGCCGCGACTTCAGCGACGTGCCGCCGAACAAGGGCACCTACGTCGGCTCGGGCGCCGAGCAGATCGAGGTCCGCGTCGCGACCCGGACACTCGACCGGCTGCCGTCGCTCGACTGGCACGCGGCCCTCGCGCCGCGCGACGCCCCGGTGCACACGGTCATCCACGCCGTGCACTACGAGGCCGACGGCGAGCAGCAGCAGCAGTGAACGCCGTCAGGCGCGGAACGCCTCGCTGACGCGGCCATGCACACGGTTTCCCAGCGCCTCGAAGCCGAGCGGCCCGGCCGCCCGCGGGGCGGGCCGCGCAGAGACAGCTGCCGCCACCGGGAAGACGCCTGCGCAGGAAATTCATCGGCTGCTCGATCGGCATCGCGAGCCGGCGACGGATGAGCTCCTCGAACTGCCGCTCGCTCTCCGCCTTGACCGCGGCGAGCTGAGCAGCCCGCGACCACAGTCGCGGCCGCACCGCCCCCGATGCTCCAGCCGATCAGTGCGGCCACGATGGCGCAGGCCGCCCAGCGGCGAAAGTCGGGCATGCAGCATCCCGGTGGCACGCCGGGTAGGATCGACGGATCGCCGCCGGCCCGAACCGCGGAACGCTGCACGGCTTTGGGCCCACAGAAGGCGGGGTATGCCTCCGTCCCGTCGCATGGCCGAGTGTTGAGGCGGGCCGGTCCGAAAATTGATAACGGAAGAGGCCAGCCCGTCCCCGCTGCCAAGGCAAAACCGCGTGGTTGTCCGCCGCTTCCAGGGGCGACGGAGCCCAGCAGCGCGTCGAACCGCATTGTGAATCAAACCCCCGCTTTCCCCAACCGTTTTCCGCGCGAGCCATGCCAACCGATCCGATCTGCGGGATGACCGTCTCCGCAGCGACGCCGCACACGGCGGTCCGCGACGGCGAGACATTTTATTTCTGCTGCGCCGGGTGCCGGCGGAAGTTTCGGGACGGCGTGCCGGCCGCGCCGGCCGCCGGCTGCTGTGGCGGCGGGCAGTCGGGCCGAACCGCACCGCTGGCGGACGCCGATCCGGAGGCCGTCTACACGTGTCCGATGCACCCGGAGGTCGAGCAGGTCGGCCCCGGCGCCTGCCCCGACTGCGGCATGGACCTCGAGCCCAGGGACGTCGCCGCCGCCGCTGCCGGAGACGACGCTGAACTCCGCAGCATGGTCCGGCGCTTTGGAGGGGCAGCGGTGCTGACGCTGCCCGTGTTCCTGCTGGCGATGCTGCCGATGGTCGGCCTGCCGGTCGATCGCTGGCTCGGCGGCACGGCCCACGGCTGGCTGCAGCTCGTGCTGGCGACACCGGTCGTGTTCTGGGCGGGGTGGCCCTGCTTCGATCGCGGCATCCGCGGGCTGCTGGCCGGCCGCCCCTCGATGTTCTCCCTCGTCGCCCTCGGCACCGCCGCGGCGTACGCCGCGAGCCTCGTCGCGGTCGTCGCGCCGGCGGTGTTGCCGCCGCAGCTGCACCGGCACGGTTCGGCACCGCTGTTCTTCGAGGCGGCCGCGGTGATCATCACGCTCGTGCTCCTCGGGCAGGTTCTCGAGATGCGGGCTCGACGCCAGACGGGGTCCGCGATCCGCGAACTCGTGGCGCTTGCCCCGCAGCAGGCCCGGGTCGTCCGGGACGGCGTCGAGAGTGACGAGCCCCTCGCCGACGTCCGTGTGGGCGACATGCTCCGCGTCCGCCCCGGCGAGCAGGTGCCGGTGGATGGCCACGTCGCCGAGGGGCGGACCACGATCGAGGAATCGATGCTCACCGGCGAACCGCTGCCTGTCGGCAAGCAGGCGGGCGATACGGTGATCGGCGGCACGCTCAATCAGGCAGGCTCGTTCCTCATGGTCGCCGACAAGGTCGGGCGGGAGACCATGCTCGCCCGGATCATCGCCCTCGTCGCCGTCGCCCAGCGCAGCCGGGCCCCGATCCAGCAGCTGGCCGACCGCGTGGCCGCCTCCTTCGTGCCCGCCGTGCTCGGCTGCGCGGTTGTCACGTTCGTCGTCTGGATGCTGCTCGGGCCGTCTCCCGCCCTGGCGCTTGCCAACGCGGTGGCCGTGCTGATCATCGCCTGCCCCTGCGCCCTCGGACTGGCCACGCCGATGTCGATCATGGTCGGCATCGGCCGCGGCGCGCGGGAGGGCGTGCTCGTGCGGAATGCCGAGGTGCTTCAGGCGCTGGAACGCGTCGACACGCTCGTCGTCGACAAGACCGGCACGCTGACCGCGGGGCGGCCGGTGGTCACCGAGTGCCTTCCGGGGGAGGGATTTACCGCCGCGGACCTGTTGTCCACGGCGGCGGGTCTCGAGCGATACAGCGAGCATCCGCTCGGCAGGGCGATCGTGGCGGCCGCGGCGGATCGCGACCTGAAGCCGCCGCTCGTGCTCGACTTCGTGGCGGTTCCCGGGTCGGGCGTGCGCGGAAGCGTGGCGGGCCGGACGGTGCTCGTCGGTCGGCCGGCATGGATCGCCGCCGCTGCGGAACCGGCGGCCGCGGCCGCGGCCGCGAAGACCGCGGACCTCGCCGCGCTCGGCCGGAGCGTGATCCACGTCGCCATCGGTGGCCGTTACGCCGGCCTGCTCGCCGTCTCCGATCCGATCAAGGAGACGACCGCGGAGGCCATCCGCAGGCTGCACGCGCTCGGCCTGCGAATCCGGATGCTGACCGGCGACGACGAGCGTACGGCCCGTGGCGTCGCCGGACAACTCGGCATCGACGACGTCGAGGCGGGGCTCGGGCCGGCCGACAAGCACGACCGCATCATGGCGCTGCGGGCCGCGGGCCGTCGGGTGGCAATGGCCGGGGACGGGATCAACGACGGCCCGGCTCTGGCCGCGGCCGACGTCGGGATCGCGATGGGCACCGGCAGCGACGTGGCGATCGAATCGGCCGGCATCACGCTCGTCACGGGAGACCTGCGCGGCATCGAGAGGGCGGTCATGCTCAGCCGAGCCACGATGCGGAACATCCGCCAGAACCTGTACTTCGCATTCGGCTACAACGCGCTTGGGATCCCGCTCGCCGCGGGGGTGCTGTACCCGATTTCTTCCCACCTCCTGCTCGACCCGATGCTCGCCGCCGCCGCCATGAGCCTGTCCTCGCTGTCGGTCGTGGCGAATGCCCTGCGGCTGCGGTTCGTGCCCCTGGTGCGGAGCGACTGACATGCAGGATCCCTTGCAGGGAGCCATCGACGCCGGCACGTTGCGGTCACGGCTCTGCCCGCCGCTGGCGACGGTCGAGCGGCACGCGATCGTCGCGTCGACGATGATCCGGGCGCGGGAGATTGCCGCCGACTCTGGTGCGGCCCTGCCCGCGGCGGTGATCGCCGACCGGCAGACGCACGGCCGCGGCCGGCGCGGCGCGGGCTGGTGGCAAAGCCCCGACAGCCTGACGGTGAGCCTCGTGCTCGCGGCCCCTGCCGCGTCTGTCGCCCCGCCGCCAACCTGGTCGCTGGCCTGCGGCGTGGCCCTCGTCGAGACGCTCCGCGACCTCGTGCCCGACGTGGTGACGGTGGTCCGCTGGCCGAACGACGTCTACGTGGGTGCTGGAAAGCTCGCCGGCATCCTCGTGGAGACGACCGGAACGGGCCGGGTCATCTTCGGCATCGGCGTGAACACGGCCGGCAGCGCGGCCGACGCACCGGAGCCGCTCGCCCGGCGGGTCGTCACGATTCCCGACCTGATCGGCAGGCCGCTCGACCGGGAAACCCTCCTTGCGGGGTTCATTCCCCGGCTGCTCGCCCTGCTCGCCGGCCTCGACCGAGATCCCGCGATCTTGCCGGACCGCTACCGGCCGCTGTGCGGCCTGACCGGCTGCGAGGTGACGCTCTACGTCGGCGATCGGATCGACCGCGGCATCTGCCGTGGGATCGCCGTCGACGGTGGCCTGCTGCTTGACACGTCCGCCGGCCTGAAACATTGCCGCGCCGGCAGCCTGACGGCAGCGGCGGATGTCTGGTCCGGGGCCGCGAGCGACTGACGGCGCGGCAGCGTCCGGCAGCCGGTTCATGCGGCATCCATCACGTGGTCGCGTCGTCCGCCGCGACGGTGAGGTTGCTCGCGTCGTCGGCAGCGATCCGCCAGGCCGGAAACGGGTCGTCGAGGCCGAGCCAGGCGTCGGGGCCGCCCCGCATCTCGACAGCGGTGAGGCAGCAGCGTTCCAGGTGCGCGAGCAGGTCGGGGGCAAGTTTGGCGCCGATGACGACGAGTTCCTGCCGTCGGTCGCCCCACGGTTCCTCCCAGATTTCCGCCAGGTCATCGTCGTCGATCCCCGCCGGCCATTCCTCCCGCGGGGCCGTCGCCAGCCAGGCTCCACCCGGCTGAAGGCTCGACACGACTCCCGCGCTCGACCAGATGCCGGCCCAGTCGGAGCGGGTCGCAAGCCAGAGCACGCCCTTGGAGCGGATCACGCCCTTGAAGACGGGCCCGGTGATCAGGTCCCAGAAGCGGCCCGGATGCAGCGGCCGCCGGGCGCGGAACACCTGGCTGGAGATGCCGTATTCCTCCGTTTCCGGCCGGTGCGTCCCGGGGGTCTCGGCCAGCCAACCCGGATGGGCGGCGGCATGTGCCATGTCGAACAGCCCGGTGCCGAGGACCGCAGCCGCCGGCACGCGGCCATGATCAGAGCGGAGGATGACCGCCGCGGGGTTCAGGGACCGCAGGATCGCCTCCAGGTAGGCGACGTCCTCGGTCGGGGCGAGATCGGTCTTGTTGACGACGATCACGTTGGCGAATTCAACCTGGTCGACGAGGAGCTGGACGAGATCACGGGAGTCGTTCGCGTCGAGCCCGATGCCGCGTTCGCGGAGTTCGTCCCGCGAGCAGTAGTCGTCGAGGAAGTTGGCCGCGTCGACGACCGTCACGAGCGTGTCGAGCCGGGCGAGGGTCGACAGGCTCGCCCCCTGCTCGTCGGTGAACGGGAACGTCTCGGCGACCGGCAACGGCTCGGAGATCCCCGTGCTCTCGACGAGCAGGTAGTCGAACCGCCCCTCGCGGGCGAGCCGGGCCACTTCCTCGAGCAGGTCCTCGCGCAGCGTGCAGCAGATGCAGCCGTTGGAGAACTCGACGAGTTTCTCCTCGGTGCGGCTCAGGCGGGCGGCCGGCGCCGCCAGCGGTCCGTCGACGAGCTGGGCGTCGATGTTGACCGCGCTCATGTCGTTGACGATCACCGCCACGCGGAGGCCGGCGCGGTTGGCGAGGAGGTGATTGAGGAGCGTCGTCTTGCCGGCCCCGAGGAAGCCGGAGAGGACGGTGACGGGCAGGCGGCGGTCGACGGGATCATGGGTCGGGGACATGCGCAGGACTCCGGGGGCGGCGGCTGTGAACGCCAGAGTCTGCCCTATGTGCAAAACTATTGCAAGTAAAGCGGCGCACCCGCTGCCAGGGGCGGCCGCCATCGCGGCCGAGGATTTGCTGATCTCAATCTCCGGTGCCAGCCACCAAATCCTGGTAAGCTGCGTAGTCGCGATGCTCCAAACTACCCAGATTTGGTGGCTGGCACCTTTTGTGCGACGACGCACACCTCGCGGCCTCCGCTGGAGATCTGCCGGGCCCGAGCCGGAAACCCGAGGTCGCGCAGCCGGCCGAGCCATCCGGAAAGCTCCCGCGCCCGCGACCAGTCGGGGAGCTTGAACGTGGCGATGATCCCACGCGGCCGGACGCCCGGCGCAGTTACGATCCTCTCGATCGCCTCGAGCGTGCTGACCGGGTCGATATTCATGTCGGAGACGATCCAGTCGAAGCCGCGGTAGCCGCGAAGCTTCACGTCCCGCGACCGCATCCGCCAGTGCGTGAACCGCTCGTGCCCGGCGACGCGGGGATCGATCGCCGCCGGGTCGATGCCCACGACCATCAGTCCGGCTTCGAGGAGCCGCTGGCAGGAGCCGCCGGGCGCGGCGCCGATCTCGCAGGCCCGTTCGCCGCGTTTGAACTCGATTTCAAACGTCGCAATCGCCTCGTCGAGCTTGAGCCAAGCCCGCGACACCTTGTCGGCGGGCAACGTCCCGGGATAGATGCCCCCCGGCCAGATGCCGGGTGGCCCTGCAGCCCGATGCCAGCCGATCCACCAGCGGTCAGGCGCATCGATCACGCAATCGAGGACAACCTGGCCGGGTGCCGCCGTGGCGGACAGGTCGGTGGGCAGTTCGCAGGCGGCCAGCAGAGCGGTGCGGATCGCCGCCAGGTCGCCTTCGAGCCGCGGGTCACGGTTCCAGACGTGGACGTTTTCCCAGCCGCCCCCGCCGGCCCGCGCCGCGGCCAGCGCCACCCGCTCGGCGTCCGTCGCCGCGGAGATCTGCCCGAACGATCGGATCGTGGACCGGGCGAAGACGATGTCGGGGGAGAAATTGTCCGGCGGATCTTTTTCAGAAGGCAGTCGAAACGTCACCACGCCGCGCCGCCAGGCGCCGATGGCCGCGCCGGGGAGAACATCCGGCAAACGTGCCTTCACCTCTGCCTCGGACCCCGCCTGGCAGGAGACGAGGAGGAAGTCGCCCCGGACGGCTGGAGCAGATCCTCGGGTCGGGGAAGCGGTCATGCCGCCATCATGATCGGGGCAGGAATGGGGGCAAGGCCGGGCCAGAGGGAGCCATGCGAGGGCCGCATGGGTGCCCCCCGAGGGCCATCCCGGACTACAAACCGAAAAAATCAGGCCGGCCCGGGCGCCCAAGGGCCCGGGCCGGCCTTTCTCGTCTGAACGTGGACGTTCCGGGCTGGCGTCACGCAAGCGTGACGGGCTCGAAACGAAGGGCAGGCCGTCGAGACGGACTGCGGGCTCCCACGCATGGGAACCCGGGCGGAGCATTCCTGGCGAAACGTCGTTTCGCCGTGCCGGAGCGATCAGGTCGGGCCGAAGCCGTCAATGATCATTCCGACGGATGGCTCAGCCGTGGCCCTTCTTCTTCTTGGCGACCTTCTTGGCAGCCTTCTTCTTCTTCTTGGCCATGGATCTGGCTCCTTCCCGTGAACACCCGGATAAGCATCTCACGGCCGATTCCCCGGGTGTTCGTGGGGGGAAGCGGCCGACGTTTCGCCGTCTCGCGGACACGATTCCTCGTCTCCATTCGACGTCGATGTGAGAGTTGTGAGGGATGGCACTGAAAACTGTCAAGAGACATTCACGATTTTTTTTGCGAATGTCCCGCGCCGGATGGCGGTTCATGCGAGTGACCGTCGCCACCGTCACACGCCACCATGCCGCATCGACCGGCTGCGCGATTGGGTCGACGGCACGGTCGAGCGCAGGACGGTCAGTCGGGCACGGCCTGTCGAGCGCGGGACGGTCAGCTTGGTGCGTCGCGGACGCTGCACCGGGCGTGGTATCATTCCACAGATTGGTTCCACACGGACCAAAGGAAAAAGATCGCGGGCTGCGGCCCGCTCAGCACGGGCAATCGGCAGGGAGTTGACGGCACACATGGCTGCGATCGGAGAACAGAAGCGGGAGTCGAGGAGCCTGCGAACCGCCCGCCGCATGGCGGCCCTGGAGCCATCCGCCACGCTGGCGATGGCGGCCCGTGCCCAGGCCATGGCGGCGGCAGGCACGGATGTCATCGACCTGTCGGTCGGGGAGCCCGACTTCCCCACCCCCGACCACATCTGCCGCGCCGCCGAGGCGGCGATCCGGGCCGGGCGGACGAAATACACACCCGCCGCCGGGATTCCCGACCTCCGCAAGGCGATCGCGGTGGACCATGCCCGGCGGACGGGCCTGCCGGTGACCCCGGCCCAGGTCGTCGTATCCAACGGCGCCAAGCACTCGCTCCACAACGCCTTCACGGCGTTGCTCGACGAGGGGGACGAGGTGATCGTTCCGACTCCCTACTGGGTCAGTTACGCGGAACTCATCAAATTGGCCGGCGCCCGCCCGGTGCTCCTCGAGACCGACATCGGCGACGACTTCAAGCTCCGTCCCGATGCTCTGCGGACCGCCCTCACGCCGCGGACGCGGATGCTCCTCCTCTGCTCGCCGAGCAATCCGACCGGCGTCGTCTATTCGGCCGCGGAACTCGGTGCGCTGGCCGACATCGCCCTGGAGGCCGACCTGGCCGTGATCTCCGACGAGATCTACGACCAGCTGGTCTACGACGGCCGGCAGTCGGTTTCGTTTCCCACGCTGCGGCCCGGCCTCGCCGACCGCACGGTGGTCGTGGCCGGCGTCAGCAAGACCTATTCCATGACCGGCTGGCGGATCGGCTGGACGATCTGCCCGGAGCCGCTCGCGAAGGCGATCGGCAACCTGCAGAGCCAGGAGACGAGCAATCCTTGCAGCGTCAGCCAGCATGCGGCCCTGGCGGCGCTCACCGGTCCCCAGGACTGCGTCTGCACGATGCTCGGCGCGTTCCAGGCCCGGCGTGATCTGGTGGCCGCCCGCCTCAGGCGCATGCCCGGCGTGCGGATTCCCGACATCGGCGGCGCGTTCTATGCCTTCTTCGACATCCGTGAGCCGCTCGCCCGGGCACGCAGCCGGGGCATCACCACGAGCATGCAATGGTGCGAGGCACTTCTGGAGCAGGAGCACGTCGCCCTCGTGGCCGGCAGTGCGTTCGGTGCGGAGGGTCACGTGCGGATGTCGTTCGCCGCGGCGGAGGCGAAACTGAACGCCGGTCTCGACCGCATCGAGCGGTTCCTCGCCGGCTGACCCGCCGGTCCAGCGGTCTGGAGCCCTGCGGCAATGCGACCCGACGCGATCAGCATCGTGCTCGCCGGCGGCAGGGGGCGGCGGCTGGGGGCCACGGCGCCGCCGGGCGGCAAGGCGGCGGTGCAGTTTCGAGGGCGGAGCTTTCTGGAGATCGTGATCGCGGCCGTCGGGGCCGAGACCGGCCGCGTCGTCGTCGTCGCCGCGCCGGGCCAGGAACTGCCGCCGCTGCCGGCCGACGTCTTCGTCGTTCGCGACGCGCTTCCCGGGGCGGGCCCGCTGGCCGCGGTCCGCGATGGCCTCATGGCGGCCGACCGTCTCGGCCCCGGCTTCGGGGCCGCGTTCGTCGCCTCGTGCGACCTGCCCCTCCTGCGTCGGACGGTGGTGCGTGCGATCCTCGACCGCCAGCGAACGCAGCATCCGGCCTGGGTCGTGCCGCTGGTGAACGGCCACCCGCAGCCATTGGCATCGGCGTTGCCGTTCACGCTCCTGCCCAGGATCGAGCGGCATCTCTGCGCCGGCCGGCGCGACCTCCGCAGCCTGCTGGCCACACTGGCCGCCGAACCGACCGCCGCGATCGACTTCCTTCCCGCCGCGGCGCTGACGGCGGCCGATCCGGAAGGCGAATCGTTCCGCGACGTCGACACTGCTGAGGAGGTCGCCCGGCTGAACGAAGCGGCAAACCCGCCTTCTGCCGGATGAAGGCCCGCACCTATACTCCGCCTCCATGACGAGGAGACGTTCCCGACTCGAGGACGCCGGTTCGGGCCGCCGGCGGCCGCGCCGCTGGGCGGTGTTCTCGCTGGCGGCGCTGGTCGTGGCCGCCGCGGCGATCGGCGTGGCTCCGACGATCGCCGTGCTCACCGATCTCCGGGATCGTCCGCTGGTCGCGGCATTGGCTGGCATCAACGGGAGCGTGTCGAGCGGCGCGGCGCAGTGGCGCTGGCTCGGGGGTGTCGAATATCGAGACGTCGTGCTCCGCGACCGGGAAGGCCGGGCGGCGGCGATCGTGCCCCGGCTCGTCGTCGACCGCGGCCTGCTCGCCCTGGCGGCCGATCCGGCCGATCTGGGAACGGTGCGGCTGATCGGCCCGGAGATGGTCGTGGACGTCCGTGCCGGCGGCAGTTCTCTCGAGGACATCCTGGCGCCGTGGCTGGCCCCGGCCCCGGCCGGGGCGGCGCCGACGCCCGCCTGCGAACTCGAAATCGTCGATGGCATGGTCGAGGTTCGCGACACCGTGCGCGGTGATGTCTGGCGAATCGCGGGGCTGACGGCGACGGGACGATGCGATGCCGCCGCGGTCCGCGCGGGCTGGACGGTGGCGGGGCGGCTCGTGCGGGCCGCCGCCGAGCCGAATCCGGTCGCTGGCACCGTAGCCACGTCGGCACCCGCGGCCGCCGCGGCGTCACCGGCGGTCGATTGGCCGTCACCGGCGGTCGAGGCCGAGGCGCCTCGGCGGGACCGCGGCACGGTCGCCGCCGGTGCCACGGCGGTGCTGGCCAGTGCCGGAGGCTTTTCGGTCGCCGCACCGGCCGGCGTCGACAACGGCCAGCGGATCGCGATCGCCGCCCACCGGCTGCCGCTCGGCGGGTCGGGAGTGCTGGCGACGAGGTTCGGACTTTCCCACCGCCTCGACGGCCTGGCCGACATCCGTTGCGACATCGCGGCGGGCGACCTCGAGACCCGGATCGTCGGCTCGCTCGCCGTCGCGCCGCTGACGGCCCGTGACGCGGCCACGAACGCGGCGCTGGCGACCATCGAGACCTGCGACGTCCCCATCGACTGCTCCCTGGTCGGCGACCGCCTCGTCGTCCGGACGCTCGCCGTCAGTTCGCCCCTGTTTCGCGCCGAGGCGTCGGGGCGGATTCGACTGCCCCTCGCGGGCTCGTGGGACTGGGCCGAAGCCCTCGTCGAAGAAGATTTCGCGGTCGCGGCCGCCGTCGATCTCGCCGCCCTGTCGCGGGCGGTGGCCGGCGGCCTGGCCGTCAGGCCCGACGTCCGCGTCACCGATGGCCAGCTGCACCTCGCGGCGACGTCCCGATCGGATGGCGACGATCGCGTCCTCGAACTTCGTCTCACGAGCCGTGATCTCGCCGCGGTGCAGAGCGTCGTGGGCACGGCCGCTGGTGCGGCCCGGGCCGGCACGGTCAGCGACCGCACGCTGCGCTGGCACGAGCCCTTCAGCGGCTGGATTCGCGGCCGCCGGGGTCCGGCTGCCGGCGCTCGCCTGCGGATCGAGGATGCCAGGCTTTCGTCGCGGGCCGTCGAGGTCTCGCTGGCCGGTGATGCGCAGGCAGCGACGCTCTCCTGGACGTTCGATTTCGACAAACTCCTGGCGGAGGCGTCCGAGCTCCTCGACCTGCGCGGGGCGCGGCTGGCCGGCACGTCGAGCGGCCGCGTGACGGTGAGCCGCGCGGACCGGCAGGCGGATGCGCTGGTCAAGGCACAGGGCGTCGCGTCGGCCCTGGAGGTGGCCCTGCCCGGTCGGCCGCTCTGGCGGGATGAGGAACTCACGCTCCAGGCCGAGGGAACGGTCCGGCTGACGGGTGCGGAGGCGGTCGTCAACGACGCCCGGCTGCACGTCAGTGCGGACCGCGACCGCCTTCACGCGCGGCTCGACGGCGGCCTGATCGTGGGGCTCGACGGACTGGTCGGCGGCGAATCCCGCGGGCCATGGGTCCGCGCCGTGGCGGGCACCGAGCCGGTGACCGTCGAGTGCGGGCTCGACGGCGAACTCGCCCGCTGGCACGCCCGGTTCGCGGGTCTGCTGCCCGCGGCCGCCGCGCAGGGAGTCGAACTGGCGGGCAGCATCGCGTCGGCGGCGAGCCTTGTGGCCCGCGGCGAGGCCTGGCAGGTGACGCGGGCCACCTGTGAACTCGAGAAGTTGAACGTGCGGGCGGGGGCGGCGACCATCCGTGAGCCGCGGGTCGCCGCCAGTGCCGCCGGCTTCTACCATCCGCGTGCCAACCGTTTCGACGTCGCGGCCGGCGAGATCTTGTCCACCACGGTATCGCTGCGAACCGGCGGCCTGTCGCTGGCCGCGCCGCGCGGATCGGCCGACGCGGGCCGGTTCGATCTGTTCGACGTGTGCCGCGGCAAAGTGCAGTACCGCGTCCATCTTGGCAGGCTCACTGCCTGGGTTGGGACGGCAGGGACCGCTCCGGGCTGGCAGCCGAGCGGCGACGTCGCCGGCATGGTCGAGCTCGCCGATGGGGCCACGGGCGCGAACCTGCTCATCGACGCGACGGCGACGCAGCTCGTGCTCGCGAAGGCGGCCGGCCCGCTATCGGGCCGGGAGCCGGCGCCGCCGCAGCCGGTGTGGAGCGAGCCGCGCGGCCGCGTCCTGGTCGAGGTCTCCCGACAACGCGAACCGAGCGGTGCCCTCGCCGACCGAATGCAGATCGACCGCATCGCCGTCGAATCGTCGACCTTGGCCATCGCCGCGCGGGGAAGCGTGGAGGCCTCGTCCGGCCGGCGGCTGGTCGCGATCGATGGCAGTGCCGGCTACGACTGGGGTCGGATCAGCGGTCTCATCGCCCCCTGGACCGGCGGCACGGTGCGGATCGAAGGCGCAGGCAATCGACCATTCGCCCTGCGGCTGCCGCTCGGCGTGCCGCCGGCGCCTGCCGCCGGCGATCCGGACCCGGACGGCGACCAGATCCCGCTGCCCGCGGACTGGCTGTCCGGCGTCCGCGGCCACGGCGGGCCGGTGGATGCCGTTGCGCGGGTGGTTCAGCCGGTGAAGACGATGCGGCGTCCAAGCGGCGCGGATCGGCTGCGCGGCATGGTGCTCGACACGTCGACCGCCTGGAGCGGTGCCGACATCGGCGGCTTCACGCTGGCCGCCGGAGAAGTCGCCATCCGACTCGTCGAAGGCCAGCTGTCCCTCGGTCCCTTCGACGTCGCCGCCTCCGGCGGGCGGCTCCGCGGCGCGCCGTGGCTGCGGCTCGGCCCGGAAGCCGCCGAGGTCGTCGTGCCGGCCGGCCGGGTGATTGACCGCGTGACCCTTGCCGGGCCGCTCTGCGGCCGGTTCACGACCTGGCTCTCACCACTCCTCGGGCACGCCACCCACACCCGTGGCATCGCCAGCATCGACATGGCGGGTGCCCGCCTGCCGCTGGCCGACCCGTTCGCGGGCGAACTGGCCGCGCAGGTCGTCTTCGACGAGCTGGAGGTGACGCCGACGGCGACCCTCGGCCCGCTGGCGAACCTGCTCGTCAAGCTGCGGGCGGCGATCGACCCGCGGTTCGCGGTGGGGGACAAGACGGTGCTGCTCCGCGTGCGGCCCGAGCCGGTCGGCGTCAGGATCGTGAACCGCCGCCTCTGGCACGACGGGCTGGTGATGGACATGGGCGACCTGACCGTCCGCAGCCGGGGGAGCGTCGGGGAAGACGGGAGCCTGGCGATGGTGGTCGAAGTGGCGCTGCGGGCGGAGATCGCCGGGCAGACGCCGGTGATCGCCCGGCTCTTACGCACGCCGCTGGCGATCCCGCTCAAGGGGACGATCGATCGGCCGCAGTTCGACGCCGGATCAATCGACGTGGTGCTGGGCCGGATCGTGGAAAACACGGCGCAGGCGGTGATCGGCGAGGGCCTGACTCGCGGTCTGGATTCGCTGGAGACGCTCTTCGGCAACCCGCCTGCAGGGTCTGGACCGCAACTGCCCCAGGCACCGGCGCTCCCGCCGCAGCCGACTTCAGGCACTCAGCCACCGTTCGCGTTTCCGCCCCGCTGAGCCGCTGGCCTCCGGAAATCCCCCCAGCAGCCTTGGCACGGCGATCGTCCACTGGCGCGCGGGCCGCGGCGGCATGACCGGTCCACCGGATGCGCGGACCCGTCGCCCGTGGCCTACGCCGCCTTGCGCGGGGGCTTGGCCGGTGCCCGATATGCCGCCACGGCATGCAGCACGGCGTCGACGACGTCGAAGGCATTTTTCTCGCCCCGATCGAACGCCTCCACGGCAGCCTTGATCTCTGCGAGCAGGAAAATGGCAGCCCGGGCGGCGTTGGACTTCTTCGATGTCGGCATGGCAACCTCCGTATTGCAGGGTCGGCCGACGCATCATGCTCGGCCATGGGAACAACCGTACCGTGGTCGTGGCGAGTGATCTATCACCGCACGGGCGCGGACCCGGGCTGTTTTGTCACCAGGCGCGCGTCATGCCCGTCCGGGGCCCGCACGGGGAGGCGGGA
This sequence comes from Planctomycetia bacterium, assembly GCA_046339335.1. Lineage (GTDB taxonomy): Bacteria > Planctomycetota > Planctomycetia > Pirellulales > UBA1268 > QWPN01. The sequence goes on along the minus strand of JBKDUV010000188.1, from coordinate 16,825 downwards.
AAGCCGCTATGCTTCTGCCGGAGGTGGCGTGGGGGAGCGTTTGGCTCACCACGGCCCGAACGTGCGTCGGGGCGGCCATGGACGGAGCGACGTTATCGCCGTACCCACACTACTCGTGGCTCGCGCATTGGATCGTGATCCGGCCGCCCTGCGTCTTCGCACTCTTCGAGGACCGGTACGTCACCCACCGGCTCCTGCTCACCACTTCCGGGGATGCACGCATCGCGTGGAACGCACAGGCCGGCGACCTGCTGTTTCAGTCGACCGTGGGTGACGTCGGTTTCTATCCCCGCGACGACACCACGCATCGCATGGCCATCACCGCCAGCGCGGGCTATCACGCCTACGCGATCCTTCTGCCCGACAAGGATGTGCGCGACATCCATGTGTCGGACGGACTGCGTCCGGTGAACGAGGCTCATGCCACGCCTGTGTTTCGGGACGCCGTGCTGCAGGCGTGTCTGCTGCGGCTCGCGAGAGGCAGCGGATGCCGGCACGTGTCGGAAGACATCGGTGACGAAATAGCGGCCCGGCAGATCGTGATTCGGCTAAGCGTCATCGTCGGCGGCAGGCCGCCCGACTGGACAAAGGACCGGAGCGTGTTCACGCCATGCGTCATGCGGCAAGTCGTCGAGCGCCTGGACGCGTTCCTCGCGCTCCACGCGTCGCTGGAGCAGGTCAGCAGTGGCTTTGGGCTGTCGCCCAGCCACTTTGCCCGGAAATTCCACCAGTCCACCGGCTTGAGCCTCAATCGCTTCATGAATCGGCGACGTGTCGGTCTGGCCCTTGTGCTGCTGAGAACCGCACGGACGCCGCTTGCCCAAGTGTCGCTCGACCTCGGGTTCTGCTCGCAGAGCCATTTCACGCGGGTGTTTCGCGGCTTGACGGGGATGACGCCGCATGTATTCAGCCGGGGACGGGACCCGGCGGAAGCGTGAGCGCACCAGCGTACCCGGGGATGCGTGTCCGGCAGGCGACGACAAAGTTGGCCACTCCCGGGTGCGGTGCTGCTACAGTGGCTTCCGAAGCCGTCGCCGAGAATCGGGTCACGGCCGCCAGGAGGAACCGCGTTCATGGGCGACGAAGGCAAATCGAGTGATTTCTCGCAGGAACTGGCCCAGATCGCGCTCGCGCTGCAGGCGGAGCGGACGGGCCACACGCCGAAGGCCGTGACGGTGATCGCCAGCGAGGAAACGGTGGTGTTGACGCTCCACGAAGCGTTGACGCCCGCCGAGAAGATTCTCGCCCGAACGGAACGGGGGGCCGCCAAGGTGGAGCAGTACCATCGGGCGCTGTTCTCGGTGTCGTCCGACGAGTTGCGCAAGGAGATTCAGCGGCTCACCGGCCGCAGGGTGCGGGAGGCGGCCGTCGTGGTCGAGCCGGCGACGGGTGCGATCGTCCACGCCTTCACCAGCGGCACGATGGTGCAGATCTTCCAGTTGGAGCCGCATGGCGTGGCGACGCACGTGTCAGCGGGCTTGCCGGCCGAGCCAGGCGGTGGCCCGGGGTGATCGCATCAGCGCCCGCGGCCCGCGACTTGTGCCCTTGGCCCCGCGGGCGCGTGGCGGTCGCAGTCGTGTCTCAGCCGGCGGTCGAGCGCGGCGATGAGCCGCTCCAGCCGGCGCTGGTAGGAAAAATGCTCGACCTCGAGAGTGTGCCGCGGCGAGTCGAGGTAGCGGATCGCGGGCTGCGGTGCCGGCCGCTGCCGCGCGGCGTAGAGCCAGGCCGCGGCCCGCGGCGATCGGGCCGCTGCCACCGCCATCCGGGCCACGAGCCGTGACTGCAGGTCGGTGAGGCCCCACTGGCCGCTGTCGGGCTGGATCAGGCCGACGACGGCGATGTCGTCCCGCGACCCGTGCAGGACGTTCATGAACAGCCGGGGCAGTTCTCCCGGCGAATTCGCGCCGAGAAGCCGGGTGTCGATGAACGGAAACGTCGTCCGGTAGCCGGTGGCGCAGATGACGACGTCGAAGGGGCTGCGGCTGCCGTCGGCGAACTCCACCGTATCGCCGGCGAACTGCCGGACGTCGCCGGCCGGCACGATCGCCCCGGCGTCGATCTGGGCGAGGAGTTCGGAGTTGACGATCGGATGTGACTCCCAGAGCCGGTGATCGGGCCGGGGCAGGCCGTGCCGCCAGGGGAGGCCGATCTCGCGGTCGATGGCCCGCAGGCTGACGAGCCGGCGCAGCCAGAGCGGCAGGCCGAGCTTGAGGAGCCGCTCGTTCCGCAGGTCGGCTGGCCGGCCACGGATCTCGCGCGGCACCACGTGATAGCCGCGGCGCGTGGAATGCACCGTGCGGGCGGCGTGCCGCGAGCACTCGACGGCGATGTCGCAGGCGGAGTTGCCGCCGCCGATCACGAGCACCCGCCGGCCGGCGATGGACACCGGCCGGTCGGGCGACTTGTATTCGGCGGCGTGCAGGAGCGTGCCTGCGAAGCCGCCCGGTATCTCCGGCCGACGCGGCTCGTGGTTGTGGCCGCTGGCGATGACGACCCCGGCGTAGTCGCGGGGCGGCCCGCCGGCGACGTGCACCCGCCAGCCGCGTCCGGGACCGCCGGCCGGTTCGATCGTCTCGACCACAATTCCGGTGCGAACGTGGGCCGCGAGGCCGAAGCGGTCGGCATAACCGCGCAGGTAGTCGAGGCACTGGCGGTGGTCCGGGTAGGCGGGCCAGTCGCGGGGCATCGGGTGGTCGACGTAGGCGGTGAGCGTCTTCGAGGAGATGAGCCGTGTCGAGGCGAACACCCGCGACGTGGCGGCGCCGAAGAGCCAGTTGCCGCCGATGCCCGCCTCCCGTTCGAGGCATTCGGCGTCGATGCCTGCCGCCCGCAGGTTCTTCAGCGCCGTGAGCCCCGACGGCCCGGCGCCGATCACGCACCAGCGTGCGGCGGCGTCGGCGTGTGTCGCGGCGGGCATCGGCGGGACCGTGTGCACCTGGTCAGCGCAGCGGGCGGAAGCGGATGCCGCGGAACTCGACCCACATCGGCTTGCCGCCGTGGAGTTGGAGGGCGAGGACGCCGTCGCGCAGGGCGAGTTCGGGATCGTCGTCGGTGAAATCGACCACCTGGACGCCGTTGAGGAAATGCCGGATCCGGGTCCCGTCGGCGAGGATGACGACGTCGTTCCAGTCGTCGAGTCGGAAGAGCTTCTCGAAGCCGGCCTGATCGGGCCCGGTCGTGGTGACGGTCGGCTTGCCGGTCGCGTTCCAGACCACCGTCTCGCCGACGCCGGCCATCACGCCCCGCGTGCCCCCCTCGTCGTAGATGAACCCGGCCACCCTGGGGTAGTGGATCTCGTTGCGCACCTCGTGCTGGTAGCCGCGGACGACCCAAGGATTGGAAGGGTTGCCTGCGGTGATGTGCCGCGAGCGGTACTGGATGCCGGAGTTGTTGCTGGCTGAGCAGCGGAAGGAAAGCCGGAGTTCGAAGTCGCGGGTTCGGCCCCCCTTCCAGATGAGGAAGGTGTTGCCCTTGCAGGCCGCGGCCTCGGGCGTCTCGCCGCGGATCAAGCCGTCGCGGACCGACCAGAGCCGGGGATCACCATCCCAGCCCTCGAGATCCCGGCCGTTGAAGATCGGCCGCAGTTCGGGAGACTCGGCCGGTGCCGGGATCGGCTCACCGGCACCGAGCGGGGGCGGGAGGAGCGTCGCGAATCCGGCGACGAGGCCGGCGACGAGCGGGAATGACGACCGCATGCGTGTGGCTCGTGTGGAGAGAAAGCTCTGTCGGGGCAGGGTGCGCATCATAGCACCGGGTCCCGCTCCGTGCCGCGCGGCCGCGATCCAGGCGGCCCGGTGGGGCGATCCAACCGCCGCGAAGGCACGCCCGGCAGGAAGCCGGGTTCCCCGGCAAGGCGACCTTGCGGTTCACCAGCGCCGCGACAAGCCCGCCAGGTCCCGGAGCGTCGCGCAGATGCGACGCACACCACGCTCAGCGACCCGCGTGCCGGGCAAGTGCCGCGGCCAGCCGGGTGAGATCCTCCGCTGTGTGGTGCCAGCAGACGCTCGCCCGCACGAGGCTCAGTCCCGTTGGCACGCTCGGCGGCCGAATCGCGGGCGCGAAAAAACCCTCGGCGGCGAGGGCCGTGGCGACCGCCACCGCCGCGTCCGCCGCGCCGACGATCACGGGCACGATCTGCGCCTCCGCCGTGCCGGTGTCGAGTCCTGTAGCGGCGAGCAGGCCGCGGAAGTCCGCGGCCCGTGCGGCGAGTTCGCGCCGGCGGTCGGGCTCCGCGGTCACAAGCGCGAGCCCCCGGGCCGCCGCCGCCGCGACCGCCGGGGGGTGGGCCGTGGAGAAGATCCAGGCGCGGGCCGCGTGTCTGAGCCAGTGGACGAGGTCCGGGTGGCCGGCCACGAAGCCGCCGGCGGCACCGATCGCCTTCGAGAGCGTGCCGATACGGACGTGGACGCCGTCGGCGCAGCCCGCCTCCTCGACGAGGCCGCTGCCGCCGGCGCCGAACAGCCCCGTCGCATGGGCTTCGTCGACGACGAGGATCGCCGCGTGGCGCCGCGCGAGGCCGCAGAGGTCGGCGAGCGGTGCCCGTGACCCGTCCATGGAAAACAGCGTGTCGCTGACGACGATCCGGCGCCGCGCCCCGGTCGCCGCGGCGAGCAGTCGGTCGAGTGCCGCCATGTCGCGGTGCGGATAAATGCCGACCTTGGCCCGGGCGAGCCGGCAGCCGTCGATGATGCTCGCGTGGTTGCGGGCGTCGCTGGCGATGAAGTCGTCCGGGCCGGCGAGCGCCGCGAGCGTGGCGGCGTTGGCGGCGAAGCCGCTGGGAAAGACGAGGGCGGCGCCGACGTCGAGGAGTGCCGCGATTCTCCGCTCGAGGTCTTCATGGGCCCGGGAGTGGCCGCTGACGAGCGGGCTGGCACCGGCGCCGAAACCCTCGGCACAGGACGCCTTCGCAGCCGCCTTCGCCAGACGGACGTCGGCGGCGTAGCCGAGGTAGTCGTTCGACCCGAAGTTGAGGAGCGTGCGGCCGTCGAGCGTCACCATGCGGCCCTGCCGGCCGCTGCGGACGCGGTGCGGTCGCTCCAGGCCGGCCGCCCGGAGGGCGTCGATCTCTCCGGCGATCCAGTTGAGGGCGTCGGGAAGTGGGCCGGCCGCCGGTCCCGGGCCTGCGGGGATGGCCGGCTCGTCGCGACGGCAGGTCGGGCCGGCCTCGGGCATCGGTTCAGGCCTTGCGGGCGGCGAGCCGCTGGAGGGTGCGGAACTCGGCGGCCGTGACCGGCTGCACGGAGAGCCGGCTGCCGCGTCGGAGAAGCTCCATGCCCTCGAGCGCCGGCGTGCCGCGCAACTCGTCGAGAGGCAGCGGCCGCGGAAAGATCTCGACGAGTTTCACGTCCACCATCGACCAGACTGGGTTGTCGGGTCGCGCCTTGGGGTCGTGATAGTCGCTCCCCGGATCCCAGGCGCTCTTATCGGGATAGGCCTCGCGCACCACCGTGACGATGCCGACCGCGGCGGGCGGTGCGGCGTTCGAGTGGTAGAAGATCGCCAGATCGCCCTTCTGCATGCTGCGCAGCAGGTTGCGGGCCTGGTAGTTGCGGACGCCTTCCCAGCCCGTCGTCCGGCCGCGGGCCCGGGCGAGGTCCTGGATCGAGAACACGTCGGGCTCGCTCTTGATCAACCAGTGGTTCATGACGCGGGCTGCCGCTGGCTCGGGCCGGGAGAATCGCGTAGCATCAAAAGTGACGGTGGGATGCGACAGGCATGATACCGAGGGACTGGCGATGACGCGTTCCGGGCATGGCGGCGGACCGCAGGGGGCCCTCCGAGTCATCCTCGTGCCGCTGCTCGCGGTGGGGCTCGCTGCGGGAGCCGCCGGCCAGGTGACCGTTCGCGAGCAGATCCAGTCTGCCGGCATCGTCGAGGCGGCTGCCAGCGGCCGCCTGACCGTGCGGACCGACCGTGGAGACATGCTCGATCTCCGGCTGCAGCGGAAGGACGAGCAGGGCGTGCAACTGGCCGACGGCCGGCTGCTGGGGATGACGACCGAGGTGCGGATCAGCGGCGGCTTCGACATCCCGCAGCTCAAGCCGGGACAGGTCGTGCGGTTCGAGGGCCTGATCAACGGGCAGGGGCGGACCGACGGCGCGGTGACGGCGGTCACGCTCATCGACGCGGCGGGTGCCCCCATCGGCATCACGCCGGCGGCGAAGCCGGCGACTGCCGCCGAGTTCGCCCGGTGCATGGTCGTGGCACCGATCAAGCAGGCCGGCAAGGGACGACTGGTCGTCCAGGTGCCGGAGGACCGCCCCTACGCCCGCAAGACGACCTTCGCCTTCAAGGTGGCGGAGGAGGCGACCGCGCGACTGGAAAGCAGCGATCCGAAGCGGATCGATCCCGGTGCCAGAGTCGTGAGCCTGGAGGCGATCCGACTCGACACCGGCGACGTCGTGGCACGGAAACTCGTCGTCGAATCGGCGGCCGGCGGTGCGGTCCGCGAACGACCCGACGAGAAGCTCGAGAACAAGTACCGTGGCCTGGCGGATGAGCCGAAGCGCGAGCCGCGGCTCATCCGTTCCCCCCACTTCGCCTTCCTCAGCGACGTCTCCGACCGTGAGGCGAAGATCATCCTCGACAAGCTGGAACGCATGGCGGGGCTCCTGGAACGGTATTTCGCCCGCAAGCCCGCCGGCGTGGTCGAGGGCTTCGTCGTGCACGACCTCTCCGCGTTCCCTCCCGGCGCGATCGCCGAACCCGCCGGGATCGCCAAGATCCGCGAGCGGGCTGGCGTGTGTGTCAACTCCCGGCTCGGCGGCCAGCGCCGCGCGATGCTCTATTCGTGCGCCGACCATGGCGTGATCCAGCACGAATCCGCCCACGGCTTTTGCCACATGATGTTCGGCTCGACGGGGCCGACGTGGCTCGCGGAGGGATTTGCGGAGATGGCCAACTACTGGCAGGACGGCGAGCAGGCCGTCGACATCCATCCGGCGGTCATGGCCTATCTGCAGCGGGCGAATCCCAAGCGCGGGCTCTTGGAGATCGCCGTCCCCGGGCAGACGCCCGCCGGCACGTGGCAGGACTACGCCTGGCGCTGGGCGCTGTGCCATCTCCTCGCCAACAACCCCAACTACGACGACCGCTTCCGGCCCCTGGCGATCGCGCTGATGGAGGAGCGGCCCGGCGTGTCGTTCGAGTCGGTCTACGGTCCCGTGGCCCGCGAGATCTCCTTCGAGTACGACCAGTTTCTGCGGACCGTCGGCAACGGCTACCGGGCCGATCTCGCGGCCTGGCCGTGGCAGGCCCGGTTTCGGCCGCTCAAGGACGGTGCCGGCCGCGTCGGCGTCACGATCAAGGCCCGGGCCGGCTGGCAGGGGAGCGGCCTGCGGGTGGAGCGGGGGGCGACGTACGCGCTGGCCGCGACCGGCACGTGGCGGACGGCCGCCGCCGGGGAACCGGTGACGGCCGACGGAGGCGACGGGGGCCGCGGCCGGCTCACGGCCGCCGTCTTCCGGGACGCGGAGTTCGTCCTCCAGGAGCCGTTTGCCGTGGGTGCCGAGAAGACCTTCGTGGCCGCCGCTGACGGGCAGCTGTTCCTGCGCTGCGCCGACGACTGGACGGGGCTGGCCGACAACGACGGCGAGATCGAGGTCGCGCTGCGGCGGATCGCGGACTGATGGCCGGCCTGTTGCTGACGACGTTCACGACCCGTGCAGGGCCGATATCCGCTGCCCGTGCTGCTACCGGGACGGCGGCGGCGGGTTTGCGACCGTGCGTCTGCATCGCACCGTCAGCGGCCATGCCGGCGGCGCCGCGGTCGGCAACGATTTGGCAAAGACCTCGGTGCCGGCAAACCTCCGCTCGACAACTCCGAGCCATGATCAGTCGCACGCAACCCGGTGCAGCCGTCATGAATAACCTCCCGGTAGTATCTGCTCATCCAGATGAGCGTCTACGGGGTCGTCTTCTCCCTGCCCACCCAGGTCACCGACCTCCTGGGGAGCGAGGTCGGCCTGCGGGTGGGCGTGGCCGCCGCCGTTCGCTGGCTGTGCGCCCTGCTGGCGGGCCTTGGGCATGGCGGCGTCGGTGAGCTTCGACAGTCCACTCGGCGACATCGCCGCACTGTGCTGCGCCGCGGCCGCACACGAGCACGGCCTGAAGTGGATCGAGGAACCACTCTCTCCGGACGACTACTGGGGCTATGCGGCCCTGCGGCGGACCGCGGCCGACAGTCGGCCGAGCCCGTCGGCCGCGTAGATGGCCAGCGCCGTCCAGACGATGGCGAACCCCGTGAGCTTGCCGGCGTCGAAGGGCTCGCCGTAGACGAATAGGCCGAGCAGGAACTGGATCGAGGGGCCGAGGTACTGCATCAGTCCGACGGCGGACAGCGGGATCCGCCGGGCCGCCGACGCGAAGCAGAGCAACGGTACGGCGGTGATCACGCCCGACAGGGTGATGAGCAGATCGTCCCGTCCGCCGAGCGTTCCGAACGCGCCCCGCCCCATGACGTGTTCGGCGGCGAGGAAGGCGGCGGCCGGGAGGAGCAGGAGGAGCGTCTCGACGGTCAGCGAGGCGAGGGGGCCGAGCGACGTCTGCTTCTTGGCGAGGCCGTAAAGGCAGAACGTTCCGGCGAGGTACAGGGCGATCCAGGGAAAGTGGTGGTACTGGGCCGCCAGCCAGGCGACACCCCCGGCGGCGACGGCGATGGCGAGCCACTGGGCGGGCCGCAGCCGTTCTCCGAGCACGAACACGCCGAGGAGCACGCTGAGCAGCGGGTTGAGAAAATATCCGAGGCTGCTCTCGATCATCCGGTCGTGGGTCACGGCCCAGACGAAGCCCAGCCAGTTGGCCGAGACGAAGGCCGCCGCGATGGCCTGGCGCACGAGGACACGGGGCGTGGCGAACGCCGCCCGGATGCCCCGGCCGCCGCCGGTCAGCCAGACGACCGGCACGAGCACGGCGATCGACCAGATCACCCGATGGGCCACCAACTGCGCGGCAGGCACGGCGCCGAGGTGCTTCCAGTAGATCGGAAGCACGCCCCAGAGGATGAAGGCCGCCGCGGCGTGCAGGTATCCGATGTTCACGGCGGCCGGCGGTGTCCGAGGTGGCAAGCCAGTCATCATCGCCGACGGCGGCCGGCGGCTCAACGCCGGCCGCGAATCACCGGGCCGCGCGCGACGGCGGGCCGGGCGACCCTGTTCGCCCGACCCGCCGCTTGTGCTCACGCGTCATCCCGCCGGCCCGCGGCCGGCGGAACCCCGATCAGCAGCCCTTCTTGCAGCCCAGCAGGCCCTTGTGGGACTTGCCGCAGCCACCCTTGCCACCGGCCGCACCGCCGTTGCCGCAGGCGTCACCGGCGTCGCAGGCCGGAACCTGCTCCTCGACGCAACGCTTCGCCGTGGTGCAGACCTTCTTGGTGACCTTCTTGGGCACGCGGACGACATACGACTCGGTCTTCGTCTCGCAGACGTTGTCGCTGACGCACACGCTGTAGGTCTCGGACTTCTGCACCGGCACGTTCACCGTGTAGCAGACTTCCTTCGACCGCTTCTCGGCCACGCACCGGTTCACCGTGATCTCACGGGTCCGCGTCTCGCAGCGGCTCTTCGCCACGCACACCGTCTTGGTCCGGGTCTCCGGAACCATCTTGGTGACGCAGTAGTTCGCCGACCGCTCCTCGCACCGGCTCTTGTGCACGCAGATGGTCTTGGTCCGGGTCTCCGGAACCATCTTCGTGACACAGAATGAGCGGGTCCGCTCCTCGCACCGGCTCTTGGCGACGCACACCGTCCGGCTCCGCTCTTCGCAGCGGAACTTCTTCACCTTGTAGGTGAAGGGGACCTGCTCGCACTCGGTCTTCCACGTGGTGACCTCGATCTCCTTGGTCTCGCACGTCGGCACCCACTTGCGGCAGCAGACGACCTTCGGGCAGCAGGGATTGCCGGCGGCGTCATACTTGCCGTTGGCGGAAATCTCCTTGGCCTCGGTCACCCAGTGTCCGCCCCGGCAGGTCACGGTCTTCGTGCCCTTGACCGGCACGCGCTTCGAGACCGTGCGGAAGCCCGTCATCTCCTCGAAGTACGGGACCTGCACCTGGAACGACTGCTGGATCTGCTCGGTGTACGGCACGTTCACCTTGTAGGTGGCCGTCCGCTCCTCCTTGACCGGCACCATCACCGTGTAGGTCTTCTCGACCTGCTCGGTGTAGGGCACGTTCACCTTCCACGTCCGCGTCTTCTCCTCCTTGACGGGCACCATCACCGTGTAGGACTTCTCGACCTGCTCGGTGTAGGGCACGTTGACCTTGTACTCCACGGTCTTGGTTTCCGGAACGGTGACGTTGACGGTGTAGTCGACCGTCTTCGTCCGCTTCTCCGGCACCATGACCGTGAAGTTCCGCGTCCGCTCCTCGATCCGGGGCACTTTCTTCGTGACCTGGAAGGAACGCTCGCGGACCTCGGTCCCCCACTCGGTGACCTCGATCTCGCGGACCTCGGGCACCATCTTCCAGCGCTTCACCGTCCGCATGCCGGCGGCATCGGCGGCCGGTGCGGCGGAGGGAGCCGCAGCCGCGGCATCGCCACCGTTGACCAGCACGGACCCGTCCGCCTTCGGCACGGCCGGCTCTTCGCCGCGGACGAACGCACCGCCGACGCACACGCCGGCAGCCGCCACCCACGGCAGGAACTTGAACGTCAATCGCTTCTTCACGGAAACCTCCAGAGGGAAAGGGAACTCTCGACCTTTTGGGAACACGTGTTCCAGGCGCCGCGTGAAACCATCCCCAGTCGATGGATTCCCCGCGGTGCGCCCGGCAGAGGCCACCGGCGGCCGTATCCCGCCCGGCCAGGAACCCATCCGTTGAGTTCCCGCGACCGGGAGGGTTTGCGCCGCCGGCAAACTCTCGTCAGAAGATCGTGCTTTGCCGATCGAAAAACTCAGCGTCGTTCGCCGACGTCCGAAGGTGCCGGTTCTGACGGTGGCACCGGGGGCTGGTCGCAGCCGCGGCCCATCGGTCCCCCTTCGCAGCACGTCTCGAGGATCGCCCCGCAGGTCCGGCAGACGAGCTTGGCGCGGATCTCGTGCGTCTCACCCTGGCAGATGGGGCAGCGGGTCTGATTCATGGCGGCCAGTATAGGCCGCGGTCGTCGCCAGAAACCGCTCCACGATCGCGACAAACTCCGCGGGGGCGTCGGCATGCACCCAGTGCCCGGCAGCGGGCAGAGTCTCGGTCGTAGCCCGGGGAAAAAGCCGGTCGATCTCGGCCGCGTGCTCGGGACGGATGTAGTCGGACCGGCCTCCCGCAATGAAGAGCGTGGGCCCGGAATACGCGCGTCCGTGGGGAATCGTGGGAAACCCGCGAATCGACTCGAAATGGCGTTCGAGCGCGTCGAGGTTCACACCCCACGACAGCCCATCGGGGCCGTTGGCCACGTTCTGCATGAGAAATCCGCGGACGGCCGGGTCGGCGACGGACTGCGCGAGGGCCGCGTCGGCTTCGGCCCGGGTGCGGCACGCCGCCAGCGGCACGCCGCGCATCGCTGCCAGGAAGTCGCGCGGCGCCCGCTGTGACACCGTCGGCGCGATATCGACGACGACGAGCCGGGCCACGCGTTCGGGCCGCGTCAGGGCGAGCAGCATCGCCACCTTGCCCCCCATGCTGTGGCCCAGGACCGTGGCCGGGCCGCCGATCCGCGTCTCGACCAGCCGGGCCACGTCTGCGGCCATGTCGGGGTAGGTATGGGCGTCGTCCCAGGGGCTCGAGCCGTGGTTTCGCAGGTCGGCCCAGAGCACGCGACGCTGCCCTGCCAGTGCCTTGGCAACGGTGGCCCAGTTTCGCTTGGCCCCGAGCAGGCCGTGGAGGATCACGAGCGGCTCTCCCGACCCCGTGTCGTTGCACGCAAGTTCGACCGTCACCAGTGCCTCCGAACGCTCGCCGTCGCCGGCGCGGACGCTCCGGCCGGCCCCCGCATCGCTCACCTGCCGGCCGGCTTCCGCTTGCGACCCGGCTCGGCGAGCAGGTCGTCGAGACGCTCGGCGACGAGATCATCCCGGGTGTCGCGCAGCCTCGCGATCTGACGATCATACCAGGCCGCCGACCGCTGCTTGCGGTAGGCGAGGTGTTCCGCGCGGGCGTCGATCTCGGCGGCGAGCGCTTCCCGCAGTTGGGGCTCGAGTTTCGCCCGGTTCTTCTTGGAGCCGGTCATCCAGCGGGCGACCAGCAGATCGATCCGCGTGCGGGCCTGCCAGACGCGGAGTTCGATCGCGTGGAGCCGTTCGTCCTTCGCCTTGCTGGCCGCGAGCGCAAGCACGGTCTTGTCGAGGTCCGCCAGTGCCGCGGCGTACTCGTCGGGCTTGCGGTCCTGCAGTCGGTCGAGCAGATCGGCCAACTCGGGCTGATACTCGCGGACGAAGGTTCGGACCCGCTCCGCGCGGGTGGGATCGGTCGCGGCTGAAACCCCAGGCTGCCGGCCGGCCGCCACCGGCTTCTCGGCGCCGCCGGTCCGCGCCGCCGGCTCCGCGACGGGTTGTTCCGCTCCGGCGACCGCGGCCGGCCGACCCCGGCCCGCGATCGTGATCAGCACCCATGCGATTGCAATGCCCGCGACACGTGTGAAATGCATTCCTCGTTCCTTTCCCGCACTCGTTTGCCGCCCGCTCGAGCCTCTTCTGCCTCAGCCTTCGTCCGGTGTTCCTGAATGTGCGGCGTCGTCCGCCAGCGCGGCCACGAGCCAGCGCGGCGGGTGGGTGCCGCCGGGCTCATCGACGCCGTCACCGTCGCCGTCAGCGGGGCCGGTGACCGATGCGGCCAGCGGCACCGGCGGGTCGGCCGTAGCGGCCCGCTGCACCGCGAGCCAGGTGTCGGCGACGCGGTCGAACTCTGCATCGGGCGTGTCCGGGCCGCGGATGCCGGGCAGCATCCGCACGAGAAAGGCGGCCATGAGGAGTCCGGCCGCGATGGCCGCAAAAGCGGGCCGCGACCAGTTGGCCGCTGGCCTGCCTGCGTCGGCCGCGACCGGATGGTGAGGGGCCGGTCGCGCGCGTGTCGCATCGGCCACCGCACCCGACCGCATGTCTTCGGCCGCGTCTCTGCCGCCGGCGCCCAGCAGACCGGCGCTGGCCAGTCGCAGTGTCGCCCCTTCCTGCCGCAGGTAGCCGGCGAGCGTGCGCCGGGCATCTGCCGACGCGGCGAGGAGCGCGGCGAGCCGCCGCTGGCCGGCCGCATCGAGGCCGCCGTCGAGGTGCTGCACGATCAGGTCGTCGAGTTCCCGATCCGGCGGCCCGGCACCGTCCGCGTTCATCGTGCCACTCCCGAGGATCGAGTCAGCTTGGATTGCACGCAGTCGTGAAGCATCCTCCTGGTCCGCGACAGGGCCCGCTGCACGGCGGCGCCGGTCCTCCCCAACGCGGTGCCGATCGTGTCGAACGAGGCGCGGCCCTCGTACCGCATCGCGACCATCCGGCGCTGCACTTCGGGCAATCGGCCGGCGCACTCCCGGAGCGCGTCGAGTTCCCGCTGTCTCCGGTCCGCGTCGGTGGAGTCTTCATCGAAGGCGACGTCGATCTGCTCGAGGAGTTCCGGCTCGGTTGGCGGACAACGTGCGGCCCGGCTTTTGGCGCGAATGTAGTTGAGCGCCTGCCGGCGCACGATCTCCTTCGCCCAGGCGCGGAAATCGCGGATCGGGCCCGCGCTGGCGGTTGCATGCTGCATGACCACGACGGCCGCGTTCTGAAAAATCTCCTCGGCGGCGTCGAGGTCGCGGACCATCGCCATCAGGTAGGCCATGAAGTCCCCCTGGTGGCGGAGCATGTCCTTGATAAGCGACGGGTCGTTCATGCAGCGAGCGGTGTTCGGAGGGTGCGTTGGGGGTGTGGCCGCGGGCGGAAACCCGAGACTGCCCGCGGGTCTCCGGGGGATGACCCGCGGGCAGCGGTCGTGTCAGGCGGCCTTTTTCCGCGACCGCGTATTCTTGCCGGCTTCGAGCGGCTTGTCGCCCTCGACCACCTTCCGCGTCCGTTTGGCCTTCGTGGCGGCGGACGCCTCACCGGTCTTCGCGGTAGCCTTGTCGGAAGACTTTGCGGACGACTTGGCCGAGGACTTGGCCGAACCCGTCGCTGCAGTCGGCCGCGAGGCCGTTTTGGCCGCGGTCTTGGCCGCGGTCTTGGTGGCGGTCTTGGTGGCGGCCTCGGCCGGCTGCTTTTCCATGCCTGCCGCGTCGGCCTGCCGGTCCGTCTTCGCCGCCGCCCGGGCATCTCCCATCGCGGCCGCCATCGCCGCCATCACCGCCAGCGCCACGACCATACGAAACATCTTCATGATCATCGCTCCTTTTCTGTCGTGTCCCGTTTCGGGACACGTGCTTGGACTCGTTCCTGGACTCGTTCTTGGATTCGAACCCGCCGCCGACGGCGTCGGCTCATGCGTGTTCACCATCCAAGTACCGATTCGCTCCCGGGCAGACAGAAAAATTTTCCAGCATCGCGTGAAAAGCGTCCGGCACCGCCCGATGGCGGGCGAGCAGGACGTTTTCGGGGTCCGGAAAGGAGCTTGCGGACCGGTTTCCGTCTTGCTGTATCCTGGGAACTTCAGCCGGCCGGCAGGAAACGACGATCCGATCCAAAACCGAGGGGTGCATGGGCCGAATCTTCCGCGTTGCCGTCGTGGCGATCATCGTCGCCGCCTGCGCATCGGCTGGTCGCGGTGGCGATGCCGCGGACGTCACCGGCGTGATCCTGCCGTTCGTGACCCGGCACTGCGTCGGCTGCCATGGCGTCGAGGAGCCCGCTGCGGGCCTGGCGCTGCAGGGCTTCACGACGGACGCTGCGATCCTGGCGCAGCATCGGTCGTGGACGAAGGTGCTGGAGAAGGTCGCCAGTGGGGAGATGCCGCCCGGCGACGAGCCGCGGCCGGCGGCCGAAGACGTCGGCCGGTTCACCGCGGCCGTGAAGGAGGTTTTCGCGCGGCACGCCCGATCGGGCACCCCCGACCCCGGGCGGGTCGTGATGCGCCGGCTGAGTCGATACGAGTATCTCGCGACCATTCGTGACCTGCTCGGCGTCATGATCCCGCTCGACGACCTTTTGCCGGCCGACAACGTCTCGGAAGGCTTCGACAACATCGCCGATGCCCTGGAGATTTCGCCGGTGCACATGGACGCCTTCATCGAGGCTGCGGATCTGATCATGAAGCAGGCGATCGTCGGCGGTCCGCCCTCGTCCCCGGCACGGTCCCGAATCGGGACCGGAACGGCGTTGCGACCGGAAGTCACAATGCGACACCTCGACAAGCAAGGGCGGCTCGCACGGAACGCCGCTGGCGAGCCGATCGACACCAAGTTCCGTGCGCCCCAGCTGCCCGCCGGCGCCCGGCTGTGCAGCGGGCCGGAGTCCATCGGGGCGGTGGTGGATGTCCCGAGCCTCGGGGAGTATCAGATCGTCGTCCGCCTGCAGGGCCACTGCGTCGCGGAAGACGCTCCGGCCTTCGAGCTGCTCGTGGACGGCGCGGTCGTGCTTGCGGGTGCATGCGGCGACACCCCGCAGGACCATTCGGCCACCGTGCGGCTGGCAGCCAAAACGGCCCGCGTGCAGCTGCGGTTTCCGGGGCTGAGCGCGGCGGCGCAGGAGTCGGCCGATCCGGCCGAGCGCAGCGGCGTCATCGTGCATCACCTGGATCGGATCGGGCCGCTCCGGCCCCTCATGCAGGCGGCCCTGTTGGCTGCTCCGGAGGGACTGGCGGGAGAGGAAAAATCCCGGCATGTGATCGAACGGTTCGCCCGCCGCGCCTATCGCCGACCCCCGCAGCCCGAGGAAGTGGAGCGTCTGCTGCGGATCGTCCGCACGGAGGCGCAGACCCCGCGGTATCGGCTCCAGGAAGCCGATTGGAAGAAACTGGCCGCGGCCAAGAGCCTGCCCGAAGACGTCCTCAAGGGCGTGCGGTCGCTGGCCCGGGGGTCACCCACGTTCGTCACGAAAGAGGAGTTCGTGGCGCAGGTGCAGCTGGCGATCGGGCTCGACCGGGCGGCGGAGCACGGCGATACGATCCTCGAGTTCGCGGAGGTCGGCCGCACGCCCTGGGAGACGGCCGTCGCCCGCGGCATGCAGGCCGCGATCTGTTCGCCCAAATTCCTGTTTCGCGTCGAACCGGCCACGCCCTCCGCGACGGCGGGGCCGGAGCCGATCGACGACCATGCACTGGCCGCGCGTCTGTCGTATTTCCTCTGGAGTTCGCTGCCCGACGATGAGCTCTGCGCCCTCGCCGACAGGAGGCAGTTGCGACAGGTGATACCGGCCCAGGTCGAGCGGATGCTCGCCGACCCTCGGGCGCAGCGTCTCGTCGAGAACTTCGTCGCACAGTGGCTGAAGCTGGACGAGCTGGCGACCTTCGAGGCCGATCCCGCAACCTTCCCGAGGTTCAAGATCACCGACGCCAGGGTCCGGAATCAATGGCATGACCTGCGGGCGTCGATGCGGCACGAGACGCTGCTCTTGGCGCGGACCGTGATCCGCGACGACATGAGCATCTTCACGCTGCTCGACTGCGACTTCAGCTTCCTCGACCGCCGTCTCGCCGAGCACTACAACATCCGCGACACGAAGGGGAATCCACTGCGCGATCCGGCCGGTGCGCCTGCCGGCGCGCCGGCCGACCCCGGCGCGCCGATTCCGGAGGACGAGTTCGTCCGCGTCTCGGTCGGGCCGGCCGGCCGCGGCGGCCTGCTGACGCACGCCAGCGTGCTCACGCTGACGTCCACGGCGAAGCGGACTTCGCCGGTGAAACACGGGGCGTGTTCCAGCGGTTGTTCACTCCGTCGGGCGGCAGTCGCGACGCGGCCGATGGCCGGCGCAGCATCCTCGATTTCGTCAAGGAAGA
>JBKDUV010000187.1:0-10672 GCA_046339335.1 Planctomycetia bacterium | reverse complement strand
CCGGGAGATCTACGACATCGAGGATCGGGCGAAGCCACTCGCGCCGACTGAACGGCAACACCTTCGGCATGCCGAGGCCCGGCCGATCTGGACACGGATGCAGCAGTATCTCGCCAGCGAGGCCGTATCCAACGTGATGCCCAAGGAGCCGTTCGGGCAGGCGCTGACCTATCTGCGCAATCAGTTCGATCACCTGCTTGTCTATCTCGACGACGGGCTGATGCCGATCGACAACAACGAGACCGAGCAACTGATGAAGCAGGTGGCACTGGGCCGGAAGAACTGGATGTTCATCGGCAGCGTCGCGGCGGGCTACCGTGCCGCAGACCTGATGACGCTCGTGAGCAGTGCCGCGCGGAACGACCTCGACGTCTTCATGTACGTGAAGGACGTGCTTGACCGGCTCTTGGCCGGGGAGTCGAATTACGACGTGCTTCGACCCGATGTCTGGAAGCAATCGCATCCGGAGGCGATCCGGATCTACCGCCAGGAAGAGAGGCGCTCGAGGGCTGACGCCAAGGCGGTCAAGCGAGCGCGCCGACGTATTGCCCAAAAGGGCTGACCAGCTTCCAAGCGACGCCATCCGCTCCGCGGTGCCTATGGCTGTGGTGTGCGCTCACCAGCGAGTAGACGGTCCAGAGGAAGGCACGGTTGTGCGGAGTCCGGACGGCGTCGAGGAGCCGATGCACCTCGTCGATGGTCAGCACGTCGGGCAGCGTCTTCTGCTTGGGGACGCGGAGCTTCCAGAGCGTGGCCCACGCGCGCGGCACGGAGTGGGTGTAGAAGAACTTGATGCCGCTGTGGGCGATCTTGAGGGCGCTGGGGGAGAACCGGCGGTCGTTCTTCAGGTACAGGAAGTAGTCGCGGACCTGCGGCTCGGTGAGCCGGTCCGGGGACTGGCAGTAGTGGGCAGCCAACTTCCGTACGGCACGGACGTAGGCTTCCTGGGTGCGTTCGCTGCGGCCTGTCAGCTGCAGGTCCTGGATCATTCGCTGGCGAAGCGCGGACAGTGGGCGCGTGGCAGTCATCGTGAACCCTTTCGCAAAGGAGGAAGAAAAAACTGTGACGGCGTTCGAAAACGACAGCACCGGCCCCCGCCGCCGTGTCACCGACGCAGGGCCGGTACGCCCACCGTTCTCCCGTACGCCTGCACCAGGCCGTCGACGTCCTTTTTATAGATCTGCCGCAGGGCGTCATCCACCGGCGTCCCTTCCTTGATCGCCGTCACGAAGGAGGCGAATTTCTTCGTGTCACGACCGGCGAGCATCCGCACCATGCTCGACGCGATGCCATACTGCTCGGCCGCGATGTTCGGCCGTTCGAAGAACTCCGGCCCGAGATCCCCCCTGGCCCGCAAGTACTCGGCGGCCACCACTTCCTTGCGCTGCACCTGGTCGGACTTCGCAACCACCCTTGCGGCGACCCATTCGGCGATGCCCTCGGTGAGCCAGTTGGGGAGGCGCGTTGGTGACAGCCAACGATGGTTGAAACCGTGGCTCGTCTCGTGGACGAGCATGTGGGCGAAGGCCGCGTCGTCGTTTCCCCGATGACATGCCATGATCACACGGCCGTCGCTTCCCTGGTGACAGAGACCGTGCGAGCCGCCGGCCTGCACCCGCATGAACCGCGCCTCGAACGCGACGTAGTCTGCCTCGGCGAGAAAGGCGATCACCAGACACTTTCCCTTCCACACCGGCTCCCCGCGTGGGATCCCGTACAGGTCGCAGAGCGTGTCGTGCATCGTGTCGAGTGCAGCGACGTACGGTGCCATCAGGCTCGGCGGAATGTCGGTGGCGACCACAAACTCGTGCGTTCGGGATACCCGCAGGTCAGGATACAACTTTTGCACATCGGCCACGAAGCCCTCCAGCCGCACGACCTCGGCCTCGTGCTCCTCGGAGGTGAGTTCCGGCCACGGCTCCACGCCCCGGGCCCGCATCCGTTCCACTGCAGCGGCGGCCCGCTGTTCTCGCTGCCGTTGCTCCCGCTGGCGTGACACTCCCTTCGGACCACTTTCGTAGACCGTCTCGCGGTCGGCGACGATCTTGACGATGCCGGCCACGGCGAGGCTCGTCACCTTCTTTTCTCCCTCCAGCCGAAGGCGGATCGACGTCACCTTGCCGTCGCCCTCCACGAGCCGCTCGAGTACCGGGCGGACGAACCGCTTGCCCGATCCGAGTTCCACGACGTCGAGCACCTGCCCGACATGTGGCTGGAGGCGGTCGGCGAACTCGTCCGCGGTTGAAACCCGCGTTCCTGCGGCGAGACACGCGGAAATCACCGCGATCAGCCAGTGGACTACGGACTGCTTCACCTTCATGGTGCGGGCTCCGCCGCCGCGGCACGATGCCGCAATTCGGTGCTCGAGATGTCGAGCCGAAACTCGGCCTGCGACACGAAGTAGGTCACGTCCCGCAAGACCGCCGGCACGTCGAGCCGCGATGCGTCAACGAACCCGTCGGCCGTCGCCCGGCCGAAGACGATCAGCCCGCGGGCATCCCGGGCGATCGTCCGCAGGGCCGCCTCCGCCGCCGCCTCCGAGCCGCCGTAGTAGCGCGGCAGCGCGAGACGCACATAGGTATCCGCACCCATGACGAAGGTCCCGCCGGGAAACATCTTCAGTTTATCCAGGAACGTCGCCGCCCGCGTCAGCCACAGCCGCCGGCCGGCAAACTGGGCCGTCCGCCGGGCGATCTCCGCGTAGTCGAGCAACGGCTTGTCCACGTTCGCGATCGAGAGTTCGAACTCGGCCGTCCGCTCGGCGATCTCCTCCGCGATCCTGGCCATCCGCAGGTGTCCTTCATGCAGCGGATCAAAGGACCCGGGAAAGATCAACGCACCCCGCGTGGGCACGGCCCCCTCGTCGCCGCTGCACACCGGGCCAGCGCCGCCCGCGAACAGGGCACGCACAGCGACCGGAGGCGCGGTCAGCACGCGCGCCACGGTCTCGCGCGGGCCGAGCATATCCACCGGCAGCGCCGCCAGGCCGGCATCGGCCTCCGTGCCACCGGCCAGCAACTGCTCGATTGCAAGCGCCGCAGCCAGCAGTTCCTCCGCGGCTCGTGTGCGGGCATCCTTCTCCAGGACGACATCGGCGGTCCGGGTGGCATCGACAGTCTGAACGGCGACGTGGATGCGATGTGCGCCGCGCTTCGGCCGCCTGGTCCGTAAGCTCGCCGTGACCGCAAGCCCGATCGCCTGGTCGGCAGTCGCGCCGAGCGCGCACGCCCGCTGCCAGGCGGCGACTGCCAATCGGCGGGCAGTCCGATCGCAACAGTAGCCCTCCTGGGGGCCGCCGAGCAGTTGATCGACGGCGAGCCGTGCCGTCGGGACAAGCCCCTCGAGCACGACTCCACTCGCGCCGGGCACGCCGACGATGTGGGCGATCGCCGCGGAACCGCCTCCCGTGGCCACGATCACCGCCTGCCTGCCGCTGACCTCCAGCGCAGCGACGACACGTTCTGCATCGGGGAGGTGCATGGCCGGCTCCGGGCGCCGACGGCGGTGCCGCCGGTCGCTCCCAGTCTAAACGATGGCGGATAGCGCTTGCCCGTCTTCCCGGCTTTGTCCCGATTCCCACCAGGCCGCGCTTCGCCCCCCTGCGCAAGCGATGTTCCTGTAGGCCGAACGCTTCCCTGACCGATGGACTTAATGTGTGCGTGCGGACCGCCGGCCCGGACGCGAAGCCCCTCAGAGGATGACGATGCGCATGTACCTCATCGCTCGACTGGCGACGACCCTTGGTCTCGCCTGCGGACTCACCCTCGCGGTGCGGCCAGCCCGTGCGGCCGACCTCGCCGGAGTGCTTGGCGTTGCGCCGGCAATCGACCGACTGGAGGCGCCCTCGGCCCCGCCTGCCCTGTTCACGGAGCACGCGGACGACCACACTGCAATCCCAGCCGCGGCCGTTGCCACCGCCACCGGTGCGGCGCGGCAAGGACTGCGATTTCCGACGCGAATCGTCCTCCTCTCCGGCGCCGCAGCGGATGATCCGCGGGCCTTCATCGTGCTCGGCGAACAAGCGACCGAACCGCTGGCACCTGCCGCCGCCGCCGCCCAGGCGCCAGGCCAGGGCGGCGACCCGAGTGCCGCGAACGCACCCGACCGGCTCCCCGGCCCGCAACCGGTGCGGCCGGATGCCGCCCCGGCACCGCTCAACCGCGGCCCCGACCCGCTCGCCGGAACGCCGCGCATCGATCCCGCCGTGACCGGCGGCGACGCCGAGAAGATGCTCGCCACCATGCTCCCGCCGCGCAGCGACAGGCCGTCCGACTGGTCCGCACCACTCGAACCGCTGCACTTCTGCGGCGAACCGCGGGCCCTCGCGCCTTGCGTTCCACCGCCTCCCTGCCATCCGGCACACCCGCCGCAGCCATTCGACCTCGTGGGTCAGACCGGCGTGCCGACTGGTGGACCGATCTACGGCGGACCTTGCGATCCGCGGAGTGGCACCTGCCACGATGGGCCCTTGGCCCCGTTCCATCGCGTCTGCGACCGGCTCTTCGACCGCTTCTACACGCCGCGTTAGCCGACCAGGTCGAGCGTCGGCCCCACAGGGATCGCCAGCATGCGTGCGGCAATCATCGGAATCGGCGCCATCGCCCGGATGCACGCCCGGGCGCTCCGCGACATCCCCGGCGTCGAGCTCGTCGCCGCCTCCTGCCGCACCGAGGAGAAGGGACGGGCGTTCGCAGCCGAGTTCTCCTGCGCCTGGCATGCAGACACGGCCCGTATGCTGCGCCGCGAGAAGCCCGACTTCGTCACCGTCGCCACGCCATCGGGTGCCCACCTGCCAGCGGTGCTCGCTGCGGCCCGCCGCGGCATCCACGTCATCTGCGAGAAGCCGCTGGAGATCACGCTGCGCCGCATCGACCGGATGATCGCGGCCTGCGACCGGGCCGGCATCACGCTCGGCGCGATCTTCCCGCAGCGGTTCAACCCGGTGATCGGCGTCCTCCATGCCGCCGCGGCCGCCGGCAGGTTCGGGCCGCTGGCCGTGGTCGCCAGTTACGTGCCGTGGTGGCGTGACGACGCCTACTACGGGCCGGGCCGTTGGCAGGGCACTCGGGCGCTCGACGGCGGCGGAGCCTTGATGAACCAGTCGATCCACGGCGTGGACGCGGTGCAGTGGATCGCCGGGGCCACGATGCCCGGCCTCGAGCCGGAGGCAAACCCGGTGGAGAGCGTCGTCGCGCTGACCGCCGTCCGGGCCCACGACGCCGAGCGGCTGGAGGTCGAGGACACGTGCGTGGCGGTGCTCCGCTTCCGCGACGGGGCCCTTGGGCAGTTGCTCGCCGCGACCAGCATCTATCCCGGCCAGCTTCGCCGGCTGCTCGTCGGCGGCCGCGACGGCACGGCGGAGGTCCTCGAGGAGCAGCTCGTCGGCTGGCGGTTCCGGGAGCGGGCGCCGGATGACGACGCCACCCGCGGCCGGTTCGGCGGCACGAGCGGCACGTCGGGGGGCGCCGCCGACCCGATGGCGATCAATTACGCCTGCCACACCCGCAACTTCGAGGAGTTTCTCGCCGCGATCCGCGCTGGGCGGCGGCCCGCGCTCGACGGCGGCGAGGGGCGGAAGGCCGTGGCCATCGTGGAGGCCTGCTACCGTTCGGCGCGGACGGGCCGGCCGGCTCGCGTCGGCTGATGCGGCCCGGTGCGACCGGGGAACGGCCGGGGCCGGTGCAGCCGGCCGATCGTCTGCTACTCTTTCCGCTTTCCCACGTGGGCCTGTCGATGACCGTCCCCTTTCGTTACGCGATCTGCAACGAGACCTTCGGCGACTGGCCGCTGGCCAAGGCCTGCGACTTCGCGGCCGACTGCGGCTACACGGGGATCGAGATCGCCCCGTTCACGCTCGCCGCCGACGCCGCCGCCATCGACGGCCCCGAACGGAGCGAGCTGCGTCGGACCATCGCCCGCGCCGGCCTCGACTGTGTCGGCCTCCACTGGCTGCTCGCCCGCACCGAGGGTTTTCATGTCGCCCATCCCGACGCCGACGTCCGGCGCCGCACGACCGACCATCTCGCCGCGCTCGCCCGCCTCTGCCACGACCTCGGCGGCCGGGTGCTGGTGTTCGGTTCGCCCAAGCAGCGCAGCCTCGTGCCCGGGGTCACGCCCGCGCAGGCGTTGAACCACCTGTACGAAGTCTTCGCCCGGCTCGTGCCGGTGCTGGAGATGACCGACACCGTCGTGGCTCTCGAGCCGCTCGCGCCGATCGAGACCGACGTCCTCACCACGGCCGCCGAAACCAGCAGGCTGATCGAGCGGATCGGCTCGCCGCACGTCTGCCTGCACCTGGACGTCAAGGCGATGGCCTCCGAGGACGAGCCGATCCCCGACATCATCCGGACCAACGCCCGCCACCTCGAGCACTTCCACGCCAACGACGTCAACCTCCAGGGGCCGGGCTTCGGGGCGGTCGATTTCGCCCCGATCTTTGCCGCCCTGCAGGAGGCGCAGTACGCCGGCTGGGTGAGCGTGGAGGTATTCGACTATGCTCCCGGGGCCGAGCGGCTCGCCAGGGAAAGCATCGCCTACATGCGCCGGGTCGAGGAGGCGCTTGGCTGACACGCAGCCAGCGGGAGCGACGATGGCCGATCTGCCCCACTTCGATGCGCCGCGCGAGCCCGCCGGTGCCACCTCGGGCCCCTGGCACCAGGGGATGACACGCTATCACTGGTTCGTGCTCATCGTCGCCGCCCTCGGCTGGCTCTTCGACTGCCTCGACCAGCAGCTCTTCAACCTCGCCCGCAAGCCGGCGATGCAGACGCTGCTCGCCTCGGTATCCCTCGACCCGGCGACGATGACCGCGGACGAGCGCAAGGCCTTCAACGGTCAGGTCGACTTTTACGGCGGCCTCTCCACCTGCATCGTCATGCTCGGCTGGGCTACCGGCGGCCTGATCTTCGGTGTCATCGGCGACCGCTTCGGCCGCGCCAAGACGATGATGATCACGATCGTCATCTATTCCCTCTGCACCGGCCTGTCGGCGCTGTCGCAGGGCTTCTGGGACTTCGCCTTCTACCGGTTCATCACCGGCCTCGGCGTGGGAGGCGAGTTCGCCGTCGGCGTGGCGCTTGTCGCCGAGGTCATGCCCGACCGGGCCCGCCCCTACGCCCTCGGCCTGCTCCAGGCGCTTTCCGCAGTGGGGAATTTCGCGGCGGCCCTGATCGGCATCGGCCTCGGGCAGGCGCAATATCACCTCGGCACCACGATCTACGGCTGGGAGCCGTGGCGCTGGAAATTCGTCATCGGCGCCCTCCCCGCCCTCCTCGCCCTCGAGATCCGGGCCGGCCTCAAGGAGCCCGAGCAGTGGCAGCAAATGAAGGCCCGGTCCGAGAAGACCGGCGAGAAGCTCGGCGGTTACGGCGTCCTGTTCGCCGACCCGCGCTGGCGGAAGAACGCCATCGTCGGCATGCTCCTCGCCTGCGCCGGCGTGATCGGCCTGTGGGGGATCGGTTTCTTCTCGATCGACCTGCAGCGCAGCGTCCTGGAAAAGTCGTTCAAGGCCCAGGGCTACGAGGGCAAGGAGCTCGCCGGCAAGCTCACGATCTGGTCGGGCGTGGCCCTGATGATGCTCCAGGTGGGGGCCTTCGCCGGAATGATGCTCGCCGCCCGGATCTGTCAGCGGCTCGGCCGCCGTCCGTTCTTCGCGCTGGCGTTCAGCGCCGCCCTCGCCTCGACCCTGCTCGTGTTCCGCTTCCTTGACGACATCAGCGACATCTGGTGGATGCTGCCGCTGATGGGCTTCTGCCAGTTTTCCCTGTTCGCCGGCTACGCGATCTATTTTCCGGAACTGTTCCCGACCAGGCTGCGGAGCACCGGCACGAGCTTCTGCTACAACGTCGGCCGGTTCGTCGCCGCCAGCGGGCCGTTCCTCCTCGGCCAGCTCTCGAGCAGCGTGTTCGCCGGCTCGGCGGAGCCGATGCGGCCGGCCGGGATGCTGATGTGCACGGTGTTTCTCCTCGGTCTGGCCGTGCTCCCCTTCGCCCCCGAGACGAAGGGGCGGCCGCTGCCGACCGACTGACGGCGGTCGCGGCTCGTCTCCTCTCGCCCGGGGATCGTTTAGCGGCTCGTGTCCCGGCGCCGTGCTGGCAACGTGCATCCGCCGCCGCCAGCCCCTAGAATCCACAGATCGGCGTCGGACTGGCGCCGGGGAACGATCGTCACTCCTGCGGAGGGAATCAGCGGATGCGTTGGGAAGGCAGACGGCAGAGCGAGAACGTCGAGGACCGGCGGAGCGTCGGCCAGCAGGTGGTGGTGGGGGGCGGCCTGCTCACGCTCCTGTTCATGATCGTGCTCATGTTCCTCGGCGTGGACCCGATGAAGGCCCTGCAGGTGGCGCCCGATGCCGCCGGCCCTGCCGGCCGCCAGGAGCAGGCCGGCAAGCCGATCGACGACGAGATCGGCAGGTTCATCAAGACGATCGCTGCCGACAACGAGGACGTGTGGGCGAAGCTGTTTCCAAAGGTGTTCAAACGCCGCTTCACCCCGCCGAAGCTCGTCATGTTCACGGGCCGGGTCCGCAGCGGCTGCGGTCTCGCCGACGCCGGCGCCGGGCCGTTCTACTGCCCGCTCGATCGCACGGTCTACATCGACCCGGCGTTCTACAATGAGCTTAGCCATCGCTTCGAAGCCCCGGGCGACTTCGCCCAGGCCTACGTGATCGCCCATGAGGTCGGGCACCACGTGCAAAACCTGCTCGGCATCAGCAACGAGGTGCAATCGAGGCGGCCGCGGATGTCGGAGGCCGAGTACAACAAGCTCTCGGTCCGCATGGAGTTGCAGGCCGACTTCCTCGCCGGCGTCTGGGCCCACTACATGGCCAAGTACGCCCAGAATATCAGCGAGGCCGACATCCGCGAGGCCGTCACAGCGGCAGAGCAGATCGGCGACGACAAGATCCAAAAGCGGATGCAGGGCTACGTCGAGCCGCACAAGTTCACGCACGGCACGAGCGAGCAGCGAGTCCGCTGGTTCCTCTACGGCCTCAAGACCGGCGATCCGACCCGGATGGATGAGGCGTTCGACTTTAACGCAGACCCCTGAGGACAGGGCCCCGCCCCGACCACCATGCGGGTCCTGCTCACCGGCGCGACGGGCTACGTGGGCGGCTGCCTGCTCGCGGAACTCGAGCGACGCGGGATCGCGGTCCGCTGCCTCGCCCGCCGTCCAGAAAAACTCGCCGGTCGCACCGGGCCGCTGACGGAGGTGATGGCGGGCGACGCCACCGACCCCGCCGACCTCGCCCGGGCCTGTGCCGGCATCGACGTCGCCTACTGGCTCGTTCACTCGATGGAGAGCGGCGTCGACTTCGAACGGGCCGACCGGCTGGCGGCCGAACGGTTTGCCACGGCGGCTCGGGAGACGGGCGTCGGCCGGATCGTCTACCTCGGCGGCCTCGGCGCCGACGACGACCGGCTCTCGGCCCACCTCCGCAGCCGGCACGAGGTGGGGGCGATCCTCCGTGCCGACGGCCACGACGTTGTCGAGTTCCGGGCCTCGATCATCATCGGTGCGGGGAGTTTTTCCTTCGACCTCGTGCGAACGCTCGTCGAGCGGCTGCCGGTGATGATCTGCCCCGCCTGGCTTGCCACGCCCACCCAGCCGATCGCGATCGGCGACGTGGTCGCCTATCTGGCGGCCGCCCTCGACCTGCCCCCGGCGGGGCCGCGGATCTTCGAAATCGGTGGTCCGGACAAGGTTTCGTATGGCGCTATCATGCGGGAGTACGCCCGGCAACGCGGCCTCACGAGGCTGCTTATCCCGGTGCCCGTGCTCACGCCGCGGCTCTCCAGCCTGTGGCTGAAATTGGTGACGCCGCGGTATTCGAAGGTGGGACGCAAGTTGATCGACGGACTCAAAAACCCGACCGTGGTCACCAACGAGGCCGCCCTGCGCGAGTTCGCCATCCGGCCACGCAACCTGGCCACGGCGGTCCGCGACGCGATGCAGACCGAGGATCGCGAGTTCGCCGGCCTACGCTGGGCCGATCTGGCCGACGTCGAAGACCTGCCACAGCGGTACGGTGGCAAGCAGCAGGGGACGCGGCTCGTCGACCACCGCCACGCCGTCGTCGCCGTCGCGCCCGACCGGGCGTTCGCGGCGATCGAGCGAATCGGTGGCCAGCACGGCTGGTATGCCTGCGACTGGCTCTGGTCGCTCCGCGGCTGGATCGACCGGGCGATCGGGGGCCCGGGGATGAGCCGCGGTCGCCGCGATCCCGACCGTCTCGAGGTGGGCGAGCCGCTCGACTGCTGGCGGGTGGAGGCCTGCGACCGCCCGCGGCGGCTGCGGCTGGCGGCGGAGATGAAGATGCCGGGCCGCGGCTGGCTGGAGTTCGAGGTGGTTCCGCGGGACGGCACCGTCACGATCCACCAGACGGCGGTCTTCGACCCGCGCGGCCTCGGCGGCCTCGCCTACTGGTACGCGATCTGGCCGCTCCACGAACTCGTCTTCCGGCGCATGCTCGCGGGCATCGTGCGGCAGGCGGTCCGCGGCTGAGCGAAAGAAAAAGGTGACAGCCACCTTTTGTCGAGTAGGCCCGGGGGCTTTCGCCCCCAGGCCTCTCACGGAACCGGACTTGTGGTTCACACATCCGGCTCTTTGGGTTCCGTTCTCACAGGTCGAACAAAAGCGTTTGACCAGAGGCCAGTTGAGGGCGAGGGGTCAG
>JBKDUV010000186.1:0-2788 GCA_046339335.1 Planctomycetia bacterium | reverse complement strand
CGCGATGATGAAGCTCGCAATGATCCAACGCTGCCTCAAAATGGCGTTCTCAGACAGAACCTAGTCGAGGCCCTTCACGATGCGCTGGAGATGGCGACTGCTCACCTTGAACTCGGCTTCCAGAGTGGTCAGCCGGTTTGTCTTCTTCGACTTCGTCTTCTTGAGCTCGAGGTATCGGGCGCGAATCGCCTCTCGTCGTGGCGCAGCTTTTTTGCTCTTGGCTGCCGATGCCTTGGCGGCGCTGGCGCGGGCCTTTTCTAGCGCCCTCGCCTCGGCGGTGCCTTTCAACTCGTCCGCGTACCGGGTCAGCGCCGCGAAGAAACCCTGGCGCACGGCGTGCAGGCAGCACGCATAGATCGTGTCGAACCGGGACCGGACGGCCTCGCCGTTGGCCTCGAATTGCCGCAGCTGCCATTCGGCGTAGTCGATGTTCGTGAACTCGGGCGGGAACTGCTGCGCCGCGCCCAGGGCGTCCATCTCCGTTTGCTGGAGCATGAGCGCGGCATCCAGGGCGTAATCGCTGAGCGTCTCGTCCAGGTCGGCCGGGAGGTCGATGCCGTTGATCGACCGGAGATTCGGGGGAAGGCGCGCGGGCTTGCACTCAACCCAGTCGCCGGAAGCCAGTTCCTCGTCGGTCAGGTACGGCGGCGCGCTGGCCGCTTTTTTCTTCACTGGCTTCGGCTTCTTCATCACACAGCCTTCTTCGTTTCGGATGCTTTGCGGCGCTCGCGGTCGGCGTCGACGACGGCCCGCATCGCGGAGGTCGCTCGCTCGACGGACTCGCGGACGGGGTCGAGAGTGAGCCGGGCATAGACGCGGGTTGCGGCGCTGTGGCGGTGGCCGAGGCTCTTGCCAATCAGCAGCTCAGACGAACCGCTCGCGGCTTGCCATGAGCCGTAGGTACGGCGCAGGTCGTGGAGGCGCACGTCCTCGAGGCCGGCGGCCTTGAACACGGTCGCGATCGGCTTGGTCGGATCCTGAAGGTGGCCGTGCCCGTGCCGGCCCGGGAAGACGTAGTCGCTGCCTTCAGCCGCGCTCTTCCGGGCGCGGATGACCTCGACCGCCGCGGGTACGAGGGGAACGTGAACGACTGCGCCGTTCTTGGAGTCGCTGGCCGGAATCGTCCACACGGCGCGGGCCAGGTCCACGTCGATGAACTTCATCCGCAGGAGTGCGCCTTTGCGTGCGCCCGTGTAGAGCGCGAGCCGGAGGAAGTCGGCGATGCGCACGTCCGGCGCGGCGTCGATCGCGTCGAACAGGCGCGGGAGTTCCTCGGGCGTCACGAACCGCTCGCGCTCTTGCTCGGGGAAGGGCTTCACGCGGTGCGCGGGGTTCGCGCCCGGGAAGTCAAAGTCGGAGGCCGCGATCTCGTAGAGCCGGTGCATCAGGGAGCGCCAGCGGTTGGCGACGTAGTGGCCGTTCTCCCGGCCGATGCGGCCGTGCCGCTCCATCACGTCGATCTTGCGCACGGTCGAGAGGCGGCGGTGCTTCCAGCCCGCGGAGTAGGTGTTGAAGGTCTTCTCCATCTGCTTCCAGGTGCGGCAGCGGGGTTTCCAGTGGTGCTCGAGGGCGTGTTCGAGCAGCTCGCTGAAGGACGGGTCTTGAGCGTTGCGCTGGCGGCGCTTGCGCCGCTCAGCCATCGGATCCTTCCCCTCGGCGATCTCGCCGACGGCCTTCTCGACCAGGCGGCGGGCCGCCTCGGGCGCGAGCTCGGGGTAGTTGCCGATGCGGATGCGCTGGGGCCGGCCGTTGACCTTGCGATAGAGGTAGTAGGTGCGCGAGCCGGCCGACGTGAGCACGATGCAGAAGCCGCGCAGGTCTTCGTCGAAGATGGCGATGCGCCCGGAGTCGGGCGTGGGGATCGCCTCGATTGACCGCTTCGTGAGCCGTCGGCGAGTCGGTGCCGTTCGCTTCGTGATCTCGCTCGTCCCCGCCGTGATCATGCGACCTCCTTGAATCGCTCGGATGTCGCGGTGCTACCTCGGTGCTACCGCTGGGCTCAAAATCCATCAAAAGTCGGTAGCACCAAATCAA
The DNA here is from genome assembly GCA_046339335.1 of Planctomycetia bacterium. Taxonomy (GTDB): domain Bacteria; phylum Planctomycetota; class Planctomycetia; order Pirellulales; family UBA1268; genus QWPN01. Next base: position 754 of record JBKDUV010000186.1, on the reverse strand, counting down.
CCACCTTTTGCCATTTTCTCCGAGAGAATCAATGAAAGTCGATCACGAGGATCAGTCAGTCTACGACGGCCGCTGGCGACTCTGAACCAGTTAGTCTAGGTTCGAATCCTAGTTCCCCAGTCTTTATCTCTCACGCGCCGAGGGGCGTTCAGTGCCAGCGGCGCAGCCAGCCGCGGCGCCAGAAGAAAACCACCATGCCGACCGTCGTCGCCAGCATCATCCCGGCGGCGACGAGGCTGCCGTAGGGAAACCGCAAGAGCGGCATGTTCCACGGTGATGCGGTGTCGAAGTTCATCCCGTAATAGCCGGTGATGAAGGTCAGCGGCATGAAGATCGTGGCGATCACCGCCAGCACCTTCATGACGTCGTTCATCCGGTTGTTGAGACTCGCGAGGTAGATGTCCCGCAGGTCGCTGCCGATCTCACGGTAGTTCTCCATCAGGTCGAGAAGTTCCATGGTGTGGTCGTAGCAGTCGCGGAAGTGCGCCCGGGCGTGCTCCCCGACCAGCGGCGTCGGCTCGCGGCCCAGGGCATGGAGCAGGTCGCGGGTCGGCCACAGGGCCCGGCGGAGCGTCATCAGGTCGTTCCGCACGTCGTGGATCGACACCAGCGTCCGCCGCGTGGGCCGGTCGAGGGCCTCCTCCTCGAGCGCCTCGAGCCGGTCGCCGAACTGCTCGAGCACGGGAAAGTAGCCATCGATGAGGACGTCCAGAAGCAGCGAGCAGAGCGCGTCGGCCCCCTCGGTGCCGATCCG
>JBKDUV010000185.1:0-7723 GCA_046339335.1 Planctomycetia bacterium | reverse complement strand
GTCGGGCCTCGGGAACGAGTTCCGTGACCAGGCTCTCCAGCGTCTGGCCGACGAGTTCCTCGAGGTTGTCGATCCGCCACGTGCTCACGAGGCTCGCCGGCATGAAGCCACGGAGCCCCGCGACCTGGCACTCGAGGCCTCCCTTGTTGGCCGCCGTGACCTTGGCCTCGACGACCATCCCTGCCTGGAGCTGTGACCAATCCTCGACGGCCACGGCCCGGTTGGCGAGGGCGACGTCGTACAGGCCGTCCTCCTCGTTTCGTGAGCCGACGGCGACCTCGACCGTCTGGCCGACCTCGGGGATCTCGACACCGGCCTCCATCAGGCCGGCGAGTTTCATCGCTCCCTGCCGCTGCAGTCCGAGGTCGATGAACGCCGTGTCGGGGCCGAGCGAGAGGACGCGGCCGTTGACCCGCGTACCCGGTTCGAGCGGGGCATCAACACGGGCGGCGGCGGATGTCGTCAACAAGTCCTCGACCTCGATGCCGGCCACGGCCGCCTCGAAGTCGGCCTCCAGATCCTCGTCGAGCGCGGCGCGGAGGTTGGGGATGGAGACCCGGCGCGAAGGCGGCAACGTGTCGGTGAACGCAGCCTTGCTGCCCGAGTCGCGCCGCCGGTCGCGGCGGCCGCCCCGGCCGCGATTCTCGCCGGAGTCAACCGCGGCGGGCTTGGCAGCCGGGGGGCTGACGGAGGTCCCGGCGGCAGCGTCAGGCGAGCCGGCCGCGGCGACGACCGCGTCCGCTCCCTGTTCCGCCGTCGCCGCCGGCACCGCAGTCGCATCGGTCGGCTCGGCAGCGGGCTTGGCCGGCGTCACGTACTGATACCTTGTCGCCAGCGACGGGGGCTTCACGCCGGGCCGCTGCGTTCCGATCGGAATGCGACGCGGCGCCGACGAATCGGCGTCCGCGGGTTCGTTCGCGGCTGATTGCTCGGAACTGCTCATCTTCTGCAGAGTGCTCTGCCGCTTGCGTCACACCGTCGATCGATCGAGTGCGGGAAACAGGACTTGAACCTGCACGGTATTACTACCACCAGGCCCTCAACCTGGCGCGTCTGCCAATTCCGCCATTCCCGCGACTGTGCAGCACATGGCTGCCCCTGCATTCTCAACCGGCCTGTTCGTCAGTCAAGCCGGCCTCTTCGCGGATCGTTTGCTCCGAACCGCGAACCGCCCAGCCGCACTGCTGCCGGCCGTGTGCCGAGCACCGCCTCGAACCGGCTGACAGCCGCCGTCACCGCCGCGATGCCGGCAAAGAAAACAAGGCTCCAGACGACGTCGGCCAGCGGCGGCCTGTAGAACAGCAGCGCCTGACGGTAGCACTCGACGAGACCGGACCAATCGTGTGGATAGTCACCCATCGCCGCCCAGTGGGCGAAATTGGTGACCACGAAGAACACGAGCGAACTGGCGACCGCGCCGCCGAGCACGCCAAGCCAGCCGCCGCGGCGGGCGACGCCACCGAACAGCACCGGCCACGCGCTGGCGGCATACACGGATCCCGCGACCACGAGGCTTCTGTAAGACGGTTCGAACAAGTTGCTGATCGCCAGCGCAACCAGCGGCGCGGCTGCGGCCACGAGACGATTGCCGAACAGTGCTCCGGCGGCGAGCGCCACGGCCACGAGCGGGGTCACGTTCCAGAGCCGCGTGCCATTCCACTCCGGCTGCCAGAGCCGACCGGCCACGGCGACGGCGACGAGGGCCGCCCAGGCGAGTGCCTGGGCCACCGAACCTGCGTCCCGGAGCATGGCCGCGGCCGGGCCGGCGGGCCAGAGGGGACGGTCGGCCATGGGCGATGGTGAGGATGTGGACGGCATCGACGACCTCTGCATCCGTGCGTGCATGTTGACGAGCATCAAAGGGGACTCTCCGCCCCGCGACAACCCCGATACACTACCGGTTTCCGGCCTCAGGGCAAGCGAAACCGCCGAAATCCCCCATGCCGACCGCTTCGAATGCTGCCGAGACCGCTTCAGGAGCCGCACGCACGACGGTCATCCTCGCCCGGCTCGACGACGGCCTGGCGACCTTGACGTTCGCGGTGCCTGACCACCGTCACAACGTGATCACGCCGCAGGTGGCCGCCGATCTGGGGGCCGCGCTCGACGAGATCGCGGGCTGGGCCGACAACGGCCACCTGCGCGACGTGGTGCTGCTCTCTGGCAGACAGGGATCGTTCTTCGCCGGCGCGGACGTCGCGCGGCTGGAGACACTCCGCCTCCGGCCCGAGGCCGAGATCGCGGCGGCCTGCGACGCCGGCCGCGGACTGTTCGCCCGCCTCTCGGCTGCAAGCTGGCCGAGCGTGGCGATCATCGACGGGATCTGCCTCGGCGGGGGCCTGGAACTGGCGCTGGCCTGCGATCTGCGCGTGGCGACAACGTCGCCCCACACGTCGCTCGGGTTTCCAGAGGTCAAGCTCGGGCTCCTGCCCGGCTGGGGAGGCACGGTGCGGCTGCCACGGCTGATCGGCCCGGGGCCCGCCATCGAACTGATCGTCGCCGGCGAGCCGATAGGCGGGGCGGCGGCCGAGCGGACGGGGCTCGTCGATGCCTGTGTGCCCGCCGATCAGGCGCTGGAAACCGCCCGGCGGCTGATCGATGCCTGGCGGGCCGGCAACCGGATCGCTCCCCGCCGCCGACGTCAGGCCGGCCGCATCGAGATCGACCCGATCGAACGCGACTTCCTCGAAGCGACGTCGTCGGCCGTCATCCTCGGCCGCACCGGAGGCCACTATCCGGCTCCGCCGCGGATCCTGGATACGGTCCTCGCGGGAGCGAATGTGGATGCCGTAGCCGCCGGGCGGATCGAGTCGACCGCGTTCGCGAGCCTGGCGCGGACGCCGGTGGCGGCCCAGTTGCTCCGCGTCTTCCAGATCGGCGAGCGGAACCGGCGCGACAGCGGCGTGACGGCGAGCGTCGCAGCGGCGGACGAGACCGCGGCGCACGTGCCGGCGGTGGCATCGGCCGCCGTCATCGGCGCCGGCATCATGGGCGCCGGCATCGCCGCGGCGCACCTCCGCGCGGGGCTGCCGGTGACGCTGTGCGACGTGAACGCGGCCACGCTGGAGGGAGCCGTGCCGGGCATCCTCGCCGAGGCCGCCTGGGACCGGACGACGCGGGCCACCGACCCGGCGGGGGCCCTGGCGCTGGCGGGCCGGCTGCGGATCGCGACGTCGACGGCCGCGGCGTCCGCAGCTGACCTCGTCGTGGAAAGCGTCAGCGAACGAACCGACGTCAAGCAGCAGGTGATCGTCGACATCGAACGCGCGGTGGCGCCGACCACGATCATCGCGACCACCACCTCGACGAACCCGATCGCCAGGCTCGCCGAGCCGCTTGCCGACCCGACCCGCTTCTGCGGCATGCATTTCTTCAATCCCGTCCGGCGCATGACGCTCGTCGAGGTGGTGCGCGGCCCTGCTACCAGCGACGACACCGTCGCCGCCGTCGTCGCCCACGCCAAGCGGCTCGGCAAGTGCCCGATCGTCGTCCGCGACAGCCCGGGATTTCTCGTCAACCGGATCCTCAATCCCTACCTGCACGAGGCGGTGGAACTGGTCCGCGAGGGGATCGACTGGCGCCGCATCGACCGCGTGGCCCGCGGCTTCGGCATGCCGCTCGGGCCGCTCGAGCTCTATGACCTGATCGGCCTCGACACCGCGTTCTACGCCGGACTCGTCATGAACGCCGCCTACGGCGACCGGATCGCGGCCGCGCCGGTGATTCCCGCGCTCGTCAAGGCCGGCCGGCTTGGCCACAAGACCGGTGCCGGCTTCTTCCGCTATGACGTCTCCCGAGGCAAGCCGCGATCCCTCGGGCCCGACGAGGCCGGCCGCGAGATCGCCGCCCGCTACGCCGTCGCCCCGCGTGTCAGCGACGACCGCACGATCGCCGACCGGCTCCTCTTGCCGATGCTCCTCGAGGCATTGCGGACCCTCGACGAGGAGATCGTCCGCGACGGCCGCGACATCGACCTGGCGGTGATCCATGCGCTCGGCTTCCCGCCGTTCCGCGGCGGACTCCTCGCCTGGGCCGACACGCTGGGCGCGGCGGAGATCCTGCGCCGGCTCGAGCCGCTGGCCGATCTCGGTCCGCGCATGCATCCGATTCCGCGGCTCCGGGCGATCGCCGCGCGCGGCGGCCGGTTCACGGCACCCTGAGCGACACGCGAGAGACATCGCATGCATCTTTCTCCCGCCACGCGCCCCGAGACGACGCCCGTGATCGTCGCCTGCTGCCGCACGGCGATCGGCCGGTCGCACGCCGACCGCGGCCTGTTTCGCAACGTCCGCGCCGACGAACTGCTGGCGGCCGTCGTCGCCGACGTCGTCGCTCGGGCCGGAGTCGATCCGGACACGATCGAGGATGTGATCGTCGGCGCCACGCAGCAGCGCGGCGAACTGGGGGGCAACGTCGCCCGCACCGCCGCGCTGATGGCGGGCCTGCCCCTGGCCGTCGCCGGCACGACCGTCAACCGGCTCTGCGGGTCGTCCCTGCAGGCGCTCGCCCAGGCCTGCCATGCGATCGCCGCCGGTGCCGAGAACGTGCAGGTGGTCGCGGGCGTCGAGCACATGCAGCACCTGCCGATGGAGTCGGCCGTGGACATTCATCCGCGGGCACTGGCCCGGTCGAGCCGAGGCATGCTCTCGATGGGACTGACCGCGGAGCACCTCGCAGCCACGTACGGCATCGATCGCCGCCGGCAGGAGGCCTACGCACTGGAGAGCCATGCCCGGGCGGCACGGGCGGACGATGCCGGACTGTTCGACGACGAGATCGTCCGCGTCTTCGGCCACGACGAGCAGGGCGCGACCGTCGAAGCCGCGGCGGATCAGTCGATCCGCCGCGACACGACCCTCGCGGGCATGGCCGCGCTCGAGCCGGTGTTCCTGCCGCGGATCGGCACGATCACCGCCGCGACGACCGCGCCCTTGAGCGACGGGGCCGCCGCGGTGCTGGTGATGTCGCAGGCCGAGGCCCGCCGACAGGGGCTCGTGCCGCAGGCCCGCGTGGTCGCCACGGCGGTGGTCGGCGTGCCGCCGGCCGCGATGGGAACCGGCCCGATCGCGGCGACGCGAAAACTCCTCTGCCGCGGCGCGGCGGCGGGGATCGCCCTCGGCGACGTCGATCTCGTCGAAATCAACGAGGCGTTCGCGGCTCAGGTGATCCACTGCATCGACGACCTCGGTCTCGATCCGGCGCGGGTCAACGTCCGCGGCGGAGCGCTCGCGGTCGGCCATCCGCTCGGTGCGACGGGCGCCCGGATCACGACCACGCTCATCCACGCCCTGGCCGCCGGCGGCGGCCGGCTCGGCCTGGCGACGATGTGCATCGGCCTCGGCCAGGGGATCGCGATCCTCGTCGAGCGCATGGAGTGATCGGCCCATGAATCCGCTCCTCGCCCGTCACGCCCCGGACACCGACCGGCAGGCCGCCGCAGCGGCCTCTGGTCCCGAATCGCTCGTCGCACTGCTGGCGGCCCGGGTCAGCGAATGTCCCGACCGGCGGGCGATCGTCGACGGACTTGCCGTCGCTGACGGCGCGGCCCCCGACCCCGCCGCCGCCGACGCTGCCTCCGCCGCTCCCGCGGTGCTGACGTGGGCGGAACTCGCCGCCGCAGCCGTCGTCCTGGCGCGGCGCATGGAGTCCGCCGGCCTGCGGGCCGGCGACCGGCTTGTCCACGAGGCCCCGCACTCCCCGGAGTGGATCGTCGTCGATCTCGCCTGCCTGCTGGCGGGCATCGTCCACGTGGCCCTGCATGCGGGGAGTGACGCCGAGGAGCGGCGGCGGCTCATCGACTGGCTCGAGCCACGCGGGCTCGCGATCGGCGGGCGGCACGGGGATGCGTCCGCGCATCGACACGCGCGAGCGGCCGACGGCGCCCGGATCCGCCTCGCCACCGGCGTGAGCGCGTCGGAGTGGCGGCCGCTGGTCGTCGACCGCGCGGCGCTGCGCACCGAACTGGCGACCCGGCTGGCCGTCTGCGATCCAGATGCCTGCTGCACGATCCTGCTGTCGTCGGGCACGACGGGGCATCCGCACGGTTTCATGCACTCGCAGCGGGCGCTGGCGACCAACGCCGCGGCGGCGGCCGACGTGTTTCTCGACGACCCGCGTGACGTGCGGCTCTCCTGGCTGCCGCAGAGCCATGCCGTGGCACGCACCGGCGACCTATATACGACGCTCGTTCGGGGCGGCTGCCTCAACGTCGTCCGCGATCGGACGCGGCTCCTCGACGCCTGCCGTGCGCTGCCCCCCACCGTGATGCTCGGCGTGCCGGCCGCCTTCGAGCGGCTGGAACGTGGTGTCCGCTCGGGGAGGATCGCCGACCTGCGGGCAGCGCTCGGCGGCGGCATCCGCGTCTGCGTCTCCGGAGGCGCTCCGCTCCGCCGCCGCACCGCGGAATGTTTCGCCGCCGCAGGCGTGCCACTGGTCGAGGGCTACGGACTCGCCGAGGCCGGTCCCGTGGTGGCGGTCGCGAATCCGCGGATCGCCCGCCCTGGGACGGTGGGCCCGCCGCTGGCCGGCATCGACGTCCGGCTCGACGAGCGGCCCGAATCCCGCGGTCAGTTGCTCGTGCGCACGCCGAGCCGTGCCTGTGGGATTCTTTTTCCCGCCGCTGCGGCCGGCCGCACGCCGTCGCTCGCCATGCCGGCGGCCGAAGGCTGGATCGAGACCGGGGACCGCGCCGAGATCGACGATGACGGCCAGGTGCGGATCGTGGGCCGGCTGCGGGAGACGCTCGTCCTTTCCAGCGGCGTGAAACTGCCACCGGCCGAGGTGGAGCGGGCGATTGCCGAGGACGACGCCGTCGCCCAGGTGTGCGTCGTCGGCGACGGGCTGCCCTGGCCGGTGGCGGTCGTCGTGCCCGAGCCGGCCGTGCTCCGCGCAGCGCTCATGCGACTCGGTGCCCGCGTCTTCTCCAAGCGTGGTGCGGTGAGCCATGCCCGCGTGCGCGGCTGGTTGGGGCGGCGGATCGCCGCCCGGCAGCGGCACCTGCCCCGGGCGTGGCGGGTTCGCCGGGCTGTTCTCCTGACGCGTCCGTTCGAGCCGGGCCGCGGCGAGGTCACCGAGTCGTTCAAGCTCGTCCGCCGTGTCATCGCCGCGGTGCATGCCGACCGCATCGCCGCCGCGGCTCGCCAGCAGCCGGGCCGCGCGGTCTGCATAGTGCCCGACGCCGAAGCAGCTCACGGCGAATCGCAGCCTGCCGCAGACCCCCGCGCCCAATCGCATCGTGCAGACCCGGCGCAGTCGCCCGCTGCATCCACGAACGCCCCGTGGCTCGCGCGGGCCGTGTGGAACGGCGCCGCGGTCGATGCGGCCGGAGACGGCTTTGCACTGGCGGCGGCCAGCCGGTTCCACGCGATCGACGACGCCGTGACCGCGGTGCTCGACCGCACGACGGCCGCGTTCGCCGCGCTGCGGGCGGCGGGCCGGCTGTACGGCCCGCCGCCGCATCCGCCGGGCCCGGCGGCGCCGCTCGACGATCCGCCGCCGCCGCCGTTCGGCACATTCTCCGCGGAGGCCGAGGCCGCGGCAGCCGCAGCGGGGCTGTGGGGGCTGGCCGTGCCTGTCGCGTTCGGCGGTGCCGGGGCGACGTGCGGCGACCTGGCCCGGGCGATCACGCGGATGGCCGCCGACTGTCCGACAGCCGCCGGCATGCTCGCCGTGCACTCGTCGATCGGCGCGGTCTCCGCACTGGCTGCGTTCGGCACGCCTGAGC
>JBKDUV010000184.1:0-2900 GCA_046339335.1 Planctomycetia bacterium | reverse complement strand
ACCATCAAGCCACCCCATCGCCGGGCATCCACGCTGCGGCCCCTAACCGCTAGCCGCAACTTCAGAAAGCACCTACAAAACGCGACCTAACAAGCTGCGCCAGCCGAGCATCCATCAAGGCCTTGAGGATTCCGCGTAACGATAAAGTTGAGCAGCTCGCAGCCAATACGCTCACCATACCGCAGGACGCTATCGCGAGTCTGCTCCAACGCTTTGTTCGCCCTTTTCTTAGTAGGGAGCCTCGATTGCCTCAAACTGCATGGCATCGAAATCATACAACTCAACCACTTTACTGAGGCCACTCGGCTCGACTGAAGCCGCAAACAACTTTCCGTTGGCCGCCCAGACTAGCCGATCCGCATCCAGATCAGCCCACTCCCAATCAGGACAGGCAATGGCCTGGGATCCAGAAGGCCCGACGAGTTCGTGTTCGTCCCAGTACACGCCTTTGCCAATCGGAGCACCGACTTCAGCATGAGCGATCTTTCGGAGTTTCCATCCCTTGCCGATGCTCTTCTCGAACATATCCTTTGCCTTCCACTCGGAGACGTTTATCCGTTCTCCCACCATCTTCCATCCGTCACGAAGTAGGCGGACATAGTAGACGCCCAGGCATTCCCCACCGAAATACTCGCATGGCTGATACTTGTGATCACGATGCACCGCAGGCGACGCAAGTCCTAGCGAGTGCCCTTGACCGTCATTGAGCCAATAGGAGTCCTGGCCAGTCCAGAGCCCACCGCCGTTCCAACAATCACCTTTCGGCAGAAACGTGATCGCCTTCAAGTATGGGACGCGAGAGATTGCGGTCCACGAGCCCCTTGACTCGGACTGCCACCTGCCGTTCATAGCAAAATAGATCGCATACTGGCCGTCCGGGGAAATGTCCGAGCGACGCTCGTAGATGCGGCCCTTGAGCCATTGCCCCAACTGAAACTCATCGCGATGCCTATTCCAGAGGATGGTTGCAACGCAATCCGACGGGCCACGACGAATCACGAGCGCACGCGGGGAGTCGCGCGCCAGAAGCACATGAAGACGTGGGGGAACTTTACGCATGGACCCTATGGGCGAACGACCAAGTTGAGCAGCTCGCGACCAATCGGCCCAGCTACACCGCTGGACGACATCGCGAGTCTGCTCCAATGCTTGGTTCGCGCTGCCCTGGTTCTTTATACGCGGGACTGCCAAGCCGCGGGGTCCCGAGCGCTGTGCAAAACGGCAAGCACATCGACATGATCCTGAAGTACGACGAAGTAGACGATATACCGAAACTGCTTCAGCCTCGCAGCACGAACATCTTCCTGGACGACCCCGTGTAGCTCCGGCATCTTCTCGACACGAGTAAGAACCTCGCGCACACGGGCCAGGAACTGCTTTCCAAGACCAACGCGAACGCCCACCAACTGGTCGCAGGCATCTTGGATATCGGATTCCGCCTCGGGCCGCAGGATGACCGGCAGGCTCACAAGCCACCCTCAAGTCGATCCAACACTTCTCGCCAGGGCTTGCCGACACCAGGTTCTTCAGCGGCACGTTTGCGCCGCATGGCGACCTCCGCACGATGCCATTCAGGAATGTCCTGGGGCTCGACCTGCTCCGGCAAGCTATCCCAAATCTGCTCGATGAGGTCGAGGCGATCGCGCACGCTAAGGCGATCGATACCGAGCGAATCGATGCGAACAGCCATGGTCTTTCTCCTACGCACGCGGCAAGCCAACGTCCATAGATTACCGCAGAAGTGCGAAGCAAGAAAAGCACGGGCTCGCCGCACGCGACTGCCCTTCCGTTGGGCGAACGCCTGCGATCAGCGGCTCGCGACCTTGGACGAACCAAACCGCCCGATTTTATCGCGAGTCCGCTGCATCGCTTCGTTCGGCTTTTCGGTGCAACGACGTCAACGATACTAGTTGTTGTGATTTAGTTGCCTCTTCCGAAACGCTTCCGGAATAACGAAGTCTTCTGTGACGCTCCCATCTGGCTCTGGGATCAGGTCCAGCGTCTCAATCGGGGGAATCTGGACATCTTCCTTCGCAATCAGGGCGGAGAGAGTCTTGGGAGAGATTTTCTTTAGGTTGGGCAGAGCGAGTCGCCCTTTGTATGTCGCGAGTGCCGCGGCAATGTTGATAGCGTCTGGGGACTCGAACGACGTGAGGCTGGGCAGTGCGCCGTCCCATCTTTCGTTTGCAGCAATCGCCTTGGCGGCGGCGGTGTCCATCGCATTCAGGCCAGGCAACGATAACCCAAAGCGACCTGTGGACTCTGCGAGCACCTGAGCCGTATCGGCGTCGATCGTTTTTAGGCCGGCCAGGTAAAGCGTCTTGCCCTCAAAATCCGCAAGCGCCTTGCCGACATCTGCGTCTAGCTTGGTGAGGCCGTTGAGGCAAAGCGATTTGCCTTTGAAAGCTGCAAGCGATCTGGCCGTGTCGGCATTCAGTGCGGTCAGCCCGCAGAGCCACAACCATCGCCCCTTAAAGGCCGCAACCGCCCTTGCGGAATCCGCATCAAGCTTCGTTACGCCGTTCAGGAATAGCCATTGACACTTAGACCCCGCCAGTGCCTTGGCTGTGGCGGCATCGAGCGTCTCTAGCCCGTTTAGCACAAGCCCCGCTTTGCCATATGCCGCTAGCGCGGCTGCCGTTTCCGCATCCAGCGTCTTCAGCCCGTTCAGAGGTAAGCACTGCGGAGCGGGATGCCGGAATATGCCTTTGATTTCAACCTCTATATCCTTCCCCGGAAATCTCGCGACCAAGTCCTTCGCCTCTTGGGGCGTCAAGGTCTCGATCTCATTTGTGTCCTTGGACAACTCGTCAGCAAGACCGCAGTTCAAGCAAAGTGGAATAACGGAAACGAACAAGACAAGCACAAACAGTGATGGGAGGGTGGGAGTCATGCTCAAG